>NZ_JBHVSY010000001.1:0-136415 GCF_042884935.1 Streptomyces sp. NPDC058092
TGGGCCTTCGCGAGCCGGGCACGGTCCGTGCGCTCATGCCGCGGGTTAGCGATCTCCTCACCGGTGGACAGCGTCAGGAGGTGGTTCAGACCGACATCGACACCGACCGCCGCATCCGTGGCGGGGAGCGGCTTGACGGTGGGGTCGTCGCACAGCATGGAGACGAACCAGCGACCGGCACTGTCCTGGGAGACCGTCACAGTGGACGGCTTCGCCCCCTCCGGGAGCGGGCGCGACCACACGATGTCCAGCGGCTCGGCCATCTTCGCCAGAGTCAGCCTGCCGTCCCGGAAGCGGAAACCGCTGGTGGTGTACTCGGCGGACTTGCGGGACTTCTTGCGGGCCTTGAAGCGCGGGTACCTGGCCCGCTTGCTGAAGAAGTTGCTGAACGCGGTCTGCAAGTGCCGCAGCGTCTGCTGCAACGGCACCGACGACACGTCGTTGAGGAAGGCCAGTTCCTCGGTCTTCTTCCACGCCGTCAGCAGGGCCGAGGTCTGGCTGTAGTTGACCCGCTCCTGCCGCGTCCACGCCTTGGTGCGGGCCGCAAGCGCCAGGTTGTAGACCCTCCGCACGCATCCGAACGTGCGCGACAGCTCAGCTGCCTGCGCATCCGTCGGACAGAAGCGGTATTTGAACGCCCGCTTCACGTGGTTCGTGGTGCTCACAAACTAATACGACCGCATGTAAAGATCAAATCTGCAGGTCAGGGCACCATGATCCGCCCTGGCGGCGAATCGCAGCCCTTGCCCTGCTCCGCAGGAGTCCGTTTCCTCTCCGCCCCGAAGCGCGGAGTATCCACGGAGGAATCAGATGAAGAACCGGATCCGGGCAAGGGGAAGCAATGCCTCGTTGGAAGGCGCTGTCGGACGAACTCGACCCGCAGGTGGGGGAGTTCGCCGGCCAGCTGCGCAGGCTCGTCGACCGCAGGGGGCTGAGCATCGCCACGGTCGCCGATCGCACGGGCTACAGCAGGACGTCGTGGGAGCGGTATCTGAGCGGGCGGCTGCTCGCGCCCAAGGGTGCGATCGTCGCTCTCGCCGAGGCGACCGGTACCGATCAGGCGCATCTGACGACCATGTGGGAGCTGGCGGAGCGGGCCTGGAGCCGTTCCGAGATGCGCCAGGACATGACCGTGGAGCCGGCCAGGATCTCCCGGGCGCGTGCCGCGCTCCCGCTGGTGCCGCAGCAGCCACCGCGAGCGGGCCGCCCGGTCGGTGGCCGCAGACGGCTGGCCGTGCTCCTCGCGGGAGCGGTCGGCACGCTGCTGGTGCTGGCCGGGGCGGCGTTGCTGGCCGGGGCGGGGCGGTGATCCGGAGCGGGGCGGCGACGGGGCGACGACAAGGACGCCACCAGCACCAGGCATGACGAGAACGCCCGGCCGCCGTGCAACGACAACCACCCTGCAACGGCGCAAACGCCCCGCCACCGCGCTACCGCCTCCAGGGTGAAGTGATTCGGCCGGGTGAGCGCTGTGTGACGGGTTGTGTGCGGTGCCACAGGGGGCCGGGCCGACGGGAGGATCCGGGTCGGATAGCCTGATCGCTGGATATCTCTTCACGTCAAGATTCAGAGATGTCCAGCACCAGGGGCCAGGAGCCCCCACCGCCAGCTGTCTAACGGAGATCGCCATGACCCGCACTCCCGTGAATGTCACCGTCACCGGCGCAGCCGGCCAGATCGGCTACGCGCTGCTCTTCCGCATCGCCTCCGGCCACCTGCTCGGCCCGGACGTGCCGGTCAACCTGCGTCTCCTGGAGATCCCGCAGGGCCTCAAGGCCGCCGAAGGCACCGCGATGGAGCTCGACGACTGCGCGTTCCCGCTGCTGCGCAACATCGAGATCACCGACGACGCCAACGTCGGCTTCGCCGGCGCCAACGTCGCCCTGCTGGTCGGCGCCCGCCCGCGTACGAAGGGCATGGAGCGCGGCGACCTGCTCTCCGCCAACGGTGGCATCTTCAAGCCGCAGGGCAAGGCCATCAACGACAACGCGGCGGACGACATCAAGGTCCTCGTCGTCGGCAACCCGGCCAACACCAACGCGCTCATCGCGCAGGCCGCCGCCCCGGACGTACCGGCCGACCGCTTCACCGCGATGACCCGCCTCGACCACAACCGCGCGATCTCGCAGCTGGCCGCCAAGACCGGTGCCGCCGTCTCCGACATCAAGAAGCTGACGATCTGGGGCAACCACTCGGCGACCCAGTACCCGGACGTCTTCCACGCGGAGGTCGCCGGCAAGAACGCCGCCGAACTCGTCAACGACGAGGCGTGGCTGGCCGACACCTTCATCCCGACCGTCGCCAAGCGCGGCGCCGCGATCATCGAGGCCCGTGGCGCGTCCTCGGCCGCCTCCGCCGCCAACGCGGCCATCGACCACGTCCACACCTGGGTCAACGGCACCGCCGCCGGCGACTGGACCTCCATGGGTATCCCGTCGGACGGCTCCTACGGCGTGCCCGAGGGCATCATCTCGTCCTTCCCGGTCACCACGAGGGACGGCAAGTACGAGATCGTCCAGGGCCTGGACATCAACGAGTTCTCCCGTACGCGCATCGACGCATCGGTGCAGGAGCTCATCGAGGAGCGCGACGCGGTCCGCGAGCTCGGCCTGATCTGATCCGTACGCCCTCCGAGGCGTACACCACCGCCCCCGGCAGCAGTCGCTGCCGGGGGCGGCTGCGTCGGTATGTGGCCGTGGCCGGGAACTGACCGCGCCTCTTCCCGAGTCTGGGCTGTCATGCGCGTGACGATGATCCTTCCGGCACTGACCGAGGCGACCAGCCCGCTGTTCCGGCCCATCAAGTACTCGCTCTTCCCGCCGCTCGGCCTGGCGACCCTCGCCGGATATCTGGACCCGGACGACGAGGTGACGCTCCTCGACGAGCATGTCGAACGGGTCGACATCGAGGCGCTCGACAGCCCCGATCTGCTGGTCGTCCAGCCGTACATCACCTCCGCCCGGCGCGGCTACGAGATAGCCGACCACTTCCGCGCCCGGGGCGTGCACGTCGCCATGGGCGGCCTCCATGTCACCTCGCTCCCGGACGAGGCGGCGGCGCACGCCGACACGATCTTCACCGGGCCGGGGGAGGACACCTGGCCGCTGTTCCTGAAGGAGTTCCGGGACGGCGTGCCCGGCCGCCGGTACGACTCCCGGCTGCGCACCCTGGCCGGACTGCCGCCCGTGCGACGGGACCTGATCAAGCGGCATCTGTATCTGGTGCCCAACTCGATCGTCGTCTCGCGCGGCTGCCCGCACCACTGCGACTTCTGCTACAAGGACGCCTTCTTTGCGGGCGGCAAGTCCTTCTACACCCAGGCCGTGGACGACGCGCTCGCCGAGATCGAGCGGCTTCCCGGCAGGCATCTGTACTTCCTCGACGACCATCTGCTCGGCAACCGCCGTTTCGCGGAGGCGCTCTTCGACGGGATGGCCGGAATGGGGCGGCTCTGGCAGGCGGCCGGCACCGTGAAGTCCGTACTCCAGCCGGATCTGCTGGAGCGGGCCGTGGACGCGGGGCTGCGCAGCCTGTTCGTCGGCTTCGAGACCGTCAACAGCGCGAACCTCGCCGAACGCCGCAAGGACCAGAACATCGGCAAGGACTACGCGGCCGCCGTGCGCCGGCTCCATGACGCCGGTGTCATGGTCAACGCCAGCTTCGTCTTCGGGCTCGACCACGACGGCCCGGACGTCTTCGACCGTACGGTGGAGTGGGCCGTCGGGCAGGGCATCGAGACGGCGACCTTCCACATCATGACGCCGTACCCGTCCACCGGGCTGTGGAAGCAGCTCGCCGCGCAGGACCGGATCGTCCACCGGGACTGGGATCTCTACGACACCCGGCATGTCGTGTACCGCCCGAAGGCAATGACCCCGGGCCAACTGGAGGACGGTTACTGGCGGGCGTACCGGGACTTCTACCGCTGGTCGAACATCTGGCGCGGCGCGGCCGCCCAGCCGGGCACGCACGAGCGGCTGCGGCATCTTGCGTACGCGGGCGGCTGGAAGAAGTTCGAGCCGGCGTGGGACGCCCTGATCCGCTCCCGCAACGTGGTGCAGGCCATGCCGATGCTGGAACGGACCCTGGCGGCGTTCGGCGGCAGACGGGCCTGACCGCGCCGGGCCGCACCGGGCGGCTGTCCGTCGTGTGCGGCCGAACCCCGCAGCGCCTACCCCTTCCGCAGCTCGTCCGCGATCTCGCGTACGGCCGCCATGGCCCGGCGCTGGAGGCCGGGGCCGAAGGTGATCCGGGTGGCGCCCAGCCCGCCGAGCTCGCGCGGGGTGGGGCCGTCGGCCCGGGCAAGAGCGTTGAGCGGGCCCGGGACGGCGGCGGACAGCCGGGGCAGGGCCTCGGGCGGGGCCGCGATCGGGTAGACGCAGTCCGCGCCCGCCGCCACGTACAGCAGGGCGCGGCGCACCGTCTCCGCCTCCTGGTCCGTGCCGTCGGGCACGCCGTGGACGTACGTGTCGACGCGGGCGTTGACGAAGAGCCGGTCGCCCGCGACCGCCCGTACCTCCGCCAGCCGGTCCGCCTGCCGCTGGGCGTCGACGAGGGTGCCGTCGGCCGAGTCCTCCAGATTGCAGCCGACGGCTCCGGTGTCGAGGAGGCGTTCCACGAGTTCCTCCGGCGCCAGCCCGTATCCCGCCTCGATGTCCGCCGACACGGGTACGGCGGCCGGGACGGCGCGCACGATCCTGGCCACGGCCGCGAACATCTCGGCGGCAGGCGTCGCCCCGTCCTCGTAACCGAGCGAGGCCGCGATCCCGGCACTGGGTGTGGCGAGCGCCGGGAAGCCCGCATCGGCGAAGACGCGGGCGCTCGCCGCGTCCCACGGGCCGGGGAGGATCAGCGGATCGCCGGGGGCGCGGTCGTGGTGCAGGGCACGGAGGACGGATGCGGTCATCTCGGGGCTCCCGGGGCGGGGTCCGTCAAGAGGACGGACGAAGGGGCGGGAAGGAGGGCGTACGACGGGGGCGGGGACAGACAACGCGGGGCGAGGCGTACGAGGGGGCACCCGCGTCCGGTCAGTGCTTGATATCGCCCGGCGTGTAGTGACCGGGGACCATGCGGGTGGTCACGGCGAACCGGTTCCAGGCGTTGATCGTCGTGATCGCGGCGATGAGGTGGGCGAGCTCGGTCTCGTCGAAGTGCTTGGCGGCTTTCTCCCACACCTCGTCCGGCACGAAACCGTCGGTCAGTACGGTCACCGCCTCGGTCAGCTCGATGGCCGCGATCTCCTTGGGCGTGTAGAAGTGCTGCGACTCCTCCCATGCGCTGAGCTGGACGATCCGCTCGATGGACTCGCCCGCCGCCAGTGCGTCCTTGGTGTGCATGTCGAGGCAGAACGCGCAGTGGTTGAGCTGCGAGGAGCGGATCTTCACCAGCTCCCCGATGACCGGGTCGACGCCCTTGCGGGATGCCGCGTCCAGCCGGACCAGGGCCTTGTAGACATCGGGGGCGAGTGCGGCCCACTGCTGCATACGGGGGGTGTGCTCGGGGGTGAGTCCGGAGGTCGGGTGGCTGTGCTCGTTCGTCGTCATGGGTACGACATTACGGCGAGGATGGCGCAGCGGTATGGTCCATTTCCATGACGGATTCCTGGGCCACTTTCGGCGCCGACCTGCATCTGGAGACGACGGGTGCGGCGGGGCTGCGGGCCGGGCTCATGGACGCCCTGCGCGAGGCCGTACGGACGGGGCGACTGGCGCCCGGCACCCGGCTGCCGTCCTCCCGCAGCCTCGCCGTCGACCTCGGCATCGCCCGGAACACCGTCGCCGACGCGTACGCGGAGCTGGTCGCCGAGGGGTGGCTCACCGCCCGGCAGGGTTCGGGGACCAGGGTGGCGCGGCGGGCCGAGCCGCGCCGGACGGCCACCAGGGCGACCCGCTCCCGGCCGGTGCGCTCCCGGCCCGCCCACAACCTGCTGGCCGGGTCGCCCGACCTCTCGACGTTCCCGCGCGCCGACTGGCTCAAGGCGGCCCGTCGCGCCCTGACCACCGCACCCAACGACGCCTTCGGGTACGGCGATCCGCGCGGGCGCATCGAGCTGCGCACCGTACTCGCCGACTACCTGGCACGCGCCCGCGGTGTGTACGCGGACCCGGAGCGGATCGTGATCTGTGCCGGTTTCGAGCAGGCGCTGAAGCTGATGGGGACGGTGCTGCGCAAGCGGCGGGTGCGGGAGGTGGCCGTCGAGTCGTACGGACTGGACGTGCACTGGCGGCTGCTCGCGGACGCGGGGCTGCGCATGCCCTGCCTCCCGGTCGACGGACTCGGGGCCCGGACGGGTGAACTGGCCGGGCTGCGCGGTGTGGGCGCGGCCTTGATGACGCCCGCGCACCAGTTCCCGACGGGGGTGCCGCTCCATCCCGACCGGCGGGCCGCGGCGGTCGACTGGGCGCGCGGTACGGGCGGGCTGATCCTGGAGGACGACTACGACGGCGAGTTCCGCTACGACCGGCAGCCGGTCGGCGCGCTCCAGGGCCTCGACCCCGAACACGTCGTGCACCTGGGGACGACGAGCAAGTCGCTGGCGCCGGGACTGCGGCTGGGGTGGATGGTGCTGCCGGAGAGTCTGGTGGGGGAGGTGGCCGGGGCGAAGGGGCTGAGCGACTGGTCGTCGAGTGCGCTGGAACAGCTGACGCTCGCGGAGTTCATCGAGTCGGGCGCGTACGACCGTCATGTGCGCTCGATGCGACTGCGCTACCGCCGGCGTCGCGACCAGCTCGTCGCGGCGCTGGCGGAACAGGCCCCCGGTGTCCGGATCAGCGGTATCGCCGCCGGACTCCATGCGGTCCTCGAACTCCCGGAAGGCAGCGAGGCGTCGGTGCTGCGGGCGGCCGCCTGGCAGGGGCTGGCACTGGAGGGGTTCTCGCGCTTCCGGCACCCGGACGCGGCGCCGGTGCGCGACGCACTGGTCATCGGCTACGGGACGCCGACCGACAGCGCCTGGGCCGGCGCACTGGACGCGCTCTGCCGGGTGCTGCCGTAGCGGCGCGCCAGGGTCTGTCCGGCGGCGGATCAGAGTCGGACAGACCCTGGGGAGGGCCCGGCGGTGGGCTTCGCGGCGTCGCGGGGCCGGGGCACGCACCTCGCGGCGTTGTCGTCGATCACCGACGCTCCTTCCCCAAGCTCTCGGCTGCGTTCGAGCAGGGGAGACCCCGTCCGACTCGATTCTCCGCCTTGCGACGCACGCACCCCGGCCCCGCTCCTTCACCCGCGCCGCCTACCGCCGGGCCCTCCGAACCCTTCCCGGAACCGTCGGCCTGTCCGGTTCGGCGGCGTCCGCCGGGGCCTCGCCGAACCGGGCCAGGGCCAGCGCACCCGCCACCGCCACCACGAAACCGGCGACCGCCAGTCCGCCGAGGCCCTCACGCGTACGGTCTCCGAGCCAGATGACGCCCACCAGCGCCGGGCCGATCGTCTCGCCGATCACCATGCCGGCCGTCGCCGTCGTCACCGAACCGCGCTGCAGCGCCGAGGTGAGCAGCAGGAACGCCGAGCCGCCGCCCAGCAGCAGCGCGTACACCGCGGGGTTGGCGAACAGCGCCGTCGGGGACAGGTCGTCGATCAGCCGGACGGCGACCTCCACCACCCCGAAACCGCACCCCGCGCCGAGCCCCAGGACGAGCGCCCGCGCCTTCTCCGGGAGGCGTCCGGCCCCCGCGCCGATCAGCAGAATGCCCAGCGAGATCCCCAGCATCCACCAGCCCAGGGCCGCCGGACCGGCCGCGTGGCCCTCGCCGCCGGAGGCGAGCCCCAGCATGCCCAGGCCCGCGCAGACGACCCCGACCGCGGTCCACTCGACGCCGCTCAGCCGCACGCCGAGAAGCCGGGCGGCGACCACCGCCGTCACCGCGAGACTCGCCGCCAGGGCGGCGCCCACGACGTAGATCGGCAGGGACCGCAGGGCGATGATCTGGAGCACGAACCCGCAGCCGTCGAGGGCGAGTCCGGCTACGTAGCGCCACTGGCGCAGCGCGCGCAGCAGCAGCGCGGGATCGACCCCCGCGCCCGACCCCGGCTCGGCGGCGGCCCGCGAGGCGACGGCCTGGAGGACGGAGGCCGTACCGAAGCAGACAGCGGCGCCGAGCGCGCAGATCATCCCGAGGAGCACATCAAGGACTCTACTTGCGGACGTTCGGTGGGCCCGCTTCCCGCCGAAGCCAGCAGCACTTTAATCTGACAAGTAGCCGTACCGGCTTGATTCGTACGACGGGGGAGACGGAAACATGGCCACACGAAGGCTGAGGTCGAGCACGGTGGTGCTCGGCGGCATGGGGGTGCTCGCAGCGATGATCACCTCCTGCGGTTCGGAACCGGACAAGCGGTGCGTCGACCCGCTCACCCAGGACAAGCTGCCGAGCTACGAATGTAAGAACGGCAGCGGCAAGGGGTCGTACTACTACGGCGGCAGCAGCAGGAACGGCAAGGTGGAGGGCGGCAGCTTCAACAAGTCCGCGGTCGACCGCGGCGGCTTCGGCTGCTCGGGCACCGGCGGCGGCTGAACCCGTATGGAGCGCCGCACCACGCAGCCGCGTCCCGGCTGGCAGCAGACGGTGGAGGAGCAGGGACTCGTCTACCCGCTCACCCGCTACCCGGACGGATCACTGCGCCCGTACTGGGACGAGAGCGCCTACTACGTCTTCTCGCTGCCCGAGGTCGAGGCACTGGAGGACGTCGTCGAGGAACTGCACACGATGTGTCTGGCCGCGGCCGCGCACATCGTGGAGCAGGACCGTTTCGCCGATCTCGGCATCACCGACCGCCGGCTGTCCGGACTCATCGCCCAGTCCTGGCATCGCCGTGACGAACTGCCGTCCCTGTATGGCAGATTCGACCTGCGCTACGACGGAACCGGCCCGGCGAAGATGCTGGAGTACAACGCGGACACCCCCACCTCCCTGGTGGAGGCCGCGAGCGCCCAGTGGTTCTGGATGGAGGACCGCTTCCCGGGCGCCGACCAGTGGAACTCCCTGCACGAACGTCTCGTCGCGGCGTGGCAGCGGCAGGCCGCCCTGCTGCCGCCGGGACCGCTGCACTTCGCGCACTCCGACGGGGACGAGCTGGGCGAGGACCTGATGACCGTCGCCTATCTGCGGGAGACCGCCGAACAGGCCGGCATCGACACGGAGGCGCTCTCCGTCGAGCAGATCGGCTGGGACCGGCTGGCCGGACGGTTCGTGGACGAGCGGCTCCGCTTCATCCGCAGCTGCTTCAAGCTGTACCCGTGGGAATGGCTGGCGACCGACCGGTTCGGGCCGCACGTACTGGACACCCTCGACAACGGCGGCGGCACCGGTACCACCTGCTGGATCGAGCCCGCCTGGAAGATGCTCCTCTCCAACAAGGCGCTCCTGGCGATCCTCTGGGAGCTCTACCCCGGCCACCCGAATCTGCTGCCCGCCTACCTCGACGGCCCGCGCGAACTCGCAGGGGCGGGTGCGGGCCATGTCGCCAAGCCGCTGCTCGGCCGGGAGGGGGCCGGGGTCACGATCCATGAGCCGGGAAGCCCCGCCGTGCTGCGGGACGAGCCGTGCTGTTATCAGGAACTGGCGGCGCTGCCGGACTTCGACGGCAACCGGGTGGTGCTGGGGGCGTGGGTCGTCGAGGACGAGGCGGCCGGGCTGGGCATCCGGGAATCGGCGGGGCTGGTCACGGACGAGTACGCCCGCTTCCTGCCCCACGTCATCCTCTAGAGGCAACGCCGTTCAGTTTGGGCGGGGCCGGGAGTGTCAAGGGCTGCTCATGGCTCCTGGCCGACTACCGGCGACCCGGGGTGGTTCCGCAGGGCGAGGTTGAGCGGTCCTACCGCCCGCTGGTGCGGTTGAGGATCAGGTCGCCGGCGCGGGCGAGAACCTCGGCTCGGGTGCGGCCCTCATGATCGGCGGCGAGGGAGTGGTGTCCGATCGCCACGCAGAAGGCGATCAGGCTGCGGGCCTCAACCTCGTCGGGATCGGAGCAGAAGGTGCCGATCATCTTGCGCAACAGGTCCATACGCCGGTTGTCCACCCGCCGCAGGCGCTCGGCGACCGCCTCGTCACGCCGGGCCCAGTCACGGACCGCGAGGTCGATGGGGAGCAGTCGGTCGCTGGAGAAGGTGAGCATGCCCGCACGCTGGGCCTTGGTCTTCGGGTCGCCGCCCTCGCGCTCGACCCGGTCGATCACCTCGCCGGTACTCTCCTGCTCCCAGGCATCCAGCATCGCCTCCAGCAGCGCGTCGCGGTCGGCGAAGTACCCATAGAACCCGCCCTTGGTGACGCCGAGCCGCTTCGCCAGCGCCTCGACCCTGACGGCGTCCGGACCGCGGTCGGCCAGCGCCCGCAGACCTTCCTCCACCCATGTGTCGCGCGGTGTGCGAGCAGTGCCCACGATGTGTCCCACCTCACTCATCCACCGGATATACGGAACCGTATATCCGATCTGGCCTCGTCTTATACGTAAGCGTATAACGGGGATGGCAGACGGCGCCCCGAGACAGGAATGGCGGCAGCGGCCATGAAACTTCCTCACACCTCCCACACCGGTCAGCCGTGGCGGATCCACGCGCTCACCCGCGACTTCGAGACCGAGGACGTGTGGTCCTTCCGCACCCCCGGCGCCGGGCCGGGCGACTTCCCCGTGATGCTCGCCGCGATGCGGGCGGGCGGCGGCTTCGCCAAGCAGACTCCTCCGGTCCGGTTCCTGTTCGCGGTGCGCTGGAAGCTCGGCGCCCTGCTCGGATGGGACAGGCCCAAGGCCGGCCTCGGAACGCGGGTCCAGTCGCTGCGCGACCGCCTGCCGCGCGACCTCCGCGAGACCGCGGACGGGCCCGACTCCGGCGGCAGCCCGTTCACCCCTGTGTACGAGCTCGACAACGAGTCCGTCCGCGAACTGGCGAACAAGACCGTCCACACCCTCATGCACCTGGGGTGGGTGCTGTCCAGCGACGGCGACCACGAACTACGGATGGCGGTCCTGGTCAAGCCCAACGGCCGGTTCGGACGGCTGTACATGGCCTTCATCGCACCGTTCCGCTACCTGATCGTCTATCCGGCGCTGACCCGTCAGTGGGAGCGCGCCTGGCGGGACCGCGCGCTTCTGCTCCCCGAGGGCACCAGTCCTCAACCGTGATCGCTGCGAGCGCCGCGCGCCTTCGCAATCACCGCAGTGAGCGCGACGGCACACACGCACCCAGTCGCAATGACCAGCCCGACAGTTCCGCTCATGGTCAGCCCTTCCGCTCTTCGGTGGCCCGGCCCGGAACCAGCGGCGATGCCCAGGCTGTGCCGCTGCCCCGTCAGTCGACGAACGACCCGTCCGCGCGCCGCCGGTGACCGCCGAGCAGGTGCTTGCACTGCGGGCAGTGCTTCATCCCGCCCCTCTTCACCGCCCACGAGATCCCCACCGTGCACAGGTGCATGAAGCCCACGGCCAAGCTTTGGACCATCCGGGCAAGCCCCCTGCTTCGTACACGTCCCGCAGTCCCGACACCCACTGCTCATTACGCCCCCTCGTCGTCCGATCCGGAAAGGAGGAACCTACCGGTACGACCGGTGCCTTGGGCGCTTACCGGACAACCTGGCTCATTCCTCCGGCGCGACCGCGCCCCGGCCGTTACGGTCCAGCCCGTGCGATACACCTACCGCTGCGACGCCTGCCGCCTCACCTGGGACGAGCGCGAAGACCCCTGGCCGGCCGAGAAAGACGGAAGAAGCACCGATACCGAACCCATGAGGGCGCCACGCCGGATGACCAGATCATCGAAACCCCCGGCCCCCTCAACCACTTGAGCGAAGCAGCCTGGGCCGGTCTGGAGGGCGCGGGCCGGGCGATCTGCCGTGGGCTCACCTCGAAAGCCCTCCAGGAGATGCAGCAAACCGAATGGTTTCGGCAGGCGGCGATACTCCTCGGCAGCGGGGTCCTGATCCTGATGGTTGTCCACTGGATCGTCCACTGACCCGGGCCGCACAGCGCGGGTCAACACGGCCTGCGCGATCACATTCAATGTTTCCGCCTCCGGTGAATCACGTCAGGATGTAGTCCCGTCAGCCAGTCCGGGGTAACACGTCGCTACTTGGGGGATACCTGTGCGTCGAATGAGTATGAGTGCGGCCATCGTGATCGCAGGGGTGCTGGTGGGCTGTTCCGGGTCCAGTGATCTCGATCCGGTCGTGGGCCGGTGGACAGCGGACGGACCACAGCCGACGGGATATGCCAATTTCGCTGACGGAGCGTTGATCAGCGTCGATGAGGACGGCACTGCCACTCTGGGCAGCTCGCCCATGAGCATGTGCGGAGATGCCACGGTGGAGGCGACCGAAGGCTCCGACGGCGAAGGTCAGAGCTTCAGGATCGCGTTTCCGAAGCAGTCGTCGTGCGTCACTGTCGAAGTGCCGAACAGTCTCGACGTCGTGGTCGACGGAGATTCCATGACCGCCACACCCACCGGGTCGACCAACGCCCACTTCAGTTTTCGACGAGCTGGATAGCACAACCGGCGTAAGACCACCTTGGTCGGCCGCCCCCGTTGGCCGGCCGAGGCCCTGCTCCCGCTCGCGGCTGACGATCGCGCGGACCAGCCGCGGGCGGGGCACTCCCGTACCCGAGGGCCGGCGGTGGCCGTCATGTCCTGGCCCAGCTCCTACCCGCCCGGCGGGTCCGCGCCAAAGACCGCATCGTCAAACGCGCGATCTCCACATACAGCGCACGCGGACCCGCCATCGACCGGACCACCTGCAAAGCCACCATCGACATCAACATGTTCATGAGCGGCCCTTGACACTCCCGGCCCCGCCCTGACTGAACGGCGTTGCCTCTGGATCCCGGCCCGGCGGCCCAGGCCCCGGGATCAGCCGCGCAGGACGCCGCGGAGCTGCTCCAGCCCCCAGTCCAGGTCCTCCTTGCTGATCACCAGCGGCGGGGCGATCCGGATCGTCGAGCCATGGGTGTCCTTGACCAGCACCCCACGGTCCATCAGCTTCTCGGAGATCTCCCGGCCGGTGCCGTGGCGCGGCGCGATGTCGACGCCCGCCCACAGCCCGCGTCCCCGTACCTCCGTCACCGCGCCCCCGCTCAGCAGCAGCCCCAGCTCCTGGTGGAGGTGTTTGCCCAGCTCGGTCGCCCGCTGCTGGAATTCGCCGGTACGGAGCATCGCGATGACCTCCAGCGCGACCGCACACGCGAGGGGATTCCCGCCGAACGTCGAACCGTGCTCACCGGGCCGGTACACCCCGAGCACGTGCTGCGAGGAGACGACCGCCGACACCGGCACCACACCACCGCCCAGCGCCTTGCCGAGCACATACATGTCCGGCACGACTCCCTCGTGCTCACAGGCGAAGGTCTTCCCGGTCCGGCCCAGGCCCGACTGGATCTCGTCCGCGATGAACAGCACGTTCCGCTCGCGGGTGAGCTCGCGCACCCGGGGGAGATAGCCGGGCGGCGGCACCAGCACCCCGGCCTCGCCCTGGATCGGCTCCAGCAGTACCGCCACGGTGTTCTCGGTCATCGCCTCCGCGATCGCGGTCAGATCCCCGTACGGCACGATCTCGAACCCCGGCGTGTACGGGCCGAAGTCCTCCCGCGCCTCCGGGTCCGTGGAGAAGCTGATGATCGTCGTCGTCCGGCCGTGGAAGTTGTTCGCGGCGACGATGATCTTCGCCATGCCGTCCGGGACGCCCTTCACCCGGTAGCCCCACTTGCGGGCGGTCTTCACCGCGGTCTCCACGGCCTCCGCGCCGGTGTTCATCGGCAGCACCGTCTCCATGCCGCACAGCTCGGCGAGCTGCGTACAGAAATCGGCGTACCGGTCGTGGTAGAAGGCGCGCGAGGTGAGGGTCACCCGCTCCAGCTGGGCCTTGGCCGCGTCGAGCAGGCGCCGGTTGCCGTGACCGAAGTTGAGCGCCGAATATCCGGCGAGCATGTCGAGATAGCGCCGGCCCTCGACATCGGTCATCCAGGCTCCGTCCGCCGAGGCGACGACGACGGGCAGCGGATGGTAGTTGTGCGCGCTGTGCGCCTCGGCGGAGGCGATGGCAGTTTCCGTGATCGACACGGGATCTCCGTTCGTCGTGCGGCGTGGGCAGGGGATCGTGCCCACTTTGTATCGTCGGTCGCAACCCTGGCGAGGAAACCTTCACATCACGGCGCGCCCGTCCACCGCGGTACGGCTCCGGCCACCGCGAGTACGGCTCCGGCCGGCCTCCCCATCTCGCGGGCACCCCGTCCCCACCGGCTGCCGGAGATCGGTTCCGTACCTGAGACAATGGGTCCCATGGCCTCTGAACGCCCCCGCGTGCTCTCCGGAATCCAGCCCACCGCAGGCTCGTTCCACCTCGGCAACCACCTCGGTGCGGTCCGCCAGTGGGTGGCGCTGCAGGAAACCCACGACGCCTTCTACATGGTCGTGGACCTGCATGCGATCACCATTCCGCAGGACCCCGCGGAGCTGCGCGCGAACACGCGGCTCGCCGTCGCCCAGCTTCTTGCCGCCGGTCTCGACCCGGAGCGCTGCACGCTCTTCGTCCAGAGCCATGTTCCCGAGCACGCCCAGCTCGGCTGGGTGATGAACTGCCTCACCGGCTTCGGCGAGGCGTCCCGTATGACGCAGTTCAAGGACAAGTCCGCCAAGCAGGGTGCCGACCGCACCACGGTCGGTCTCTTCACGTACCCGATGCTGATGGTCGCCGACATCCTCCTGTACCAGGCCGACCAGGTCCCGGTCGGCGAGGACCAGCGCCAGCACCTGGAGCTGACCCGTAACCTCGCCGAGCGGTTCAACGGCAGCTACGGCGACACGTTCACGGTGCCGGACCCGTACATCCTCAAGGAGACGGCGAAGATCTACGACCTTCAGGACCCGTCCGCGAAGATGAGCAAGTCGGCGGCCACCCCGAAGGGCCTGATCAACCTTCTCGACGAGCCGAAGGCCACCGCCAAGAAGGTGAAGAGCGCGGTCACCGACACCGACACGGTCATCCGCTTCGACCGGGCCGAGAAGCCCGGCGTCAGCAACCTGCTGACCATCTACTCCACGCTCACCGGCACCGGTATCGCGGATCTGGAGCAGAAGTACGAGGGCAAGGGCTACGGTGCGCTCAAGACCGACCTCGCCGAGGTCGTGGTCGAGTTCGTCACACCGTTCCGCACCCGCACCCAGGAGTACCTGGACGACCCGGAGACCCTGGACTCGATCCTGGCCAAGGGCGCGGAGAAGGCCCGCTCCGTCGCGGCCGAGACCCTGGCCCGGACGTACGACCGGATGGGCTTCCTGCCCGCGAAGCACTGAGTCCAAGGACCCTGGCGGTTTCGTGGCCGCAGGCGTCACACTGGCGACGGGAAGTTGATCCGGTGGATGGCCGAAAACAGGCCATCGATCATCGAGGACCATCGGTCCCCGAGGCCCCTCGGCCACCGGGGACCATCGACATCGAGGATTGAGGAGAACGATGTGGGGACCGTAACGCTCGGCGTTTCGATCGCGGTCCCGGAGCCCTACGGCAGCCTGCTCCAGGAGCGGCGCGCGAGCTTCGGTGATCCTGCCGCGTACGGCATTCCCACCCACGTCACGCTCCTCCCACCGACCGAGGTCGCGGCGGCCGACCTGCCCGCGATCGAGGCGCATCTCGCCCAGGTCGCGACGGGCGGCCGCCCCTTCCCGATGCGGCTGTCCGGCACGGGAACCTTCCGTCCCCTCTCGCCGGTGGTCTTCGTCCAGGTCGTCGAAGGGGCCTCGGCCTGCACGTGGCTGCAGAAGCGGGTCAGGGACGCCTCCGGGCCGCTGGTGCGCGAGCTCCAGTTCCCGTACCACCCGCATGTCACCGTGGCGCACGACATCCCCGAGCAGGCGATGGACCGGGCGTACGAGGAGCTCGCCGACTACGAGGCCGCCTGGACCTGTGGTTCCTTCGCGCTGTACGAGCAGGGCCGGGACAGCGTCTGGCGCAAGATCAACGAGTTCCCGTTCCGCGCCGGGGGCGACGCCCCCGGCGTGCCCGCGCAGGGCGGCTCCTCCGTGGACGCGCCCTCTCTGCAGCCCTGAGCGGGTCCTTCCGCTCCTTGAGCGCCCTCGCTTTTCCGCGAGCTCCGGCGGCCGCCCGCTCAGACCGGCAGCCGCCGGAACAGCGGGCGCGGCACATGCCGCAGTGCCGACATCACCACCCGCAGTGACCCCGGCGCCCACACCGTCTCCGAACGCCGCCGCAGCCCCGTCACGATCGCTGCCGCGACCTCGTCGGGGGTCGTGACGAGAGGCGCCGCCTCCAGCGGTGCGGCGGCGAACCGTGCCGCGGTGAGCCGCAGCGTCGCGGGGCGGAGCGCCGTTCTCGGCCGTACGACTCCGGGACGTACGACCATCACATGCACCCCCGTGCCCCGCAACGCGTCCCCCAGACCCTGCGTGAACGCGTCCAGGCCCGCCTTGCTGGAGCCGTAGATGAAGTCGGCCCGGCGGACGCGTTCGCCGGCCACCGAGGACAGCACCACCAGCGAGCCGTGCCCCTGCGCCTGGAGCGCGCCGGCGCACACCAGCCCGGCGGAGACGGCCCCCGTGTAGTTGGTCTGCGCGACCAGGACCGCGGAGAGCGGCTCCTCCTCGTCACGTTCCTGGTCGCCCGCGATACCGAAGGCGAGGAGCACCATGTCGATGTCGCCCTCGGCGAAGATCTTGCCGAGGGTGGTCTCGTGGGACGCGGAGTCGAGGGCGTCGAAGTCGACCGTACGGACGTCGGCGCCCCGGGCACGCAGTTCGGCGGCGGCCGAGTCGAGGGTGGGGGAGGGGCGGCCGGCCAGCCAGACCGTACGGGTGCGGCGGGCGATCAGCCGGCGTGCGGTGGCGAGCGCGATCCGAGACGTGCCACCGAGAACGAGCAGGGACTGCGGGGCACCGAAGGCGTCCTTCACGGGAACACTCCTTGCAGACGAGGGGAACAGGAGGGCGGAACACGGCGGAAGAAGGCGGAAGGCCGCAGCGGCCACAGCGGCCGTAGCGGCCGTAGCGGTCGCAGCCGTCACGGTGATCACAGCGCCGGCACCGCCGTCACAGCGCCAAGCGGCGCGACAGGTCCGAGCGGAATGCCCCGTTCGGGTCCAGCTCGGCGCGCAGCGACCGGAATTCGGCCAGCCGCGGATACATCGCGGCCAGCATCTCCGGCCGCAGCCGGGAGTCCTTCGCCAGGCAGACCCGGCCCCCCGCCCCCGCCACCTCCTCGTCCAGCGAGTCCAGGAACCCGGCCAGACCGGGCAGCGCGGCGGGCAGATCGAGCGCGAGCGTCCAGCCGGGCATCGGGAACGACAGCCAGCCCGGGTCCCCCGCGCCGAACCGCTTGAGGACGGCGAGGACCGACGGGCAGCGCCGCTGCGAGAGCCGGCGCACGATCCGGCGCAGCGTCTCCTCCTGACCCTGCCCGACGACGAACTGGTACCGCACGAATCCACCGCGGCCGTGGATCCGGTTCCAGTGCGGCAGGCCGTCCAGGGGGTGGAAGAACGTGGACAGTCTCTGGAGTCCGCCGATGCGGTACGTGGGGGCGCTGCGGTACCGGAACTCGTTGAAGAGGGCGACGGACGTGCGGCCGAGCAGCCCCTCCGGTACGAAGGCGCATGCGGCCGGCAGCTGCCCGGGGCGGAACGCGAGCGGCACGCGCCGGGCGCGCACCGGGAGGGCGTACCGGGGTACGTGCTCCCCCCGGGTGAGTACGGAGCGCCCCGTCGCCCGGCCGCGGGCGAGGAGATCGACCCAGGCGGCCGAGTAGCGGTAGCGGTGGTCCCCGGCGGAGAGCCTGGCCAGCAGGTCGTCCAGGTCGACGGCCCGTTCGGTGTCGACCGACATCCATGAGCTGGTGACGCGGTGGAGCCGCAGCGTGGCCGAGAGGATCACGCCCGTCAGGCCCAGCCCGCCCGTGGTCGCGTGGAAGAGGCCGGTGCCGGGCCGGACCGTACGGATCTCGCCGTCGGCGGTCAGCAGCTCCAGCTCCTGGACATGCCGCGAGAAGGAGCCGGAGACGTGATGGTTGCGGCCGTGGACGTCGGCGCCGATCGCGCCGCCCACGGTGACCTGGCGGGTGGCCGGCGTGACGGGGACGAACCAGCCGAGCGGCAGCAGGACTTCCATCAGCCGGTGCAGGCTGACCCCGGCGTCGCAGACCGCCAGGCCGGCCCCGGCGTCGATGGTGCGGATCCGGTTCAGCGCGGTCATGTCGAGGACGGAGCCGCCCGCGTTCTGCGCCGCGTCGCCGTGGGCCCGGCCGAGGCCCCGGGCGATGGAGCCGCGGGGCCCGCAGCCGCGTACCGTCGCCGCCGCCTCCTCGTAGGTACGGGGGCGAAAGCGCAGGGCGGTCGTCGGAGCGGTACGGCCCCAGCCGGTCAGGGACACGGTGTCGACAGACATGACGGTGACCGTATCGCCCGAGAAAACCCTTTCGAGGGATTTGTTACAACAGTCACCGGTATGGGTGACTGAGGGAGTGTCAGCCCGTACGGCGGTGAACGGGCCTCCGGTTTTCCGTGCCCGGGAGGGTAGTCGTACGTCATGGACTGGCTGAAAAACCTCCCTGTCATCGGGCCGATCGTCTCCCGGCTGATGGCGACGCACGCCTGGCGCTCGTACGAGACGCTCGAACGGGTCCACTGGGCCAGGCTCGCCGCCGCGATCACCTTCATCAGCTTCCTGGCGCTCTTCCCGCTGATCGCGGTCGGCGCGGCGATCGGTGCCGCGCTGCTCTCCACCGAGCAGCTCCACACCATCGAGAACGAGATCGCCGAGCAGGTGCCGGGCATCTCCGACCAGCTCGGCATCGGCGACCTGGTGGCCCATGCGGGCACGGTCGGGGGGGTCGCCGGTGCGCTGCTGCTCTTCACCGGCGTCGGCTGGATCGGCGCGATGCGGGGCTGTCTGCGCGCCGTGTGGGGCATGGACGACATGGACCAGGGCAACCCCGTCATCCGTAAGCTCAAGGACGTCGGGCTGCTGCTCGGTCTCGGCGGGGCGGCGCTCGCGACGCTCGCCGTCTCCTCGGCCGGCTCCGTCGCCGTCGGCCGGACCGCCGGTCTGCTGGGCATCTCGGACCACGGCACGGGCGGTGTGATGCTGCAGGTGGCCGCCCTGGTCGTGGCGGCCCTCGCCGACTTCCTGCTGCTGCTCTATCTGCTGACGCTGCTGCCCGGCGTCGAGCCCCCGCGGCGCAGGCTGCTGGTCGCCGGGGTGATCGGTGCGATCGGCTTCGAACTGCTCAAGCTGCTGCTCGGCAGCTATATGAAGGGCGTCGCGGCGAAGAGCATGTACGGCGCCTTCGGCGTGCCGGTCGCACTGCTGCTGTGGATCAACCTCACCGCGAAGCTGCTGCTGTTCTGCGCCGCCTGGACGGCGACGCGGAGCAGCGAGGGCAGCGGGAAGGATGCGGCGGCCGTCAGCGACGAGGGAGGCGACGCACCAGGTCCGGCAGCGGCCAGCGCCGGTTGACCAGGAACACCGCGCCGGCCAGCAGCACCAGGACGCCTCCGCTGATCCCCAGCGCGATCCCGATGCCGCCGCCCCCGCCGGTCGCGGCGGCGGCCCTGGTGGCGGGCGAGGAGCCGTTGCTGCCAACGCTCGTCCCGTTCGCCGCCGGCCCCTTCCCCGTCCCGGTGTCCGTCCCGGTACTGGCGGACCTCGGCGGCACCAGCTCGCCCACCGGGGTCACCTTGCCGCTCGCGTCGAAGCCCCAGTCGAGGAGGTCGGCGGCCTCCTTGTAGACAGCGTGCGGCTCTTTGGACGAGGGGTTCATGACGGTGACGAGGAGCACCTTGCCGTCGCGTTCGGCGACGCCCGTGAAGGTGTTGCCCGCGTGGGTGGTGTAGCCGTTCTTGACGCCCGCGATGCCCTTGTACGGGTCGACGCCGTCCGCACCGGTGAGCAGCCGGTTGGTGTTCTGGATCCCGAAGCTCTGACGCTTCCCGTTCTTCTTCTCCGCTCCGGGGAACTGCGCCTCGGCCGTCGAGCAGTACTCCCGGAAGTCCGCCTTCTGCAGGCCGCTGCGGGCGAACAGCGTCAGGTCGTACGCGCTGGAGACCTGGTCGGGTGCGTCGTACCCGTCGGGCGACACCACCGTCGTGTCGAGCGCCTGCAACTCCTCCGCGTGCGCCTGCATGTCGGCGACGGTCTTCGGGACGCCGCCGTACATCGCGGACAGCACGTGCACCGCGTCATTGCCCGAACGCAGGAACACCCCGAGCCACAGGTCGTGGACCGTGTAGCTGAGGTGCTCCTTGACGCCGACCAGGCTGCTGCCCTCGCCGAGATCCGCGAGGTCCTCGTCCTGCACCGTGTACGTCCGGGTCTTCGGCTGCAGCGCGGGCATCACGGTGTCCGCGAAGAGCATCTTCAGGGTGGAGGCGGGAGGCAGCCGCCAGTGCGCGTTGTGCGAGGCGAGCACCTGGCCGTTCTCCGCGTCCGCGACGATCCAGGACCTGCCCGTGAGCTTCTCGGGCAGTACCGGGGCGCCGGGTCCCAGCTTCACCTGCGTGCCGGTCCGGCCCAGCAGTGCGCCACCGACCCGGGACATGCCGGCTGGCGGCTTCGGCCGGTTGTCGGAGGTGTCCTTGTCGACCGCCGACGCCGGGATTACGACAAAAGTGGACAACAAGGCGGCAGAGGTGATCGTCAAAGCGATCTTTTTCAGAGCGGGCACGGTCGGAAACGTACAGGGCGAAGATGTGGTTGGGGATACGGATGGCCTGACCCGCCGTGCGAGCCGCCGGGACAGCCCACCCCGGGCGAGGCCGCCGGAGCGCGGGCGGGATACTGGAACCATGAAGCTCAGCCGCCCGGTCTCCTGGTTCCTGCTCGCGTTCGGGGTGTGGAGCTGGTTCATCTGGGTCACTTTCGTCAAGAACCTGTGGAAGGACGGCAGCGGACTCGCCTTCGACGACGCGGGTGACCCGACTGCGTATTTCTGGGTACATCTGCTGCTCGCCGTCACGTCCTTTCTCCTGGGGACGGCCGTCGGTGTGATCGGGTTCCGTGGCGTCAGGGCTCTGCGTCGAGAACGCGCCTGACAGGCCGCACGACAGGCGGAGGATTCGCACATGGCAGTGGCCGGTCTCGCGCTGACGGCGGTCGTGGTGCTCGCGCTGCTCGTCGGCGTGCACCGCTACCTGTGGCGCCGCTTGGTCGGCGACACGACGGCCGAGGGCAGCGCCCTGCGCAGAGCCGGCACGGTGGCCGCGTACCTCCTGCCGCTGCTGAGCGTCGGCGCCCTGGTCTCCGGCCGTACGGGCGCACCCTTCTGGCTCCAGCAGGTGCTGGCCTGGCCGGGGTATCTGTGGCTGGCCGCGCTGCTGTACCTGACGCTGGCTCTGCTGGTGGGTGAGGTGGTACGGCCGATTCTGCGCCGGGCTCTCGCGAAGCGCGCACATGAGTCGTACGCGAGGCATCCCCCTTCTGCGGCAGAAGCGACCGGATCGGCAGCCGTGGCTGCGGCCGTCGGCAGTGACGCCTCCGCCGTCCCCGTCACCGACACCCTCGTTGCCGTCACTTCCGCCCCGGACCACAGCCCCGCCGCCCCCACGCGCCGGCTGTTCGTCGCGCGGGCCGTCGGGGGCGCCGCCGCCGTCGCCGGGCTCGGCACGGTCGGCCACGGCACCTACGGCGTGCTGCGCGGGCCGCGGGTCAAGCGGATCACCGTGCCGCTCACCAAGCTGCCCCGCTCCGCGCACGGCTTCCGGATCGCCGTCGTCAGCGACATCCATCTCGGTCCGATCCTCGGCAGCGCCCACACCCGGCGGATCGTCGACACGATCAACCGGACCCAGCCGGACCTGGTCGCCGTCGTGGGAGACCTCGTCGACGGAACCGTCGCCGACCTCGGTCCGGCCGCGGAGCCGCTCGCGCGGTTGAGCGCCCGCCACGGCAGCTTCTTCGTCACCGGTAATCATGAGTATTACTCCGGTGCTGCTCAATGGGTTGATCACGTAAGGGAATTGGGTCTCCACCCCTTGGAGAATGCCCGGGTCGAGATCGGCGGATTCGATCTTGCGGGCGTCAACGACGTCGCCGGGGAGAGCGAGGGCCAGGGGCCCGACTTCGGCCGTGCGCTCGGTGACCGGGACCGTGCCCGCGCCGCCGTTCTCCTCGCCCACCAGCCCGTAGTCATCGACGACGCCGTCGCCCACGGCGTCGATCTCCAGCTCTCCGGCCACACCCACGGCGGCCAGCTCTGGCCGGGCAACTTGGTGGCCGAGCTGGCCAATCCCACGGTCGCCGGGCTCGACCGCTACGGCGACACCCAGCTCTACGTCTCGCGCGGCGCGGGCGCCTGGGGCCCGCCGGTACGGGTCGGCGCACCCTCCGACATCACCGTCGTGGAGCTCGCCTCCCGGCAGGCCTGACGCTCCGTCGATGGCCGGTTACGGTCTCTGTGGATGGACTCAAGGTTTCAAGTGCCGAACAAAAGGCTATGAGTCCCTGATTTACTCTTCCAGATGTGAAAGTCGTGTGATTGGCTGAGCGCGAACATGCGGTGATCTGCGTATCTGAGCGCAACGCCGAGGTGGGGCTGGTAAGGGAGAGCACGGCAATGCGGTCGATCCGAATACGGATTCTCGCGATTCTCGCGGTTTTGGTCATCGCAGGCGTCGGCGCCTGGCAGCTGCTTCCCTCGGACGAGGTGAACAAGAACCCGATCGCGGTCGGTACGACGGACGAAGTCACCTCGATCGACCCGGCGGGTGCGTACGACGCCGGTTCCTGGGCGATGTACAGCAACGTGTACCAGTCCCTCCTGACGTTCAAGTCCGGGGCGATCGTCCCCGAGCTCGACGCCGCCGAGAGCTGTGGGTTCATCGGCCAGAAGCTCCAGACGTACCAGTGCAAGCTGCGTGACGACCTGACCTTCTCCAACGGCCGCAAGATCACCGGCGCCGATGTCAAGTACTCCATCGAGCGCATGATCAGGATCAAGACGGATGTCGGTCCGTGGGTGCTGTTCCCGAGCCTCAAGAACGTGGTGGCCGAGGGCCGGACCATCACCTTCAACCTGTCCAAGCGTGACGCGACCTTCCCGCAGAAGCTCGCCACGGGAGCCGGTTCGATCGTCGACCGCGAGTCGTACCCGGCGGGCAAGCTCCGGTCCGGGAACAGCGTCGACGGCTCGGGGCCGTACATCCTGAAGTCGTACCGGCCCGGCGCCCTCGCCGAGTTCGTCCCCAACCCCCTGTACAAGGGTGCGCTGACGAAGACCGGCGTTCCGGTCACCGTGCACTACTTCAAGGAGTCGGACGCACTCCTGGCGGCCTGGAAGTCCGGACAGGTCGATGTGACGCACCGCCAGCTGCCGCCGGCCACACTCGCCGAGCTGAACCCGGGCGATCCCGACCTGCGCGTCACCGAGGCGGACAGTGCCGAGATCCGCAACCTCGTCTTCAACGTCCGCGCCGGCACCCCGTTCGCCGACAAGAAGGTCCGGCAGGCCATCGCCTCGATCATCGACCGCGGACCACTGGTGACCGACATCTACAAGGGCACGGTCGAACCGCTCTACTCGCTGATCCCGCAGGGCTACATCGGGCACAGCACACCGTTCTTCGACGCCTACCCCGCGCCCGACACCGCGCGCGCCAAGAAGCTGATGCAGGAGGCCGGCGTCCAGACGCCGCTGCACTTTACCTTCGGCTACCGCGGCGGCGACGAGACGTACGCGAAGGAGACCGGGGAGCTGCGCCGTCAGCTGGAGGCGACCGGACTGTTCAAGGTCTCGGTCAAGGCCGTCGACTGGAAGAAGTTCCAGAAGGAGTACGCCGCCGGCAAGTACGACGCGTACACCGTCGGCTGGCTCCCCGACTACCCGGACCCCGACACCTTCAGCCAGCCGCTGGTCGGCCACGACAGCAGCCTCCACAACGGCTACTCCAGCAAGAAGATCGACGAACTGATCGCTGCCACGCTGCAGTACAGCGACCGCAGCCGTACCTCGGCGGACTACAAGGAGCTCCAGGCGCTCGTCGGCGAGGACGTGCCGCTGGTGCCGTTGTGGCAGAAGAAGGACTACGTCCTCAGCACGACCGATGTCTCCGGTTCGCAGTACCTCTCGGACGGCACCGGCCTCTGGCGGCTGTGGGAGCTGAGGCGGCTCTGACGGGCCCGCCGGGTCAGGCGCCCGTCGCGTTCGGCGCCTCTCGGGCCGGGCGCTTCGCGGCGCCGGGCAGGAACTCTTCCAGCACCTCGTGAATCTGCCGCACCAGCGGTCGCAGCACCCGGAACCGGGAGAGCGCGATGGCGCGGGCACCGATCGGGGCGGCGCGCTCGACCAGGCGGCGGCTGCGTTCGGTGTGCTCGGTCCGGTCGTACACCCAGTACAGCACCAGGCCCATCTGTATCAGCCACATCAACTGCGGCAGCAGCTCGGCCAGTTCGGGGTCGGTCTTGGTGTCGGAGCCGGCCAGGCACCGCCGGTGGATGGAGATCGCCGCCTCGCGGGCCGCAACCGATTCCGCCGAGAACGGGCTGAGCGGGCTCTCCGGGTCGGCGGCGTTCTTGAAGAACTGGGCGGCGAAGCGGTGGTACGGCTCCGCCACGTCCAGCCATGTGAGCAGGACCCCGCGCATCCGCACCGCGAGGTCCTTGTCGCCGTCCAGGACCGGCTGCACCGCTGCTTCGTGTTCGGCGGCGAGCCGGTCGTAGAAGCCCTGGACGAGATGTTCCTTGTTCGTGAAGTAGTAGTAGGCGTTCCCGACGGAGACGCCGGCCTCCTGGGCGATCGCCCGCATCGTCGTCTTGTCGTAGCCGCGTTCCTGGAAGAGCCGGAGCGCGGTTTCGAGGATGAGTGTGCGGGTCTGCTCGCTCTTGGGAGCCTTGACTTCCTTCACGTCCTTCGCTTCCTTCACCACAGCCCCGAGGGTATCCGCCCCGGTCAGTCGCCGGCTCCGGGGACCGTGCAGGCGCCGTCCCCGTCCCCGTCACCGCACGGCGCCGCGGTCAGCAAGCGGTACTTCGCGGCGGCGAGCACGGTCGCCCGGGCGAACGGGCGACCCGCCGGGGTGGTCAGCCAGTGGGACCTGGGCCGGTGTTCGGCCAGCGCCCAGAGGCAGACGACCCACGCGTCGGTCCCGCGGTAGATCTGTCCCCCGTCGCCGATCACCGTGATCTCCTCCAGCGTCCCGGCATGGTCGAGCCCGGGGAAGCGGCGGCGCGCCTCCCCGGAGGCGGCCGGGACGAGGTCGAGCGGGACGAGCTGACGCTGCTTCAGCAGCCACTGGCGCAGGTGGACGCAGAGCGAGCACTGCGCGTCGTACAGCACCGTGAGCCGTTCGACGGACAGTCGCCGGCCGCCGGTTCCGGTCGCCATGGCGGGCTCAGGCCTTGGCGGCGGGTGCGGCCCACGGACCGTTGCCCGGACCCGTCCAGCCCTGCGGCGGCACGGGCGGGATCTGCTCACGCTCCATCAGACCGCGGCGGCGGATCTTGTTGAGCACGTAGACGTTGCCGAGGTGCAGCACGCCGAGGACGAGCAGGACCACGCCGAGCTTCACCGAGAGCGCCTCGAAGAGCCCGCGGGCGTCGGTGACGCCGTCGTCGTTCCTCAGGTAGAGGGTGACGAAGCCCAGGTTGACCAGGTAGAAGCCGACCACCAGCAGGTGGTTGACGGCATCGGCGAGCTTTTCGTTCCCGTGCAGCACATCGGCGAGGAACACCCTGCCGTTGCGGCTGAGCGTGCGCGCGACCCAGATGGTGAGCGCCACGCTGATCAGTAGGTAGATGACGTACGCGACAACAGTGAGGTCCATGCCCCACCCTCCTTTGAACGCGTTCAAAAGCTGTTGTCCTGGACTGTAGACCTGTCTTTGAACATGTTCAAGCCGGTGCCTCGGTGACCTGTTCCGCCTGCTTGCCGGGTGCGTTGAAGCGCCGTACGCCGGGCACCGCCGCCGTCGCCGGACAGGCCGCGCCGACCGCCACCGCGGCTATGGCCAGGGGGACTTCGGCGCCCCGGGCCGAGGCGGCGAGCGGGGCCAGGGCGTAGCCGAGCGGCATCGCGCCGAGGGAGAGCAGCCAGTCGTACGAGGTCACGCGGGCAAGCGCGTGCGGGGGTACGGCGGACTGGACCGAGGTCTCCCGGACCGGGTTGAGGAAGCCGGGGCCGGCCTGGGCGACGCCGTACGCGGTGAGGGTCACGCCGACGTGTCGATGGGGAACTCACCGACGAGGGCCGCTAGACCTGGCTGGGCGCGATGGACGAACTCGGCCGCGAGGAGTACCGGCTGCTCGGCACCCTCGACAAGGGCGAACGCGCGCTGCTCAACGACATGCTGCGCCGCATCATGCCGGCCGCCGAGGACCGGGGCGGCGCCGGGCGGAACCGAGGCGCCGGGCGCTCAGCCGGTTTCGCGCCCTTCACCGGTCTCGTCCTGCGGGTCCCTGACCACGTAATCGGCCAGCTCCGCCCGGAGTTCGTCCGGATCCATCGCTCGTACGCGGCCGAGCGCCTCGTCCCACCGCTCGGCCGCCCGCTCCACCGAGGACCGGAAGCCGCGCCGCAGCGGCACGCCCGCGAGCAGCAGCGCGAACGCGGCGACCAGCCGGAGCAGCCACCGGCCGTGCACGGTCAGCGTGACATCGACGTACCACCGGCCCGCCTCCGCCGGCCGCGGCCTCAGATGCAGCCGCGCGACGCCCAGCCGGTGTTTCAGCCGCGCCACCGCCGGGGCGCGCGCCACCGCGGGCGCCCCCGGCGCGAGCGCGGCAGCCGCCCACCAGGCGGCCAGATCGAGCGCCGCCCGCCCCGACAGGCGGCGCAGCGAACCCGACCCCTCCGGGCCCCGGAACCGTGCCTCGATCTCCAGCGACACGGGGCGCTCGGGGGTGCGCAGCCGCACGTCCAGCCGCGCGCTGAGCTCCGGTGACCACATCATTTGCTCCACGGCGAGCGCACCGGCGCGCCGCCACTCCCGTATCACCGTCGCTTCCAGCCCCTCGGTGTCGGTGCCGAGGGGCTCGTAACGGGCACCCGGCGCGAGATGGCGGCCCTTGACCAGGCTCAGGCCGTACAGGGCCCGCCCGTCGGGCAGCACGATGTCCTGGCCCCGGGCCCGGGTGGACTCGACGAGGTCGCAGACCAGCCCGGCGTACGCGTGGAGCAGGTCGCGATCCAGCGCGGCGACCGTGACGGTGTGCTGGAGACGGGGCATCTCTGCGGTCCGTCAGATGCTCATCGAGCGGGCCGTGTTGAGCTGGGCCATCACCATCTGGAAGGTCTCCGGGCCCATCGCCGGGATCACCGTCGAGTGATGCCTGCCCCCGCTGGTCACCGAGACCTGGATGAAGCCGGTCGTCTTCTTCTCCTTCATCAGAAGGAAGAGCAGACCGACCAGGCAGAGCAGCGCGAAGACGATCGCGAGCACGATCGCGACCGTCGGGATCTTCTCCTCGGTGCGCGACATGTCCGTGGCCGTCCACACCGCGCCCTTGAGCGGCATCGTGCCGGCCGGCGTCACGATCTGGTCGTTCATGACGGTGATGTCGCCGAACGTCAGCATCGGCACACCGCCGCCGGGCAGTGCGCCCGGCTGCTGCGGGAAGCCGTAACCGGGCATGGTCGGCTGGGCTGCCTGGCCCTGCGGGTAGCCGTAACCGGGGCCGGGCTGGGCCGCGGACTCGGGCAGCTGCTGCGGGTAGCCGTAGGCCGGCGTGCCCGAGCCGGGCAGGCCATGCCCCTGGCCGTCCGCGACGGTGGGCGGATTGCCCGGCTGCTGGGGAGGCCCCCACTTGTATGAGTCGTCCGCGTACGGATTCGGATCGCTCAACGTTCCCCGCTTTCGATCAAGCCTGTGCGCCCCGGGCCTTGCTGCGCCGGGGGCGGCGAACCGGTGTCCGGTTCCGCATGACCGTACCGTCAAGGCCCGAACGCCGCAGCAAGAGGCCCCGCTTCCCGCACGGTTCGTGCGGAAAACGGGGCCCCGGATGCGACTGGTGCGCCAGTGGCGGTCAGAAGCGGCGCGTGATCAGCGCACGCTTGACCTCCTGGATCGCCTTGGTGACCTCGATGCCACGCGGGCAGGCGTCCGTGCAGTTGAAGGTGGTGCGGCAACGCCACACGCCGTCACGGTCGTTGAGGATCTCCAGGCGCTGCTCGCCGCCCTCGTCGCGCGAGTCGAAGATGAAGCGGTGCGCGTTGACGATCGCCGCCGGGCCGAAGTACTGGCCGTCGTTCCAGAACACCGGGCATGATGACGTGCACGCGGCGCACAGGATGCACTTGGTGGTGTCGTCGAAGCGCTCGCGGTCCGCGGCGGACTGCAGACGCTCACGGGTCGGCTCGTTCCCCTTGGTGATGAGGAAGGGCATGACATCGCGGTAGGCCTGGAAGAACGGGTCCATGTCGACCACGAGGTCCTTGAGGACCGTGAGGCCCTTGATGGCCTCGACCGTGATCGGCTTCTCCGGGCTCAGGTCCTTGATCAGCGTCTTGCAGGCGAGCCTGTTCTTGCCGTTGATCCGCATCGCGTCGGAGCCGCAGATGCCGTGCGCGCAGGAGCGCCGGAAGGTCAGGGTGCCGTCCAGCTCCCACTTGATCTTGTGAAGGGCGTCGAGAACACGCTCCTTCGGGTCGATCTCGATCTGGAAGTCCTGCCACTGGGCCTCGTCGGAGACCTCGGGGTTGAACCGGCGGATCCGGAAGGTGGCCGTGATGTACGGGGAGTCGGCGAAGCCCGCCTCGGCCTGGCCGGCCTTTTCCATCGTCGGGGTAGCCATCAGTACTTACGCTCCATCGGCTGGTAGCGGGTCTGGACGACCGGCTTGTAGTCGAGCCGGATCGACTCGGTGCCGTCGGCCGCGACCTCGCGGTACGCCATGGTGTGGCGCATGAAGTTGACGTCGTCGCGGTTCGGGTAGTCCTCGCGGTAGTGACCGCCGCGGGACTCCTTGCGGGCCAGCGCGGAGGTCGCCATGACCTCGGCCAGGTCGAGCAGGTTGCCCAGCTCGATGGCCTCCAGGAGGTCCGTGTTGAACCGCTTGCCCTTGTCCTGGATGGACACGTCGAGGTAGCGCTCGCGCAGCTCGGCGATCTTGTCGACGGCCGTCTTGATGGTCTGCTCGGTGCGGAACACCATCACATTGGCGTCCATGCACTCCTGCAGCTCCAGACGGATCGCGGCGACCCGCTCGGTGCCCGTCGAGTTGCGCAGCCGCTCGAGCTGCTCCTCGACCATCTGCGCCGGGTTCTCGGGAAGCTCGACGAAGTCGTTCTTCGCGGAGTACTCGGCGGCACCGATGCCCGAGCGGCGTCCGAAGACGTTGATGTCGAGCAGCGAGTTCGTGCCCAGCCGGTTGGCGCCGTGCACGGAGACGCACGCGACCTCACCGGCGGCGTACAGGCCCGGGACGACGGTGGTGTTGTCGGCCAGCACCTCGCCCTCGACGTTGGTCGGGATGCCGCCCATGGCGTAGTGCGCGGTCGGCTGGATCGGGATCGGGTCCGTGTAGGGCTCGATGCCGAGGTACGTACGCGCGAACTCGGTGATGTCCGGGAGCTTGGCGTCCAGCTGCTCCGGCGGCAGGTGCGTGAGGTCGAGGTAGACGTGGTCGCCCTCGGGACCGCAGCCGCGGCCCTCACGGATCTCCGTGTAGATGGAGCGGGACACGACGTCACGGGACGCGAGGTCCTTCATGACGGGCGCGTACTTCTCCATGAAGCGTTCGCCGTCCTTGTTGCGGAGGATGCCGCCCTCACCGCGGGCGCCCTCCGTCAGCAGGATGCCCATGCGCCAGATGCCCGTCGGGTGGAACTGGAAGAACTCCATGTCCTCCAGCGGCAGGCCGCGGCGCCAGGCGGCGGCCTGGCCGTCACCGGTCAGGGTGTGCGCGTTCGACGTCACCTTGAAGAACTTGCCGGTGCCGCCGGAGGCGAAGATGACCGACTTTGCCTGGAAGACGTGGATCTCGCCGGTCGCCAGCTCGTACGCGACGACGCCGGCGGACTTCTTGACTCCGTCGACATCCTGGAGCAGGAGGTCCAGGACGTAGAACTCGTTGAAGAACTCCACACCCTCCTTGACGCAGTTCTGGTACAGCGTCTGGAGGATCATGTGGCCGGTGCGGTCCGAGGCGTAGCAGGACCGGCGGACCGGGGCCTCGCCGTGGTTCCGGCTGTGGCCGCCGAAGCGACGCTGGTCGATCTTGCCCTCGGGCGTGCGGTTGAACGGCAGGCCCATCTTCTCCAGGTCGAGAACGGAGTCGATGGCCTCCTTCGCCAGGATCTCGGCGGCGTCCTGGTCGACCAGGTAGTCGCCGCCCTTGATCGTGTCGAAGGTGTGCCACTCCCAGTTGTCCTCCTCCACGTTGGCGAGCGCGGCGGCCATGCCGCCCTGCGCGGCGCCCGTGTGGGAGCGGGTCGGGTACAGCTTCGTGAGCACGGCGGTACGGCTGCGCTTCGTGGACTCGATGGCCGCGCGCATACCGGCGCCGCCGGCGCCGACGATGACGGTGTCGTACTTGTGGATCTGCATGATTTCCTCTGGTCCCTCTGGCCCGGCGCCTAGCGGATGTTCGGGTCGAAGGTGAAGATCACCAGCGTGCCCAGCAGGACGGTGAACACCGTGGCGGTGTACAGCAGCATCTTCAGCCAGAAGCGGGTGTTGTCCCGTTCGGCGTAGTCGTTGATGACCGTACGGAGGCCGTTGGCGCCGTGCAGCATGGCCAGCCACAGCATCGCCAGGTCCCAGAGCTGCCAGAACGGCGAGGCCCAGCGGCCCGCCACGAAGGCGAAGCCGATCTTGGAGACGCCGCCGTCCAGCACGAGCTGGATCAGCAGGTGGCCCAGGACCAGGACGACCAGGACGATGCCCGACAGGCGCATGAAGAGCCAGGCGTACATCTCGAAATTGGTGCGCGAACCCTTGGGGGTCTTGCCGGTCCGCGTGCGCGGCGGCTCGATGACCGGGGCCGGGTTCTCGACGTCGTAGAGGGTGACGCCCTCGACGGAGCCGATCGCGGCGGAGGACTCGGTGGACATTGGCCTCAGCTCCCGAAGACTGCGCGTACGGCGTGGCCGAGGACGGGGTACAGGGCCCCGACCATCAGCACGATCCAGATGCCCACGACGGACCAGAGCATCTGCTTCTGGTAGCGCGGGCCCTTGGCCCAGAAGTCCACGGCGACGATGCGAAGACCGTTCAGCGCGTGGAAGAGAATGGCGGCCACGAGGCCGTATTCGAGGAGCGCGACGATCGGCGTCTTGTACGTGGCCACGACGTCGTCGTATGCCTCGGGGGAAACGCGGACGAGAGCGGTGTCCAGGACGTGTACGAACAGGAAGAAGAAAATGAGGACACCGGTGACTCGATGAGCCACCCAGGACCACATGCCTTCCCGGCCGCGGTACAGCGTTCCAGCCGGCACGGAAGAACCCTCCGGGAGCGGGGATTGGGGCCGGCCGGCTTGACTGTCGGTCTGACCCGGCCGGGTACGGTCCACCGGCCCCGGCCATCGTAGCGACGCTTTGTCGGTTCGTTCGCGCCGGGGCCTCTGGTGTGATCAAAGCGGCAATCAAACTGCCACGGACGGGCTATAGCGGACCGGTGAACGCCGCTGACCGGCCCCGTTCCGTTATGAACCCGATATCAGCTCGATGATGCGGCCCCGGGCGAGTCGCCGCATCTCCTCCGCGGTGACCACCCGCTCCTGGTCGGGGTCGTGGCCCAGTCTGGCCCGGATTCCGGCGAGCACCTGGTCCGGCTGTTCGGCGGGCTCGAAGCCGTCCAGGCAGATCACGAAGACATGGCCGAAGCGGCACTCGTACGCGGCGTGCGCGGCCCGCAGCGCGAGATGGGCGGAGTGCGGCGCGGCGTGGTGCAGTCCGGGGGAGACCTCGGCGGCGAGCGCCTCGGCGAGATCCGCCGGGGACAGGTCGTAGCCCGCCTCGTCGGCGGCGGCCAGCAGCGCGTCGAGGTCCGGGTACGGGCGGTGGGCGGCCAGCCGCCCGGCCCAGCGGCGGCTGCCGGAGCACTCCAGCAGGGCGGCCTCGGCCTCGGCGGCCGGCGCGGTGTTGAAGCGGTCGAGGCCCGGGTGGCCGGCCCGGTCGTGCGCCGGTCCGGAATTCTGGACGGGTGCGGCCGTCCGGGTGGCCGGTTGCCTCAGTCGCCTCGGGGGGCCGGCGTGGGACTCGCTGGACCTGGACAGCGTGGGGCTCCTCGAATCAGCGGCATCGGTGAACCTGGAGTCCGGAGTGGGGCGGGACGGGTGAGCCCAGGCGGATGCAGGGTGAAGGGAGAGTTGCGGAAGGAAGGGAGAGTTGCGGAGTGGAAGAAGTGTTGCAGGGTGAAGGGAGAGACGAATGTGCCTCAAAGCTAGCGAGACCGGGCAACGGTCGTCCGTCGGATACGCGAACTTCACCCGGACGGGAGAGTTTCGGAACGCCTGAGGGGCCGTGAGCCAAGGAGAATGCCCGGCTGACTCCCTATTTCGGGTTACTTCTGCTCTGTTTGCTTCTGCCCTGCTTTCCCCTCATATCGGAGGTTTCTGACCGATGTCGCCCTCACGCGGCGCTCTCGTGGCCGGTGCGGTCCTCACCGCGGCGGCCGCCGCGACGATCGCTGTCGTCGTCTGGCCGGAAAGTTCCGACAACGGACCCGCGGGGGAGTCGGGGTCCCGCACCCCCTCGGGCTCCTCGGCCGCCCCCTCGCCGACCCGGAGCTACCCGCTCTCCACCCCGCCCCGCACCATCCCCGCCGTACGCGAACACATCGCCGCCCGCGGCCCCGGCTGGCGGCCCGGCCCGGCCGCCGGGGTCGTCATCGCTGCCGGCAGCGGGACGCTCGCGGACGAGGGGCAGCTGCTCGCCCAGGAGCTGAAGATCCATTACCGGGGTGACGTCCCCGCCCGCGCCGGCGACGTGGAGCTGGCCCTCACCCCGGGCAAGGGCACCCCGGAGTCGTACACCCTCAGGACCCACGACGGACGGGTCACGATCAGCGGACCCGACCAGGCCGGTGTCTTCTACGGAACCCGCACCCTGAAACAGTCGGTGCGCGCCGACGGCGCCATGCCCGAGGGCGAGGTGCGCGACCGCCCCGACCGGCCGCAGCGCGGCCTCAACCTCGACATCGCGCGCAAGTACTACAGCGTCGCCTGGATCGAGGACCGGCTGCGCGAGCTGGCCGACCTCAAGCTCAACCAGCTCGGCCTGCACTTCTCCGACGACCAGGCGTTCCGGATCCAGTCCGACACCCACCCCGAGGTGGTGTCGCCGCAGCACCTCACCAAGGCGGAGGTGCGGCAGATCCTCGGCCTCGCGAGCCGGCTGCACATCGAGGTCGTCCCCGAGCTCGACTCCCCCGGCCATCTGGGCGCGGTCCTGCGGGCCCACCCCGACCTCCAGCTGCGCAACGTGTCGGGGGTCCGCTCGCCCGGATCGCTCGACATCTCCAACCCGGGGGCGGCGAAGCTCGTCGACGAACTCCTCGGCGAGTTCACCGAGCTGTTCGGCGGCCGCTACTGGCATCTCGGCGCCGACGAATACCTCGCGCTGATGGCCCGGGATCCGGCCGCCTCGTACCCGCAGCTGCAACGCGCCGCCCAGCAGAAGTACGGACCGCGGGCCGGTATCAAGGACCTCGCCACCGGCTGGCTCAACGACCGCGCGGCGGTGGTGCGCCCGCACGGCAAGCAGCCCAAGGCGTGGAACGACGGCTTCTTCCGTGACGGAGTCGTCCACGCCGACAAGGACATCGAGGTCGAGTACTGGACGGGCAGGGAGTACGGTGCCCGGCCGCCGGAGGAGTATCTGCGCGAGGGGCGGCGCGTGGTGAACCTCAACGACGAGTTCCTCTATTACGTGCTCGGCCAGCCCAACAACTTCCTCTACCCCACGGGCAAGCGGATCTACGAACAGTGGACCCCGCTCGTCCTGCGCGGCACCCGGCCCGTTCCGGCGGGCTACTCCGGCCAGATCCTCGGCGGCCGGTTCGCGGTCTGGGGCGACCTCCCGAACGCGCAGACCCCGGCGCAGGTGGCGCAGGGCATCCGGTTGCCGCTGCGGGCGATCAGCCAGAAACTGTGGGACCCGCGGAAGCCGGAGCTGAGCTGGGATCAGTTCCGGGCGCTGGCCGCGCGGATCGACGGGGCGGGCTGAGCGGGCCGGACCGGGTTCCCCGTGGACAGGGGGGTGGGCAAGGGTTACGTTCGCATGCCGCGCGCTCCGGGGGAGGGGCGCGCGTTCCTTGCGCTTCGAGCTCACAATCCCGGGGGGTTCCCTATCGTGCTGTGCTCCACCTGTCGTCTCAGACCGCCGGTCACCGCGGACGGGCACTGTCTTCTCTGCGCCGGACCGGCCGGGGCGGCGGCCCCGATGCCGCCGGCCCCGGTCTTTGTCGCTCCGCAGCAGTACCTGCGCTCGCCGAACGGGCTCGCGAAGGCGGTCGCCGTCCTGCTGATGGTGGTCGCCGTGGCGGATCTGCTCGCCGTGGCAGCGGGGCTGAACATCCGCCTCCTGCTCGGGGCTGCGCAGGACAACGACTTCGCCACGTACGACGAGGCGGAGGCGACCCTCGCGGACAATCTGTACGGGACCGCCGGTGCGCTGCAGGGTGTCATGACCCTGGCCACCGGCATCGTCTTCATCATCTGGTTCCGGCGCGTGCGGATGAACGCCGAGGTGTTCGACCCGAGCGTGCAGCCGATGTCGCCCGGCTGGGCGGTCGGCGCCTGGTTCGTCCCGGTCGCCAACCTCGTCCTGCCGCGCCGGATCGCGGGCGGCATCTGGACGGCGAGCGCCCAGACCAACCCCGACGGCAGCTGGCGCACGGTCCCGGCCACCACGATGAATCTGTGGTGGGGAACGTGGGTCTGCTCGCTGGCCTTCTCCTGGGTCACGTCCCGGCAGTACGCGGGGGCGGAGGAGACGCAGGAGATCATCGACGCGGTGGGGCTGGTGATGGCGTCCGACGCCCTCGACATCGTGGCCGCGGGGCTCGCGATCCATTTCGTACGCAAGCTGACCCGGATGCAGGGGGAGCGGGCGGCCCTCGGCGTGTATCCGCTGGGCGTCCAGGGGTAGCGGGACGCGCCCGCCGAGCGATGCTATTCGGCCTCCCTGGTGACGCTTTTGAGCCATCCGGCGCTGAACGCGGTAACGGGAAGTGCCGTGTCCCCGTGCACGCACGCACGGGGAAACGGCCGACGGGAGACGCCGATGAGCCTGCTGGAACTGATCGCCGCCGCCGATGAACGGGGGCTCGCCGCGAGCGCGGTCGCCTGCCTCGACCGCTGCCTGCCACAGCCCGCCGACGGGGCCGATCCGGATCCGCTGCGCCCGCTCTGGGCGGGGTGCGCGGACGGCTCCGTGTGGCCGGAACGCTTCGCGCAGGTGCGCGCGGTGCTGGACGCCGCCGATACGGACGGGGCGGCGCCGCGGATCCGGAAGCTGCTGACAGAGGCCCCCGTGGACCGGGCGGCGCCCGGACTGCGGGAGTGGGCGCACGCCTGCTCGCTTGCCGCGCTGGAGATCCACCAGCAGTTCGACATGCCGGGCGGTGACACGACCGCTGACGATACGGACCTGCTGCGGCGCCGGCGTACGGGCGACCCGGAGAGCGGCGGCCCCCTGGTCACCGGTGAACTGCGCCGTCAGATCCAGATCCTGGAAACCCTCGCGGAGACCACGGACACGGCGGGCAGCGGTGCCGCCCTGCGCCGGGTGGTCGACCTGTCGAGCGAGGGCCGCCGGGTGCTGCGCGCGGTGGTGTCGCGCCAGGCCCGCGACCGGGCCTGACCCGAGGGGCTCCGCACAAGGGAGGAGCCCCCCGGGTCAGGCCGAGGGGCTCCGGTCCGTGTGCGGAGGAGGCAGGCGGCCCGAGTGCTACGGGGCCAGGGTCAGCCCGATCCGGATCCCGGTGGGCGAACCGAGCGCCGCCACCCCGTAGTACAGGCCGGTGTCCGGCCTGATACCCGAGGTGCTGGTGTTGTCGATCTGCAGGATCGTGCCGTTGTCGGCGTCCTCGCCGTCCGCGCCGATCGCGATGTCCGCCCGGCTGTAGCCGGAGAGGTCCGTCAGCGACACGGATGAGCCGAGCCGGTCGTTGGACTCGGTGGCGCCGGGGATGCCCGTGGTGTCCTGGCTGTATCCGACGGCGCCGGTGCCGGTGGGGCCGGTGGCGGAGCCGCGGATCAGGAAGACCTGGCCGGCGTTGCTCCGGTTCACGCCGTCGCGGGTGAGGTCCTCGCCCGGTGCGCCGGTGAGGATGTCGCCGTACCCGTCGAGATCGACGTCGCCGATGGAGACGGACGCTCCCATGTCGTCGCCGGTCTCGCCGCCGCCCGGTACACCGGTGGTGTCCTGATGGATCGTCTTGCGGCCGGTCGAGGTCAGACCGGTGGCCGAGCCGAACACGGCCGTGACCGCGCCGCCCTTGGCGGTGTGTCCGGACTCGGTGGCGGACGGCTGGCCGACTGCCAGGTCGGTGGCACCGTCGCCGTTGAGGTCACCGGCTGCCAGCGAGCGTCCGCCGCGGGCGTCGAGGATGCCGACCCGCTGCAGTCCGGTGGTGGAACCCTTCAGCCACAGCAGGCGTCCGATGCCGCTCGGGTCGCGGTAGTTGACGGCGGCGTCCGCGTAGCCGTCCTTGTTGAAGTCGCCGGTGACCGCGGCCGCGTAACTCACGGCGGCGGTGTACGCGGCGGCGTTCAGGTAACCGGACCTGGCCGCGCCGGTCTTGCCGTCCCAGGCCCACCAGCGACCCGGCTTGCCCGGTGCGACGGAGAAGATGTCGGCCTTGCCGTCGGCGTTGAAGTCGCCCGAGGTGACCGTCGTACCGAGCTTCTCGCCGCCGATCCGGCCGGACGCGGTGACCGAGTAGCTCCTGCCGGTCGTGAGGCCCGGGCCGTACATCACGACGACCGTGCCGTTGTCGGCCTGCGTGAGGTCCTCGCCGGGCCCACCGATGACCAGGTCCGCGTACCCGTCGCCGTTCACGTCGCCCCAGGCGTTGGACGAACCGAACAGGTCACCCGCCTCGGAGCCGCCGGGCACGCCCGCGCTGTTCTGGTCCAGCTTGCGCTTCGCGGCCGAACTCGGGCCGTCCTTGGTGCCGGGCAGCACGGTGACGCTGCCCGCGCTGCTCGCCGTCTTCGGGAGACCGGCGACCAGGTCGGTGACGCCGTCCCGGTTGAAGTCGGTGGTCGGGATCGCGGCGTTGCGGGTGCCGTTGGTCGCGTACGTGCGGATCGCGCCGAGCTTGGCGTACAGGTTGGCGCCCGGGCACACCGTGGCGAACCCGTCGCGGTGTCCGGCGATGGTGTTGAACGTGACGTCACCGGCGGGCTCGGTGTTGCCGTCCGCGTCGGCGACGAGACGGGTCAACGTCACCTTGGCGGTGGGGCTGACGCCGTACTGGCCGAGCTTCCAGGCGACGACCCGGGCAGCGGACTGCAGGGCGGCCTGGGTCGGCTTGCCGGTTTCGAAGTTGCCGAGCAGCGAGATGCCGGTCGAGTACGAGTTGAAGCCGTAGGTGTGGGCGCCCTTGACCGGGAGGTCGGCACCGCCGCCGCGGCCCTCGAAGATCTGGCCGCACTTGTCGACCAGGAAGTTGTAGCCGAGGTCGTTCCAGCCCTCGGTCTTCACGTGGTACGTCATGATCGCGCGGACCATGGCGGCCGAATCGGCGCAACTGTAGTTGTTCGTGTCGACGGTGTGGTGGATGTAGACCGCCTGCACCTTGTCGATGTACTCCGGTGCGTCCTCGACCAGCGACTCGTCGGCGCCCCACTGGGCGCGGCCGATGATCGGCGGCCGGTTGACAGTCGACGGCGGCGCGGTGGGAACGGTCGCCGTCGGCTCCGGAGTGGGCGAAGCGGTGGCCGTCTCGGAGGCGGAGGAAGTGGCGGTGGCGGTCGGCGTCGCGGTGTCCGTGGCCGTCGCGGTGCCGGTCGGGGCGGCCGGCTCCGTGGGCGTACCCGTCGGCGTATCGGTCGGCGTATCGGTCGTGCTCGTCGCCGACGGACTCGCGGTCTCCTCCGCGACGAACGCGGCGTTGTCCATGGACTCCGGAGCGGCTGTGGCGGCCGCCGGGTTACGGGACTCGGCCTTGCTGACGCCCGGGTCCACCATGTGGAGCTCGAGCCCCTTCGGCAGCGCCCTGCCCGAGTTCACCTTCACCTGCACGGCGTTCGAGGCGCCGACCCACAACGGCTCGGTGGCCTGCCGGGCACCGGCCTTCTCGGGCCCGTCCGGTCCGTCGGCGGACAACTCCAACTCCCGCCAGGGCGACCACTTCCCGGTCTCGACGTCCCGGGTCCGCACCTGCGCGGCGCCGTTCACGTTCGTCGCCCCGTCCCAGCCGATGCCCACCAGCGAGAACGGCGCGGTGCTCGTGGTCGGCAGCGTCCGTTCGGTGGCCGTTCCCCCGCCCAGCGCGAGTGACCGCAGCTTCGCCGGACGCTGCTCCGGCCCCTGGGGACCGGCCGGCCCGTCGGACGGGTTGGCGATGGCGACCGTCACCACTCCCGCCCCGCCGAGCACCACGGCACCGACGGTCAGCCAGGCGCGGCGCTTCAGGCTCATCGGTCTGTACGCATGCGAACTGCGCGGGCTCAAATGCCCCACCTCTCAAGAGAGTTCAAGTACCCAGACGTTCATCGGGCCCCACCCGTCGCACGGGCGGCCCGGGATACCCAGCGAAGCCCGGGGTTCAAACGTCACGCCGAATTCCCCAGGAGTGACGCGCATTACAGAAGGGCGGGACTGGTGCGGGGCTCACCCGGGCGCGGGGAGTTCGCCGCTGCAAGTGGCCCGCCCATAGGCACCCGTGGCCAGAGTGGACTGGACGTGCCGGCCGCGGATGGCCACGGCGCAGGTCCCGGCGCCGCCCTTCGCGTCGAGGACGACGCTGACCAGGGGCTCCCTCCCCAGCGGTACGGGGACGGTGGCGCGCCAGGGCAGCCGGACGTTCTGGACCGTGACCGAGCCGTGGTTGCCGCCATGCCGGACGTACGAGATGTCGGCGGTGCCGTCGCCGGTGACCTCATAGGTGACATCGGCGGTCGGGACGGCGCGCGGCGCCGGCTTCTCCTCGGTGTCGAGGACGCCGTACGTCACCGGTTCCGCGACGACGAAGAGAAGGAACCGGACAAGCCTCCGGTCGGCGGCAAGCTGGAGATCCCCAGCCGTCAGAAGCTGCCCAATGGCAAGAACGAGCCCAAGGCCACCCGGGTCAAGGAACTGTCCGGGAAGCGCACCGCGCACTCCCGGTTCTGGCAGATGTCGGACGGCCGGGTGGAGGCGGAGATCTCCGCCGCGCCCACCGCCTACCGCTCAGGCAGTTCCTGGAAGTCCGTCGACACCACGGCGAGGCGGAACTGCCGTGCGAGAGCGATGTGGATGGCGCGGCCTGACGGCGCAGGTGCGGTACGGCATCCAGGTAGCGGCCGACGCAGGAACGGTATTTCCCGCAATGAGGTACCAGAGGTACCGTGGTCTTACGTTTCCATGAAGCACGGAAGGTGACGGCTATGACGCAGGCAGCGGGTGCGTCCGGGACGCCGAGTGCGCCCCGGCAGGTTCCGATCAAGGTGTCCCCGGCCGGGGACAAGCTGATCACCAGTGGTGCGAATTTCCTCGGCATGACCAAGAAGGATCTGGTCGAAGCTGCGGTGGCGTTCTACCTGGACGCACGTCGTGAGGACATGCAGGCCCGGATGCATGGCCTGCTCAGTGAGCTCGACGGCACCCGGGCTGCCCGTGTCTCGCTGCTCACCGGTGTCAGCAGGGAACGGATCGAAGAACTCGGCGGCGTCCGCGAGAACGACTGACCTGCACATTCGCGCCATTTAAGGTGACCCCTGCTGATGGGCCTTACTCGACCGACCCTGCGCGTGCTGCGCGAGGACCTGAATCTCTCCGTCCCGCCTCTCCCCGATCCCCTGGAGGGGATCGATCATCCGCTCCTGACCAAGAGCAACGAGCAGTTCGCCGATGGCGAGACCCCGCACGAACGCATCCGGTCCATCGACGACCAGGTGCTGTTCAAGGTCAAGATCGGCAGGTGGCGGGCCGCGGCTTGGACTTGTCACGACTCTCCGGTCCCGGTCTGGCCGCCGGCCGACGCGAGGACGGCAGTAGAAGCGACTTCTACGCCGCACTGGCCATCGATGCACAGGCTGCTCGCGCCCAGTACAACGCCACGCATATCCAGCCGCTGGCAACCGCGACCCATACCGCGCCCCTGCTGCCGACCGAAGACGACTGGCAGCGATACGAACTGGAGGCCGGAGCACGTCTGGAACGCAGGGTCGCCTCTGCCGTACACGACCTGGTACGGGCCTCCCTGGGGGATGGACGCGAGCACGCCGCGCTGCTGGACGGCGCGGCACTGGGCGTCCAGGTCCGGGCGCTTGAAGACCACGAGACCTATGTGGCCATCCGCATCATCGGCTCTGTACCCGACGAGGTGACCGCCACCATCCTGGAGTCGGTCCCCGGATGTGACCGGGCTGCGTGGGGACCCGAGATGGAGATGCCGGACCGGCCGCTCGCCAGCGGTGAACAGGTGTGGTCGAACCTGATGGACCCGTCGGAAGCCGCCAAGATCCTCGATGGAGAGGCGTGATCGCGTGACGGCCGGATCTGTATCGGTTTCTGTGTCAGGACCCTGATCAGAGCCGTCAAAGCGGGCAGTCGGCAAGCTCGAGCCGATCTTTGAGACGTTATGACCTGTCCCGTGCTCTCTTCGGAGAGCGCGGGACAGGGGAGTTTCCAGCCCCGCTACGGGGCAGGACCTCGCCCCAGCCGCCACCTGGGGGAAGACCCGCGCGCTGCTGGGCGAGCAGTCGGCCGGCACGGTGCAGCTTGATGACGGCGACGCGGGCATCACCGCGGTCGGCGAGCGGCCCAAGGGCACCACGACCGGCGGCGCAGCCGTCAACGACTACGCGTACACCCCAAGGGCACCGGCACCTCGTCCTTCACCTGGCAGCTGAACATCCCGCAGGACGGTACGTACGAGGTCTTCACCCGGCACGGCGACGTGACCGGTGCGGCGACCAACGCCCCGTTCGAGATCACCCACGCCTCGGGCGAGGTCACCAAACCCGTCGACCAGACCACCCGGTCCGGTGAGTGGGTGTCGCTGGGTTCGTACACCTTCACCGAGTCGGGCACCCAGAAGATCACCCTGTCCGACCTGGCCGCCGGCACGGTCGTCGCCGACGGCATCAAGCTCGTCCGCGCCAACACGGGCGAGACCGACAACGAGAAGAAGGACTTCACCTACCGCTACGACGTCAACGGCCTGCTGTCCGAGGTCAAGGACCTTGCCCCCGGTGCCAGGGCCGACGCGTACGCGATGACCTACGACGAGCTGAACCAGCTCGCCAAGGTCGAGGAGAAGCTGGGCAGCACAGTCAAGAACACGACCGGGCTGACCTATGACGCCAACGGGAACCCGGTCACGACGACCCACGATCTGACGTGGTCGAAGTCCGAGTACGACATCCGCGACCTGGTCGACAGGATCACGAACGCGGACTCGCCGACGGCGGGCAACCAGCAGATCACCACCTTCACCTACACCGACCGCGGCCAGCCGCTGAAGCAGACGAAGCCGAACGGCAACACCGTCGACTACGGGTACTGGCTCAACGGCGCGGTGAAGTCGCAGACCGAGAAGAAGAGCGGCGGAGCGGTCGTCGCCTCGCACGACCTGGAGTACGACCCGAACGGGAACCGTTCCAAGGACACGTCGAAGGTGATGAACGCCGACAACGCGGCGGACTACCTCGACACGGTCTCGACGTTCGACTACGACCCGCAGGACCGGATCGCCAAGGTCACCAAGACCGGTGATGCGGCGGGCACGGAGACGTACGGCTACGACGGCAACTCCAACATCGTCGAGCAGACGGTGGGCGGGGTCACGTCCACGTCGACGTACGACCGCAATCGTCTGCTGAAGACATCTGCGGGCGGTGTCGCCTCGACGTACAACTACGACCCGCTGGGCCGCCTGGACACGGTGTCCTCCAACGGCTCGGTCCAGCAGAAGAACACCTACGACGGGTTCGACCGGATCGCGAAGAGCACGGCAGGCACGGGGACTTCGGCGAAGTCGACGTCGTACGTGTACGACGCCTTTGACCGCACGGTGTCCGAGACCACGTCGGGCACGGGTGGGAAGACCACGGTCTTCACCTACCTGGGCATGGAGGACAAGGTGCTGCGGGAGGAGGTCGCCGGCAAGGCGACCAAGTCCTACCAGTACTCGCCGTGGGGTCAGAAGCTGACCCAGATCAAGCATTCCGACACGGGCACGAAGGAGTATTCGCAGTACCTCTACCACCCCAAGGGTGATGTGGAGGCGATCACCAAGGACGACGGCAACACGCGTGCCACGTACGGGTATTCGGCACGTTGGAGCTGGGGCGGGTATTGCTCGCCATGATGTCCGTTGGCAATAATGTGCCCTGGAAAGCTTCATCGCTTTCCAGGGCACTCTCACTGCCGTCCGGTGAATTGCCTGGGACGGCTGCGGGACGCTGCGTTCAAAGGAGTGAACCGGTCGGTATGAGGGGCAGCCGTGCCGTGACCTCGAATCCCCCGCCCGGAGTCGGCTCTGCGTTGAAATCTCCGCCGAGCAGTTGACAGCGTTCGCGCATGCCCAGGATCCCGCGGCCGGGCTTGTCCCGCTTGCCTGTGCCCGTGCCGTTGCCGGACGGCCGACGCGCGGGGACGCTATGGGGACCGGCGCGGCCCTGGTCGGTGACGCGGATCTCCAGATGGTCGATCCCCGGGTTCACCACGACCGTCACCTGAGTCGGGCCGGTGTGCCGGATGATGTTGGTGATCGACTCCTGGAGAATCCGGTAGGCGGCACTGTCCACCGCGCTCGGCAACGGCGCTGCGGGCGAGTCCACTTCGAGCGTGACGTCCAGTCCGGCGGCGCGTGCCTCGGCGGTGAGGTCGTCGATCTGTTCCAGGCTGGCGTGCGGCACGGGGTCGTCGTTGTCGCCACGGAGAACGCCGAGGATGGCTCGCATCTCCTGGAGCGTCCGGGCACTTGTCTGCTCGATGGTCTGCAACGCTTCGCGTGCCTGTTCCGGTCGCTTGTCGAGCACGTGTGCGGTGACCCCGGACTGTACGTTGATGATCGCTATGGCGTGAGCGACAGTGTCGTGGACTTCGCGCGCGATCCGGAGCCGCTCGGCATCGACCCGCGCGCGTGCTTCTTCCTCGCGGGTCCGTTCCGCCAGTTCCGCACGCTCTTGAGCGTCGGCAGCGATGACCCGCCGGGACCGGACGGACTCGCCGAGAGTCGTGCTCATGACCGTCACACCGATGCGGAAGAACACCCAGCCGATGGCCTCGCGCGGCTCTACGTCGGCCGATGCGAACAGCCACACGCTGGCCAGGATCACGGTGCCCACGCCGGCGATCGCCAATGACCGGCGCCCGTCACCGAAGGCGGCGACGGTGTACAGGGCGACCATGAGTCCGAGCCAGCCGTAGCCGTCGGGGAACTCGAGGGCGTAATACACCAAGCTGGCGACTGCGGCGGTGACGAACACCAGAACGGGCCACACGCGGCGGACGGCCACGACCAGGCCACCCACCACCAGCAGCGCGTATCCGAGGTATCCGAAGTCGGCGAGCGAACGCTGTTCTGTCGCCCTGGCGGCGGCGAGGGCGACCGTTCCCTGCACCTGCATCACGGTGACGAAGAGCGCGAGCAGGACGTCTTGGGTCAGCACCCGCAGCGAGAACGACCCGGGGCGGAGTTTCATACCGTGATCCTACTGTTCGGGTCCACGGACAACGCTCCGCTCAGACGCGCGACTTGCTACGTCGAGAGGCGCAGCGGGGCACAGCGGGTTACGCCCGATTGCGTAGGCATCACCATCCGTCGTCAGAGGCCGGGGCCGCCTCGCCTGCGGGACGATCGCCGTTGTGACCGATCAACCTCCCCATATCGAGAAGCGAGCCATGCCGCAAGGCTCAACCACTGAGGAGCAGATGATGACAACCGAGTCTCCACGTACGGATGGAGCTCTGGCGGGACTGGGTCGCTTCTGTTTCCGCCGCCGCCGCCTGGTCCTCCTGACCTGGATCGTCGGTGTGATCGTCGTGGCGTTCGTCGGCTTCAACTTCGGCGCCGCCTCCGACGACAACTTTTCCGGCGGAGACTCCGGGTCGGCCAAGGCGCAGGAGCTGATTCAGAAGCACTTTCCCGAACGGTCAGGGGACACGCTGACCCTCGCGATCAAGGCGGACAAGGGAATTGATGACCCTGCCGCCCGGCAGAAGATCGAGAAGGTCGTCGCCGACATCTCCGACTCGTCCATCACCGGGCCGGTGGTCTCGCCGTACCAGGACGCGAACCTGGTGACGAAGGATCGTCGTATCGCCCGTATGACCATCCCGCTGACCGACAAGGAGGTGGACAAGAGCGACGTCAAGCCCTTGGTGGACGTGGTCAAGGATGCCTCCGACGACAGCGTCACCCTCGGGCTCGGCGGGTACATGGCGGAAAAGGCCGAGACCCCCAAGCAGGGTCCGGCCGAAAGTGTGGGCCTCCTGGCGGCAGCGGTGATCTTGTTCATCGCCTTCGGGTCGCTGGTGGCGATGGGCCTGCCGATCTTGACCGCCCTGCTGGCACTCGCGGCCGGCCTCGCGCTGATCAAGCTGGTGGGGCACGTGGTCCCCGCGCCGGGCTTCACTGTGATCTTCGGCGCGATGATCGGGCTCGGTGTGGGCATCGACTACGCCCTGTTCATCGTGACCCGCTACAAGGACGGCCTGCGGGACGGCGATGACCCCGAGACCGCAACCGTCGCGGCCATCACCACCGCCGGTCGCGCGGTGCTGTTCGCCGGCCTGACCGTCGTGATCGCGTTGCTGGGCCTGATCGTCATGGGACAGCGGCTGATGACCGGGGTAGCCATCGCCACGTCCATCGCGGTGCTGATGACGATGATCGCCGCGATGACCCTGCTGCCGGCGCTCCTGGGGTTCACCGGCTACAAGATCAACTCGCTGCGCCTGCCTCGTCGCGCGTCCCGCCGGAACCAGCCGGTCGATGCCCAGTCCCAGCGCCGTACCCCCGCCGAGCGTTGGGCCGGCGTGGTGCAGCGCAGGCCGCTGATTGCTGCGATCCTGGCCGGCGGGTTCCTGCTGGTGCTGGCCGCCCCCATGTTGGATATGCGGCTGAGCCAGCCCGACGCCAGTGTCCAGCCCCGCGACCGGAGCAGCTACATCTCGTACAAGATCCTCTCCGAGGGCTTCGGTCCGGGCTTCGGAGCACCCCTGATCTTCGCCACCGAGGTCGACTCCGCGGACGCCGATCTGAGTCCCGTTGTCGCAGCGGTCAGCAAGACCGAGGGCATTGCCCAGGCCACGCCGCCCCAGGTCAGCAAGGACGGGCAGGCCGCCACCTTCACGGCCTTCCCCACGACCGGATACCAGGACGAAGCGACCGCGGACCTGGTGCACAAGCTCCGCGACGATGTGCTGCCCGAGACGCCCGGTGGTGAAACGGTCCTCATCGGCGGACCGAACGCCAGCGTCATCGATGTCTCCGAGGACTCCGCCGAACGTCTGCCGCTGATGATCGGGGTCGTCATCGCGCTGTCCATGGTGCTGATGCTCGCGTTGGTCCGGTCGGTCACGATCGCCCTGCAGGCCGCGGTGATGAACGCGCTCTCGATCGGCGCCGCCTTCGGTGTGGTGGTCGCGATCGTGCAGTGGGGATGGCTCGGCACGGCCTTCGGCTTCCCCACCGAGATGCCGGTCACGAGCTGGGTGCCGATGACGATGTTCCCGGTCCTGTTCGGCCTGTCGATGGACTACCAGGTATTCCTGATCTCGCGGATCCGTGAGGAGTACGAGCGAACCGGCGACACCCGGCTGTCCGTCACCCGCGGGCTGGCACGGACCGCCAGGGTCATCACGGCCGCGGCCGCCATCATGATCGCCGTCTTCATGACCTCCGTGCTCGGGCCCGACGTCGCAGTCAAGCAGGGGGCCGTGGGCATGGCCATCGCCGTGTTCATCGACGCCACCATCGTGCGGATGGTTCTGATGCCCGCGGTGATGGAACTGTTCGGCAAGGCCAACTGGTGGATGCCCGGACGCTGGGCACCGAAGACGGTCCCGGCACCCCCGGCTGAGGTCGAGGGAGGGGTCAAGGTCTGACCCTCCTTCAGCCTGGATCCACCGTCACGGTGGATCCAGGCTGGCCCACCTGCGCTTTCTCAGATACGCATCAAGCATGTGAAAGGAACTCCATGTCCGTTCGTCGCTTGCTCACCGCCGCACCGGCAGCCCTGCTCGGGGTGCTGGCACTTGCCGCACCGGCAGCCGCACAGGTCTCGATCGCCGAGGAGGACAGCGGCGGCTCCGGCCGGGCCGTGTCCGGGGTGGCCCTGCTGCTGGCGCTGGCCGGCGTGGTCGACGGCGTGCTGGCGCTGCGCTCCGCCGGTCGCGCCGGCAGCGGGCAGGGACCGGGCAGGGCCTTCGCCGCCGTGGCGCTCGGACTGGTCGGCGCCGTCGTCGGCGCCGTCGCACTGGCCGGCTCCGACGCGGACGTCGGCACCGGCAACGGGCAGGGCGGGGGCATCGTCGCGGTGGTGCTCGCGCTGGTCAGCATGGCCATCGGCGGCCTGGCGCTGGCCCGTTCACGCCGCACCGCCTGACCGGGCGGGGCCCGGGCCCCACCGGCACGTGATCGCGAGCCATGACGCGCAGACCTCCCCGCGTCGGTACGGCTCGATGTCCTCGCCGCCGGCGGCGCGTTCCCTCGCCCTGGGCTCAGCGGCGGATTGCCGGAGTGAACAGCTCGACGAGGTTGCCCGCGGGGTCGGCCAGCAGCAGTTGGCGTCCGCCCGGCCCCGAGACGATGTCGCTGCGGAACACCACGCCGGCCTTCTGCAGCCGATCCCGCTCGGCCTCGAGGTCGTCGACGACGAGGTGGATGCGGTTGCGCCCGCTGCAGGCGACGTCCGCGGGCGTGGCGTGCGCTCCCGAGCTGGGCGGGCCGGAGAGCAACAGCCGCAGCGGCCCTCGTACGACATCGGCGAATGCGGGCGGAAATGCGTTGAGCACGGTGAAGTCGAGGTGAGTGGTGTAGAAGTCGATCGCGGCCTGGACGTCGTCGACGATGTAGCGGACGCTCGCCAGGGCGCCCTTGCTCTCGTTCCCGGTCATGCAGGATCTCTCCTTGTGGCGGCGGTCGGCCGAGTGCGCGGTGAGGCCATAACGGCCTTCTGCCGCGCTGATGTTGACGGTCAGAGCATAGGCCGCGTCCGCCCCGTTCACCGCGTCGCCATTCCGCTGCGGAAGCTGGCGTATCCGCGTGATGCGGCCGAGGTCCTTCGCGTATCCGGTGTGTCCGACCAGGCCGGGCACGGCGCGATGCACGACCTCGACGGGGACAGCGGCGCTGCCCTGCACGTATGACGGCGAGGCATGACGCGGCGTACGACGACGCCGGCCGGACGGGAGTGACGGCCAGCACGCTGTGGTGGAATCCGGGATCGTCCAACTCCATGGCCAGCGCGTATTTGAAGTCGATGCGACAGCGCACCGCCTCGGCCGCCTGCCGGTCCGATTAGTCGAGCAGAAACTGCAGCACACAGACGGTGGCCAACTGCGCGGGCGAGAGGCCCGGACGCCCGTCGCGCGGGTACCAGCCGGCGAAGTCCTCGTCGCACCACAGCCCGTCCAACTGGTCTCTCACCCACATCGCCGTCGTACCACCCGGGTTACTCGCCCGCAATCCGCACAGTTAGAGACGGAATCTGCTCACCGGAACGAGGACGGAGCGACAACGGACACCTCGATAACTGCATCGACCTTCGAAACAGTCCCGAGCATGCCCCCTGATCACACTGCCGCACCGGGAAACTCCAAGATCCCCGACAGAGTCAAGCTAAGGGCTGACGAGCCCTGTCCGATAGGCGATGACGACCAGTTGTGCGCGGTCCCGCGCACCCAGTTTCACCATCGCGTGGCTGACGTGGGTGCGCGCGGTGGCCGGGCTCAGGCACAGCCCAGTGCCGATCTCGTCGTTGCTCAGGCCCTGTCCCACCAGAGCCAGCACTTCACGTTCGCGCTGGGTCAGGACCGCCAGCCGGTCCTCGCCGGCCTGCGTGGCGACCCGTTGCGCGGTGAACTGGGCGATCAGGCGGCGGGTGATCCGCGGGGCGAGCAACGCGTCTCCGGCGGCGACGACCCGGATGGCATGGAGGAGTTCGGCCGGTCCCGCGTCCTTGAGCATGAAGCCGCTTGCGCCGGCCTGCAGTGCTTCGAAGACGTACGAGTCGGTCTCGTAGGTGGTGAGGATCAGGACCCGGACATGCTGAAGCCCATGCGTCTTGACGATCTGGCTGGTTGCCTGGATCCCGTCGAGCTTCGGCATCCGGATGTCCATGAGCACAACGTCGGGGCGGGTCGTACGGGCCCGCTCGACGGCCTCGGCACCGTCGGTGGCCTCCCCGACCACTTCGATGTCGTCCTCGACGTCGATCAGTACCTTGAACCCGGATCGCACGAGACGCTCGTCATCGGCGAGCAGAACTTTGATCGGAGCGTTGCCGAGCGAGGACGTGCCTGCCGCGTTCATAGCCGCGCCGTTCCGGTCGGCGCCAGGGATCGCATGCTTGCCAACAGCGTGGCTCTGCGTTGCATACCCAGGATCATACTGCCGGGGCGGATATCGCCGAGTACTCGTCCATCCGTGATCCTCTACGGCGCAGAGCGCGATCGAACGCCCATGGCGTACGCAGATCTGCGTACGCACAGCCATCCGCTATCGGAGGACGTTCCGGGTCGTCGACGCGACGACCTTCGTGAACCCGCCGACGGAAACAAGCACGTTCGTGACCACACCAACCCGAGGGGCGCTCTCCGATGCGTAACAGCCTTCCCGGCACATGGTCGTATTCAGCGAGTAGCTCGCTGGTAGGGCTTCGCCAGATGCACGGCAGGCCCTCCCCCGAATCCTGCGGGAACTCCTGAGACCGTACCCATGACCAGGGGTGGACATGGGTACGGATTCCCGGAGGCGGGGCGTTTCGAGCTGGTCTTACGCAGATCGGCGGCCGGGCGTGCTTTTGAGGGACGTGACGAACGACGTCCAGGCGGGGGCCGTGACCGTGAGGACCGGGCCGTGGGCGAGCTTGGAGTCGCGGACGGGGACGATGCCGGCGAGGCCGTCGGCGACCTCCACGCAGTCCCCGCCGGTGCCGTTGCTGTAGCTGCTCTTGCGCCAGCGGGCGGCGCCGGGGAAGGCCTCGGCGACCTCCACGCAGTCCCCACCGCTGCCGTTGCTGTGGCTGCTCTTGCGCCAGACGGCCGTGCTCAAGTCAATCCCGTTGCTTGCCATTTCGGTCATCCTCAGCCGCTTGCTCGATCAGGGCGAGGGACGCCTCCGGCGGCAGTGCGGCGGCCCTGAGCAGATCGTACGACCTGCGGTACTCCTTTACGAGGGCCGGATCATCGATGGTGTCACCGCTGTGCAGTGCCTCCGTGTAGACCAGGGGCGGGGCGTCGGGGAAGGTCATGATCTTGGCCGTGCCCAGCATGAAGGGATGCGGCCCGCAGTTCCACGGAAGGATCTGGGGAACGATCCGGCGGCGCGTTGCCAGCGCCGCGATCCGCTCCAGCTGTTCGGCCGCCTGTTCCGGCGGGAGCACCGGCTGGGTGAGCAACGACTCGGACAGGATCGCCCAGTACATCGGGGTTTTGTGGTCGTCCTCGAAGAGGCGAGCACGCGCCAGCCGGGCGGTGACCTTTTCCTCCACCTCGTCATCGGGCGCCAGCGGGTGCGTCGCCCGCACCACCGCCCGTGCGTACACGTCCGTCTGCAGCAGACCGGGAATCAGAGTCGGGCACCACTCCTCGATGGTCTCCGCGTGCTTCTCCGCCTCCAGCACGCGCTCGAAGTAGCTGGCGTGGCCGCGCCTCTTCGCCTTTCGTACGTCCTCGCAGCGGCGCTGGAAGAAACCGTCGGTACCCAGCGCCCGGTCCACGTGCTCGGCCAGTTCGGCCGGCATGCGGCGCTGTCCGCGTTCGATCTCGCTGAGGTGGCTCGGGCCGTAGAAGCTGCCCTCCACCAGTTGCTGGAGGGTCAGCCCGGCCTCCTCCCGTTTCCAGCGCAACTCCTTGCCGTAGAAGGTGGGGACGCTTGCCGACCCGTCGATGTCCTTGCGCTGTCCCATCGTTCACCGCCCTTGGTGTCGTTGCCGCCCGTTTCACGGCGTGTCCGCCCGAGTCCCGGGGATTCCCGCGCCGATGCCAACGTGCAAGGGCATACGCGCAGTTCACGGCCGGGAGCCCGAAGCTCTTTCACGGTAGGCCGTGTCGCGTCAGAGTGTGAGTGATTCGTCACAGAGCGCACTGGAAGGTGTGACACTCCCCATGAACGACCACCCCCACGACGGCACCGGTACGGACGACGATGTGCAGGACTGCGTGAACGACCTGCGGGCCGCCCTCGCCGCCCACGGCATCACGCTCCCCTCCCTCGGCATCGACCTGCCGACCTTCGCCGCCTGCTACCGCACTCCGCCGCTCATCACGCTGGGCAACTGCAACCTGCCCACCGCGCGCGCTCTGGTCGCCGTGCTGCGCAAGGGAGTCGCGTGATGTGGCAACCGCTGATCCTGGAGCTTCTCGCCACCCCCGAGGCCGTGCCCGAGGTGCGCCGCGCTCTGCGCGCGTACCTGGGCGGCCCCTGTGACGACCTCCAGCTGTGTGCCACCGAGCTGATCACCAACGTCATCCGCCACCTCGGCGAGGGCGTCCCCGTAACGTTCCGCGCCTCGTGCGACCGGGGCCGTACGCGCTTGGAGGTCACCGACCCCGACCCCCGGGCCCTGCCCGTCCTGTGCAGGGCGTCCGGCGACGACGAGACCGGCCGCGGCCTTGCCCTGCTCGATGCCCTGGCGCTGCGCTGGGGCGTGGCGCAGGGCCCCGGCACCAAGACGGTGTGGTGCGAGCTGCCGGGTGGCGACCGCACGTCCCCTGGTGAGCCCCCCGTGGTCATCCGGGCCGATTCGGAAGGAATGTCCGTTGGTGTGATCGCAGGGTGAATGCTGCTGTACAGTCCGCCCGCCGTGCAGGCTCGGTGGTCGTGACGAAGGAATGGGTACGTGCGAATTCGTTTCAGGTGTGCTGTGTTGCTTCTCCCTCTGTCGCTCTCGCTCGCCGCTTGCGGCGCCGAGGACGGGCAGTCGGAGTCGGCTGTGTCGAAGAGCTCGAAGAGCCCGGGAAGCTCGGAGACGAAGGAGTCGCCGAAGCCTTCCGTCGCTTCCGTGCCCGAGTCGCCGGAGGACTTCCTCGACCTCGCCGAGAAGGCGATGGCGGTGGAAAGCGCGTGGACGTTCTCCGTGAAGGGGCAGGAAGGGCTGACGTTGCAGGGCCGGAAGAGCGCGGCGTCCTACCGGGCCACGGTCCGGCGCGGCATGGCGCCGGAGGCGCTGCACTCGCAGGGCGTCAGCACCAGCAGCAAGGGGGCCAAGGAGAACGAGGAGATCTACGTCGTCGACGGCACGGCGTACCTCAAGAAGGGGGGCGCACCGTGGAAGGACGCGCCCGCCTCCGATCCTGAGATGCGGAACAAGGTCGAGGACCCGGTCGCGGCCATCGAGGAGTTCCGGGCGTATGCGCGGGCTGCCACCGGTGACGAGGTGAAGCTGACCGAGGAGGACGGCACGGTCGAACTCCGCGTCGGCAGCGACAAGCAGAAGCTGACAGCAGTCCGGGACCGTGCGTGGGTGAAGAAGGCGGTGCGGGAGTTCGACCCCACTGCCGAGCAGCTCCGCACGGCCGGCATCCCGGTGAACGACGCGCAGCTCACCCTGTCCGGCCTGGAGGAGGTGTTGGTCCTGGACGCGACGACGTACCGCGTCAAGAGCCACCGCTTCGAGTTCGGCTTTCTGATCCCTTACGGCGGACAGAACATCACGTTCGAGCAGGACGTACAGCAGGCGAACCAGGGCACGTTCAACGGGAAGATCGAGCTTCCGGCCGACGTGCGCTGACCGGGCGTTCTGCCTGTGTGGCTTTGGTCGGCCGGCCGAACCCGGCAGGTGACTGCTACCCGCCGATGCGGCGCACCGGCTGGCCCGTGACGCGGGCAATCGTCTCGAAGTCGGCATCCTGGTGGAGGACTGTGAACTTGTGATGTCGGGCAGTGACGGCGACGAGTAGGTCAACGGGGCTGGCGCACTGATGCCACCCCCTGTCCGCGAGGCGTTGCTGCAAATCCGCGGAGTCGTCCCATGCGGAGTCGCGCATCGAGTAGTGGGGGAACGTCTCGCGAAGCAGGCCATCGGCTTCGTAGTACGCCGCACGGCCGCCGACTGCCCGCAGATATTCCTGCCGTACCGGCTCGCAGAGCCCTACCAGCCCTGCGGTGACGAGCTCGTCCCAAGCGGGACTCGCCTGACGCCGGTAGAAGCGCACCAGGGCGCTGGTGTCGATCAGAAACAGCTCGCTCACGCGGCGGACCGTCCGCCGTCGTCGGGGTTCTCATGGCCGGGGTCGATGACCGAGAAGTCGATCTCGCCATCGGCAACCATCTGCCGCATCCGCTCCACCGCTGCCGCGCGACGCCGCCGATCAGCGATTTCGCGCAGGGCCGCGTTCACGGTGTCCTTCTTGGTGGTGGTACCCAAATGTCGTGCAGCCTCTTGCAGGGCTTCGTCGTCCAAGTCGATCACGGTGCGGGACATGGGCACCCCCAGGATTCGTATATACGTTTCGAAAAGAAGATATCACGAGTGGGTGTCGCGGCGCTCGGCTGCAAGAGGGCGCCGCCCTGTGCAGTGGTTTTGTCCGAAAGGTGCGGGCGCTCGCAATCGGCTGCCGGGGCGATGTATAACCGGCCCGATTTCCCCGCGCCGCCGTCGGGCGTGCCACCAACCACCTTCCGGAGGACTATTTCGTGCTGCCCAATTCCCGGAAAACAAGGCGTACTTGTGTTGCCGTCGGGGCGATGCTCCCGCTGTTCCTGGGCTTCCGCCTGCGGGCAGGGGGACCAGGGATCTGCCGCCGACGAGGTCGCGTCGGGTTCTGTGAGTGAGTCGGCCGGAGGCCCGTCCTCGTCCGCCTCACCGAGTGGGTCGCCGTCGGCGTCCGCCTCGGTCTCCCCCTCCGCGTCCGCGTCCGCCTCGGCGAAGCCGTCCGGCTCCGCGCCCGTCGCGCCGTCCCGCAAGGCGTCGGCGTCCGCGCCCGCGTCGGGCGGTGGCAGCGGAACAGGTACGGGTGCAGGCGGTACGGCGGGCGCCCAGGCGCCTGCCTCGGCGCCCTCGTTCCCCGTACCGGCCTCCGTGGGCGACGCGACGCAGCTGATCACCGTGAAGGCGAGCGGTTCGTACGCCACGGTGACGGCCTGGGCCAAGGGGGCGTCCGGCTGGAAGTCGGTCATCTCCGCGAGTGGGCGCGTCGGGTCCAACGGTGTGGTCGACGGGGCAACGCGCAGGCAGAGTACGTACACCACGCCGTCGGGGACGTACAGCATCACCGAGGGGTTCGGCGTCGAGGCCGGAGGTACGGCCATGCCCTACACGCGGGTCGACTCCACCCACTGGTGGGTCGAGGACCCCGAGTCGAAGTTCTACAACTCGATGCACACCGCCGCCGGTGCGGACTTCCCGCTCGTCGAGACGGGGGAGCGGGGGAGTGAGCACCTCATCAACTACCCCACCCAGTACGCCAAGGCGCTCGTCATCAACTTCAACCGGTGGCCCGCCGTCCCGGGGCGTGGGGCCGGGATCTTCCTGCACGTCAACGGGAGTGGTGCCACCGCCGGTTGTGTCTCGGTGCCGCGCGCCACGATGGACCGGATCATGGCCTGGATCAGGCCGGGTGCTCATCCTCGTATCGCCATCGGCTGAGAAAATGGGGGAAAAAGGTAGACCTTCGAGCAGGGGGCAAGGTTGTGCTCGCCGGGGAGATTTGTCGTGTTCGCGGCCGTGAGAACGAACACAGTGCCTTTCGCGTGATGTTCCCGGGGCCGTGAGCGCTGGGTCAGTGTCGGTGATCGCCGGCACGGCGAAGGGCAGGGGAATCATGGGCGGCGACGAGCGGACTACGTTTCCCGAGGCGGCGGTGATGCGCTCCTACACATCGGAGTTCGTCGCCCGGCTCACGGCGCGCAATCGGCTGCCCCTGGACTACTCGGTCGCCAGCCTCCGGCTCGTCGATCTGGTCGTCGACGGTCTGCGGCGGGATCAGCCGCAACGGAACCGGGTCGCAGGGACCCTGCTGGGGCTCGGCGCGTACACCGGCGAGGTGATCGTCCGCAGGGCCGGTGGGACATGGGTGGACTTCGACGCGGCGCAACGGGAGCTGTTCCGGCAGGCGGTGGGTGTGCGGATGCCCGACGGACGGGTCTGGAATCCGCTCGGCAAGGTCGTCAACCGCTTCGAGTCGGGGGCGGAGGAATCGGTGCAGCGGCTGTATCTCCTGCTGCACGGGCGGACCGCGCAGGGGAAGGCTGATGGCGGACAGCTCTCGGCTGCGGGGAACCTGTGACATTTCTATGGCTCGGGACGCAGAGGGACCATGAGGGAACTGCCTCGGCAGGACGCGGGCACGGTGACCGGTGCCGGATCGGGTGTTGAGTAGGGAAGTGCTGGGCACGGGCGGGGAGCAGCGCCGCAGGGAGGCGTACGACGCCGAGCTCGGCGACGCCGTCGTACGCGCCCAGCAGGGGGACGAGGAGGCCTTCGCCGTCGCGTACCGGATGGTGCAGCCCGGTCTCCTCGGCTACGTACGCGGACTGGTCGGCGACGACGCCGAGGACGTGGCCTCCGACGCCTGGCTGGAGATAGCCCGCGATCTGGGGCGGTTCCGCGGTGACGGAGCAGGGTTTCGCGGCTGGACGGCGGTGATTGCCCGGCACCGTGCGCTCGACCACTTGAGGAAGCTGAAGCGACGGCCCAGTGTCACCTTGATCGAACAGGACGTGCTTCAGCTGCCCGGCGGCCACGACACGGCCGCCGCGGCGCTGGAGTCGCTCTCCACCCGAGCGGCGCTGGAGATCATCGGCAGGCTGCCGCGGGAGCAGGCCGAGGCGGTACTGCTGCGGGTGGTCGTCGGCCTGGACGGTTCCGCGACGGCGCGGGTGCTCGGCAAGCGTGCGGGGGCGGTCCGCACGTCCGCGTACCGCGGGCTCAGGAGGCTCGCGGGGCAGTTGTCCCCGGGCAGTGCGGCAGGTGCTGTGACAAACAGGGTGAGCCGGACGCTGGGAAATGAAGAATGAGATACGAATCGCAGCGGCCGCCCGAAGCGCCGGAGACACCTGAACTTGCCGCCCTGCTCGCGGCAGTGCGGCGTACCGGGGCGCTCGACCCCGGCGACGAGAAGCGCGCGACCGCCGCCTTCCTGGCCGCGCGGGACGCGGGCGCCCACGCCGCGGTGGTGCGGTGGCGGCGTCGACGAGACGACTGGCGTCCGGTGAAACGGCGGCGCGGCGTGCACTCGTTCCGGGTGATGCTCGGCGGCTTCGTGGCCGCGACGATGCTCGGCGGGGTCGCAGTGGCCGCCGGCTCGGGGGCGATCCCGGCACCTTTCGGTGGTGGGAAGCCCCACGGGGTGGAGTCCGCACGTCCTACGCACACCACTTCTGCACCACCCGGTGGGCGTCCCTCCGGCGAGGAGTCACTGCGGACGGACGCGGGCGGCACAGCGCCGGCGGCCACGAAGGCCCCGGGCGACGGGCGTCCTTCCGGCCAACCCGGTCGGACACAGGGCGATGTAGCGCTGTGCCGTGTCCACCTCGGCGACCGGGGCAGCGGGAAGGCCAAGGACGGTGCCGCCTTCGCGCGGCTGGAGGCGGCCGCGGGCGGTGCGTCGGAGGCGGCGGTGACGGCCTACTGCGACGGGCTTCTCGTGCGGTCGTCACCGGGAAAGTCGAAGAACGCCCAGGACGACCGGGACGCGCAGGGGAAGGCGGAGAAGGACGTGCCCGGGGAGAAGCAGGGCGGGCCGGCGCCGTCGAAAGGAAGCGGGACCGGGAGCGGCGGCAAGGACACGACCCCCGGCGGCTGAATCGCCGGCGCCAGACGGATCTTCATCAACGGCCGGACCATCGGGCCGTACCGAACAGGGAAATCCTGAGGATGAACGAAAGCTGAGGAAGAACGAGGACGACCGGGGCCGCCACCCCCCACAGGAGAGGCCCCGGTCGTCTTCCGCGGGGCCGTAGGACGACCCCGTACTCCTCTCAGCGCCGTCGCTGCGTTTTCTGTCACACCGCACCGTGTCGGAAGAATGTTGCAGCTTGTACAAGCCATGGACGCGACCCCCGCGAAGGACGTAGCGTGCTGAGTCGCGCAGGGTGGCGCGGCAGTGATGACCAGCTGCGATTCAGGACAGCAGGGCGGGTTGAGGGAGTGCTGGGGGACGACGCGGAGCTCACTGCCGCGGTGCTCGCGGCGCAGGACGGGGACGAAGACGCCTTCCGTACTGTGTACCGCGCTGTGCAGCCGCGGCTGCTGGGCTATATACGGACGCTGGTGGGGGAGCCGGACGCCGAGGACGTGGCGTCCGAGTCGTGGTTGCAGATAGCGCGTGACCTCGGCCGGTTCAGCGGCGACGCCGACCGCTTCCGTGGCTGGGCGGCGCGGATAGCCCGTAACCGTGCCCTGGACCATCTGCGGATGCGCGGCAGGCGCCCCGCGATCGGCGGCGACGAGTCGGAGCTGTCGGACAGGCCCGCCGAATCCGACACCGCCGACGAGGCGATGGAGGCCCTGGCCACCGGCCGCACGATGTCGCTCATCGCCCAACTGCCGCAGGACCAGGCCGAGGCCGTGGTACTGCGGGTGGTCGTCGGCCTGGACGCGAAGAGCGCGGCGCAGACGCTGGGCAAACGGCCGGGGGCGGTACGCACCGCGGCGCACCGGGGACTGAAGCGGCTGGCGGAGCTGCTGCGTGCCGAAAGTGCGGACGGTGCGGGCAGTGCGGGCGGTCCGGGTGGTGCGGACAACGCTGGTGGCGCGGGCAGTTCGGAACGGCGTCCCGGCGACAGGGACGGCGCGGACGGCGCAGTCCCCGACGGCGGCGCGGGCGTCGCCGTGGACCGGGCTCCCGCGGGCGATCCGGCGGATCCGGACGCCCCTCGCGAGAGCGCGGCAGGCCGGACGGCGGAACTCGGCGCCGTGCCCGCCCAGCGCCTCTCCCACAACGGTCTGGCGGCGCCGGCCGGTGTGACGCATTCGCGTCTGTCGACGCAGAAGGACATGTGATGGCCGACGAGCACTACGAATGGCTTGACAAGGACACGGCGGAGAGATTGCTCCGCGGCGAACCGGTCGATCCCGTCGGCGGCCACTCGTGTACGGAAGCGGAGATGCTTGCGGCAGCGCTGGACGCCGCAGCACGAGCCGCCCGCCCGGCCACCGGCGAACTGCCGGGCGAGGCCGCGGCGCTGGCCGCCTTCCGCACCGCCACGCACTCCGCGCGCGCGAGGACACAGGCGGCGAACCCACAGGCGAAGGGGTACGCCGAGCAGCCCGCCGAGCCGCCACGGACCGGCGTACTCGGCCCGGTACACATCCGGCCCGCCTCCGGCGGCACCGCGGCGAACACCTCGGCCGCGGGCCCCCGCCGTACCCGCCCGCTGCGCTGGAGCCGGCCCGTCCGCTTCGGCCTGGCCGCCTCCTTCGCGGGCTGCGCGCTCGGCGGGGTGGCCGTGGCCGCGGGCACCGGGATGCTCCCCGGACCGTTCGGCGGGCACGCCCCCGCACCGGCCACGTCCGTCTCGGTCGCGGCGACGCCCGACGAGCTCGGCTCGGGGTCCGGCACCGCCGCGAGCCCGCCGCCCGCCTCCCCGAAGACGGAGCCCTCCGTGCCCCCGGCGGACTCCTCCACCCCCACGGACGGCCGGGACAGCGGCAGAACAGGCAAGGGCGACAAGGACGGGAGCGGCGAGGACAACCGGAAGTCCGACGGCGCCGAAAGCGGGTCCTCGACCGGCACCGAGAGCGGCAAGACACCCAAGGACGCCGAAGGCGACACCTCCGGCGAGTGGTACGCCAAGACGCTCAAGGCCTGTCGTGACTACCGCAACGGCAAGCTGGACGACGACAGCCGGCGGAAGCTCGAAGCGCTGGCGGGGGGCGCCCGCAATCTGGACCGGTTCTGCGACCGGGTGGCGGTCAGAGCCGCGAAGGGCCAGAACGGCCAGAACGGCCAGGGCAACCAGGGCAACCAGGGCAGTGGCAACGGTAACGATGACGACCAGGGCGACGACGGCGATTCGAACGGGGACGGGGACGGGGTCGGGAACTCCCGCACGCTCCCGCCGATCTGGTTCACCACCCCGCCGTCGCCGTCGCCGTCGCTGTCGTCTTCTCCGTCGGCCTCGAACTCCGCCTCGAACTCCGCCTCGAACTCCGCCTCGAACTCCGCCTCGGACTCCGCCTCGAACTCGGCCTCGGACTCCGCCTCGAACTCCGCCTCGAACTCGGCCTCGAACTCCGCCTCGAACTCCGCCTCGGTCGTCCCGTCGGCGGTGGCCCGGGCGGTCGGCGCGGCCACGGGCCGACTCCGCTGAGAGCCGTCCGCGCCAGTCCTTTTCACGCCGTCCACCACGTGCGACATCCAGGTGCGACATCCGGGTGTGACGTTTTCCGAGGCCGTGACGCAGTACTGAATGAGCCGACTGGTCATCGGCAGCGCACAGAGCCGGGGTTCCCCCCGTACCTGCGGCTCAGCGCAATGGCGCGGGCGGGACACGTTCCCCCGGTCCCGTCCGCGCCCCTTTTCCCTCCGGCCGGGCCCGCCCTACCCGTGGACGACGACCTTGTCGCCCGTCCTCACCTGGGCGAAGAGCGAGGCGATCTTTCCCTCGTCCCGGACGTTGACGCAGCCGTGCGAGGCGCCGTTGTAGCCGCGGGCCGCGAAGTCCGCCGAGTAGTGCACCGCCTGGCCGCCGCTGAAGAACATCGCGTACGGCATGGCCGTGTGATAGATCGTCGACACGTGGTGCCGTGACTTCCAGTAGACGGAGAAGGTGCCCTCGCGGGTCGGCGTGTACTGGGAGCCGAAGCGGACGTCCATCGACGAGACGACGCGGCCGTCGATCATCCATGACAGCGTCCGGCTGTTCTTGCTGATGCAGAGCACCCGGCCCGTCATGCAGCGCTTGTCCGGCTTGGCGACGGGCACGGTGGTCGGCGGGTTCAGCTCGGCGGCCGTCGGCGCGTGCGTCATGCCGAGCAGCTTCTGCCAGGTGACGGTGTCCGTCCTGCCCGTGGTGGAGAGGCCGCGCTTGCCCTGGAAGGACCGGACGGCGGCGGCCGTGAGGGTGCCGTAATAGCCGGTGGGGGAGCGGTCGAAGTGGCCGATCTGCCGCAGCCGGGCCTGCAGCTCCCGTACCTGTTTGCCCTGGGAGCCGTTCGCCATCAGCGTCGTGCCCTGCGGGTCCGGCTTCGGTGCGGGCGTGGCGGGGGCCTCCGAGGACGGTGACGGTGACGGTGACGACGCGTCCGGCGTGGGCGACCGGTCGGCGTCGGGCTTGGCGTCATCGGTCGCCGCGGCCCTGGGCGGTGCCGACGGCGCGCCGGCGGCGGGCTGCGCCTTGCAGCCGGCGGTCGTGGCGGTCATGGCGGTCACGGCGAGAACGGCGAGCGCCGCCGTGGCCGCGTGCCGCGCCCGGCCCCGTGCCCCGCCCCGCACCTTGCCCGGCGTCCCACCGGGGGCCCCGTCCACCGCTGGCCCCGCCGTCCCACCAGGCTTCCTGCCCGGTGCCTTACCCGGTGCCCTGCCCCGTGACGCGCTTCCGCTGATACTGCGTACCATCTCGGCCCCCTGCTTCTCCGGGTTTCTCCGGTGTCCCATGGGACGGATTCCCGCTCTGCCCGGTTGCCAAAGCCCGCGCATGATGGGGAGAGCGGCGGCGCGGGCCGTCGGGAAGGGCTGTGAGCAAGGTCCCAGCCGGTGACTCTCCACCGGTCTCGTGCCCGCCGCTACAGTCCGTCGCGGGAATCCTTGATTACCAGTAAGTAGCTTTACCGAGCAGCTTCAGCGGAAGGCACAGCAGATGACGCGCGAGTCGGAGTCGGGACTGCCCATCGAGCCGGTGTACGGGCCGGACGCACTCGACGGGTGGAACCCCGACGACAAGCTGGGAGAGCCGGGCGCCTACCCCTTCACGCGCGGTGTCTACCCGACGATGTACACCGGCCGGCCGTGGACGATGCGCCAGTACGCGGGTTTCGGTACGGCCACGGAATCCAACGCCCGCTACAAGCAACTCATCGCCCACGGCACCATGGGCCTCTCCGTCGCCTTCGACCTGCCCACCCAGATGGGCCACGACTCCGACGCGGCGATCGCGTCCGGCGAGGTCGGCAAGGTCGGGGTCGCGATCGACTCGATCGACGACATGCGGGTCCTGTTCGACGGGATTCCGCTGGACAAGGTCTCCACGTCCATGACGATCAACGCGCCCGCCGCCCTTCTCATCCTCCTCTACCAGCTGGTCGGCGAGGAGCAGGGCGTCCCGGCTCAGCAGCTCACCGGCACCATCCAGAACGATGTGCTCAAGGAGTACATCGCGCGCGGCACGTACATCTTTCCGCCCAAGCCCTCGCTCCGGCTGATCGCCGACATCTTCAAGTACTGCCGGGCCGAGATCCCGAAGTGGAACACCATCTCGATCTCCGGGTACCACATGGCGGAGGCCGGTGCCTCCCCCGCGCAGGAGATCGCGTTCACCCTCGCCGACGGCATCGAGTACGTCCGTACCGCCGTGGCCGCGGGCATGGACGTCGACGACTTCGCCCCCCGTCTCTCCTTCTTCTTCGTCTCCCGTACGACGATCCTCGAAGAGGTCGCCAAGTTCCGTGCCGCGCGCCGGATCTGGGCGCGGGTGATGAAGGAGGAGTTCGGCGCGAAGAACCCCAAGTCGATGATGCTGCGCTTCCACACCCAGACCGCGGGCGTCCAGCTCACCGCCCAGCAGCCCGAGGTCAACCTGGTGCGCGTCGCCGTCCAGGGCCTGGCCGCGGTCCTCGGCGGTACGCAGTCGCTGCACACCAACTCCTTCGACGAGGCGATCGCCCTCCCGACCGACAAGTCCGCCCGCCTCGCGCTCCGTACCCAGCAGGTCCTGGCGTACGAGACGGACGTCACCGCGACGGTCGACCCGTTCGCGGGTTCGTATGTCGTGGAGAAGATGACTGATGATGTCGAGGCCGCCGCCCTGGAGCTGATGCTCAAGGTGGAGGACATGGGCGGCGCGGTCAACGCGATCGAGCGCGGCTTCCAGAAGCACGAGATCGAGCGCAGCGCGTACCGCATCGCCCTGGAGACCGACAGCGCGGAGCGTGTGGTGGTCGGCGTCAACCGCTTCCAGCTCGACGAGGAGGAGCCGTACGAGCCCCTGCGCGTCGACCCCGCGATCGAGGCCCAGCAGGCGGCCCGCCTGGCGAAGCTCCGCGCCGAACGCGATCAGGGCGCGGTGGACACGGCGCTGGCACAGCTGCGGAAGGCCGCCGAGGGCACGGACAACGTCCTGTACCCGATGAAGGAAGCGCTCAGGGCGCGGGCCACGGTGGGTGAGGTGTGCAACGCGCTGCGCGGGGTGTGGGGGACATATGAGCCGTCGGACGCGTTCTGAGGGGGTGTCCACCCGCGGGGGTGATCTCTCGCTGAATCTCCACGGCCACGGCGTCCACCAAGTGGTCGGACGGCCTCGGTCCCAAGGTCGAGGACTACGCCCAGGCGGGCATTCCGGTCTATGCCGTGGCCGATCGCAAGCACGACCAGGTGCTGCTGTTCAGCGATCCGCGGAGGGGTGAGTACAAGAACAAGGAGCCCCACAAGCGTGGGACCTCGTTCACCGTGCCGGACGTGGTCGGTGTCGAGATGAAGCTCTCCGTGGACCGTCTCCTCGGCGGCGACGAGGACTGAGCTCGGTTCTCACCGAACCCCCCGAACGGAGTGTCGTACCCACGTGCGACACTCCGTTTCATGCTGGGTGTCACGGATCTTCCGACCTATCTCGCCGGCCTGGTGCTGATCGTCCTGCTGCCGGGGCCGAATTCGCTGTACGTGCTGTCCGTCGCCGCGCGGCGCGGTGTGCGGACCGGCTATGTGGCCGCGGCCGGGGTGTGGACCGGGGACACCGTGCTGATGACATTGTCCGCGCTGGGGGCCTCGTCCCTGCTGCGGACGACTCCGGTGCTCTTCGCCGTCGTCAAGTTCGCGGGTGCGGGCTATCTGACGTGGCTGGCGATCGGCATGCTGCGGTCCGCGGCGGCCATGTGGCGTGAGCGGCACCGGCGGGTGGCCGAGCTGACCGAGGAGAGCGCCGGGCCCGAGGCCGCCGCCGCGATGGAGCGGCCGTACCGGCGGGCGCTGGTGGTCAGCCTCTTCAACCCGAAGGCGATCCTGTTCCTGATCTCGTTCTTCGTGCAGTTCGTCGACCCCGGCTACGCCTACCCGGCGCTCTCGTTCCTGGTGCTGGGCACCCTGCTGCAGATCGCCAGCTTCCTCTATCTGTCGATGCTGATATTCGGCGGCACCCGCCTGTCCGCCGTGTTCCGCCGCCGCAGGCGGCTGTCGGCGGGGGCCACTTCGGCGGCCGGTCTGCTGTTCCTGGGGTTCGCGGCGAAGCTCTCGCTCAGCAGCGTGTGAGCGCGGTGCGCCGACCGGGGCCGGAGGCAGGGCACCGCGAGGCACGGTACGGGGTGCGCTGAAGGCTCTCGTACCCCGTACCGACGCCGTGGGTCAGTTGTCGGACGGCTTGGGCAGGGCCCGGGCCTGGAACCGGGGTGCGTCCTGCGCGGTGTCCGCGGCGGTGCGTGCCAGGCCGAAGCTCTGCTGGACCTGGTGGACGCGGGTCTGGTTGTCGGCGGCACGGAAGGTGCAGGCCCAGGTCGGCCGTTGCTGTTGGTGCGGGTGAACGCGGTCGGCACGGTGGCGGCGGCCTCGGACGACGGCTGCTGCCAGGGGCGCCAGGTGCCACTGCCCTGGGTGGTCTCGCCGGTGTTGTGGATGGCACCGTCGGTGCCGCGCGCGGTGATTGGCCACCCCGTCGCGCCTCCGCTCACGCCCCCATGCGCAACGCCGCGCGCAACCGGGCGCTCTGGGCGGTCATGGCTCGTTTCAGGCGAGGGCCGACCGGCTTCTCCACGTACCGGTGGATCAGCCAGGCGAGGATCAGCAGCGAGCCGACCGCGCCGAGCAGTGTCGGGACCGGGGGCAGGCCCCAGCCGCGGTGCAGGATCCGGATGGCGAACCAGCCGAGATGTTCGTGCACCAGGTAGAACGGGTAGGTCAGGGCGCCGGCGACCGTCAGCCAGCGCCAGTTCGCCCACCGCAGCCACCCCAGCGCCACCGCGGCGACCGAGAGGAACGCGGCGGCGACGATCAGCTGGATCACGTACGGGGAGCGATGGAAGTCGCCGTCCATGCCCGGGTGCCAGAGCGCGGTGACGGAGTAGCGCTGGCCGAGGAGAAAGCTCATCGCGACGATTCCCCACAGCAGCAGGTCGCTGCCGTACCGGTGGATCAGGTACAGGGCCAGGCCGCCGATGAAGAACGGCGCGTGGTCGCGCATGACCAGTTCGTCCGTCAGCGGGGTCTGGGCGACCCGGGCGAGCACCCCCGCGAACGTCCACAGACAGCAGAAGGTCACCACCCTGCGGTAGGTGACACCACGCCAGACGACGAAGAGCGCGAACAGGACGTAGAAGCGCAGCTCGACCCAGAGTGTCCAGCACACGCCCAGCACCCGGTCCGCGCCCATGGGCTGCTGCAGCATCGTCAGGTTGAGCAGCAGCTCGTCCGAGCGCAGTGGCTTCACGACGACCGGCAGGACGATCGCGGCCGCCGTCACGAGGACGATCGCGGCCCAGTACGCCGGGTAGAGGCGGGCGACCCTGGACCGGAAGAAGTCGCCCAGCGACCGCCCCCAGCTGCTCATGCAGATGACGAAGCCGCTGATGACGAAGAAGAACTGCACCCCGAGACAGCCGTAGACGGCCGCCTGGGAGAGGGTCGGGAACATCTGGCCCGGCGACTGCCCCCAGGACTGAGCGACCGGGCCGTCCTTCCCCGCGAAGTGGTACAGGCAGACCATGAGGGCGGCCAGGATGCGCAGTCCGTCCAGGGCCCGCATCCGGCCTGCGCCCGCGCCGGAGCGCGGATTGCGCGGGGCGGGGGGTGCGGACGGGGCGGGCAGCACGGCAGCCGCAGCGGACCGGGTTGTCGTGGGCGCTTCGGCCACGGTGATGCTCCTCTCCCGGAACGGACCGGGACGTGTGGAATCTGGAACCGGCCGCCCCGGGCCGCTCGCGCGGACGGCCGGGCCTGCTGCCGCGCCGGGGACGGCCGGAGGATCGCCGTCATCGCGGCGGCGGAGCACGGACGGCCCGCCGGCCACCTCGTCCGACGGCAGGGCGGGTCAGCCCGCCGCCGCCCGCTTCAGGGTGCGGGCCCTGCGGGCGATCCGGCGCACCGTCGCGTTGCGCGGGATGAACGCGAGCTGTGCGGGTACGGCTCCGGGCAGCCCCAGCGCGGTCAGCCGACGCCGTTTGAAGTAGCGCCAGAGGTTGTCGCGGTGCCCGGTGAGATACCGCTCGGCCTCAGGGCGCAGCGCGGCCTGGATCTGCGGTTGCATGGCGTAGCCGACCGCGCTGACCAGGCCGGTCGGCTCGCCCCGGACCTCTTCGGCGGAGGGCAGCGACCAGCCGGAGACCGCGGACGGGTCCTCCAGGTCGGGCAGGAGCGCGTCGACGATCGTCAGCGGGATGCGGTTGCTGTTCTGGTACGGGGCGAGCCGTTCCAGCAGGGAGCCGGTGCCGACGCGGGCGACCGGGAGCCCGTAGAACGAGGCGGCGGTCAGCAGCGCAGTGGAGAAGCAGCCGACGACCAGGGCGGGGCGCATGGTTTCGAACAGCGTCTCGGCGAGGACCGGGCTGTCGAGAACGGTGAGGTCGGCGCCGAGCCGTTCCGCCTCCTGCTCCAGCGACCGCGCCCAGTGGGCCGGCGCGCTGGGGTGCGGCTTGAAGACGACCCGGGTGTGGCCGAGGGCGACGGCGCCGCGCAGCATCCGCGCGTGCAGGTCCTCCTCCTGCTGGGGCGTGAGAATGCCCAGCGTGGAGAGGTACTGACCGAGCAGCAGGGCCGGGGCGGGGCCGCCGTCGGGGCCGGGGACGTCCGCCGATCCGGCGAGCTCGTCCAGCACCTTCAGGAAGACATCGGTCGGTACGATCTCCGACTCGACGCCGAACTCGGTGAGCAGCAGCGGCCGCAGGCCCGGCACCAGGTCCAGGTGGAGCAGCCGGCGGATGCGGGTGCCGACCAGCTGGTCGAGCTTGCTGCGGGTCGGCCCGTAGCTCATCAGCCCGTCGGCGTAGATGTGCACCGGGCTGTCGCCGAAGATCACCGCGAGGGCCTGGGAGGGGTTGGCCTGGATGGACTCGCAGGCGATCTCGACCGGTTCGTCGCCGAGGTGCCACGCCCGGCGTACAGCCCGCTCCCACAGCGAGGCGTCCTGTTCCCGGGGCGACCAGCCCGCCGGGTGGAACGGCCGGATGAAGTCGTTCCAGGAATGCACCGTGTCGAATTCGGACTCCAGTTTCTCGAATCCTGGCCTGCGATGGAGCGGTGTGCCCAGTTCGGGAGAAGGCGAGGTGTCGCTCACGACGAGGATGCGCCGGTGCTCCGAGCGCGGACCGAACTGGCCCGCGCGCAATGCCGCGACAAGTGTGGCGGCGGCGTACTGCGTGCACGCGGAGAAGATCTGGGTGGTGGACCGGCCGACCGGCGCGGTGTACATGCCGGACATCAGGCCGCGACCTCCCGGGAAACGGAACGGCGGCGTACTCGGCGCAGCTGGTCCGCACGGCGGTCGCCCAGCGAATTCAGCGTATCGGCGAGAATGTCCTGGGGCATGCGCCGCAGAGAAGCCGCACTCATGGAGCGCAATTTCCGTGCCACTGCTGGTTCGAACCTTTCGATGGATTCCAAGTGGTGCGCCATGACCGCGCAATAGGTGCGCACCGCCTTCGGCAGCAGCCGGTCCGCCTCCGGATCCCTCGCCGTCTCTTCGAGGACCAGGTCGAAGGCCCGGATGAAGTCGAGCTGGCGCACGTCGCCGATCTGGGTGAGCGACGACGCCACCCCGCGCCGGTAGAAGACCCCCGGCAGGCCGACCACCGCGAACGATTCGGCCTCGCGGTGCAGGCGCCAGATCCAGGGCCGGTCCTCGGCCGTGCGCAGCCCGTCGCGGAAGCGGAGCAGCCCCGACTCCACGAGCCTGCGGTGATACGCACCGGCCCAGGCGTAGGCGTAGTCCACGGGCGTCGACCGGTCGGACGGCAGGATTACGTCGCGCGGCCGCATGACGGTGTTGCGCAGACCGTGCGGGACCTGATGGACGGTGCGCGTCCGGTCCGTGAACTGCACATGGTCCGTACGGACGAAGTCGCACCCCAGATCCGTGATGGCGGCCAGCAGCCGCTCGTAGTGGCCGGGAACGACCCAGTCGTCGCCGTCGAGAAAGGTGAGGTACTCGCCGCGCGCCGCATCGATTCCCGTGTTGCGTGCGGTGGCCAGGCCCCCGTTCTTCTCGTGTCCGACCAGGACGGCACCGGGGATCTCGCGCTCGGCGCGCTGGAGGATCTCCAGAGTCCCGTCGGTCGAACAGTCGTCGACGAAGATGAATTCGAAATCATTTCGGGCATTGGCCCGCAGACTTCGCAAGGTATCGGGGGCATATGTCCGCACGTTGTAGAACGGCACGATGACGGAGAGCTTAACCACGCGTCACACGCTAGGCGGAGGCCCGTCATTTGCCTTGGCCCCGGAAGGGACGGCAGGTGAACGAAGAATGTCGAAATGATGAACCGGTCGATCCCTTGCCCCGTGTGGGGCTTTTGTGCGGGCGATTCGCCAAGCGTCGTCGGGCTGTTAACCAGCTGTTGCCGTCACGTTGGGCTGCGAATCGAAATGCCTTCCTAAGTTCTGGGACGTGCCCCCACGTACAGATAAGACGACCGCCCTCCGGGTAGCCGTACTCGCCGACTCCGACACCCGGTGGAAATGGGGCGCGCTCACCGCGCGCCGCCTCACCACCGGTGCGTCCGGAACGTCGGCGCAGCACGTCGAGATCACCGGACTCCTGCTGCGCGGCCGGGCCACCCCGACCCCGCGCCAGCTCGCCGAGGTCGGCGACGTCGGGGTCGACGCCGAGCGGGTGCGCGAGGTGACGGCCGTCGAATTCCTGCACACGGTGCGTGACGAGGGATACGACGTGATCGTCCTCGCCCTCGTCGGGGGAGCCGTCCAGGCGATGCTGCACGGCCTCGCCGCGCTGCAGCTGCCCGCCAGGCCCGTCGTCGTCACCGGCTATGTCGGCGTCGTCTACGAGAAGCTCGCCGACGGACTGCTGCTGCGGCACGGCGCGGACGTCGTCCTCGCCAACTCCCGCCACGACGCGGAGCGTTTCCGTGCCGTGTACGAGGGAGTGGGCGCCGATGCCTCGGCCGTCACGGAGGCCGCCCTGCCGTTCCTCGGCGGCGAACCGCACCGCCCGCGGGAGGGCCGCGACACGGTCGTCTTCGCCGCCCAGCCGTCCGTACCGGCCTCCCGCGCCGACCGTACGTATCTGCTGCGCCGGCTCGTCGAGCACGCCCGGCTGCACCCGGACCGCGAGGTGCTGCTGAAGCTGCGCTCCAAGCCGGGCGAGCACACCACGCACATCGAGGAACTCCCGTACCAGCGGCTCGCGGAGAAGCTGGCCGGCGGACTGCCACCCAACTTCCGTCTGGTGTACGGGCACATGGGCGAGGTCCTGGACCGCACCGACCTGCTGGTCACGGTCTCCTCGACCGCCGCGCTGGAAGCCCTGCACCGGCGCATCCCGACCGCGATCCTCACCGACCTCGGTGTTCGCGAGGCCCTCGGCAACCACCACTTCATCGGTTCCGGCCTGCTCACCTCCTGGGACCACCTGGACGGCGGCCACCGCCCGGAGCCCGACGGCGCATGGCTGGCCGGCCAGGGCGTCGCCGCCGACGGCACGTACGCCACGGCCTACGACAACGCCCGCGCACGCGTCGACACCCTGCTCGCCGCCGCCCGGCTGCCCGACCTCGCCCCGTACTACACACCCGCCACCGCCCCCGGCTACCTGCCCGGCATCCTCGCCCGCCACCACCTGGCCCCCGACGGCCACCCGCTGCCGGGCACCGACCGGCCGCGCGAGACCGGCGGGGTGCGCGGCGCGGTCCGCGACGCGGTACGGGAGGCGGCGCGGGGCGCGTACCGGCAGGGCGTCCAGCGGGTCGCCCCGGTGATCCGACGGATGGGCGAGCTGTGAACACCACTTCAGGAGCAGAGATGACCCCGACCCCGACCGTGCTCGCCGTGATCCCCGCCCGCGGCGGATCCAAGGGCGTCCCCGCCAAGAACCTCGCCCAGGTCGGCGGCGTACCGCTGGTCGCCCGTGCCGTACGCGCCTGCCTGGCCTCCCGCGAGGTCACGGACGTCGTCGTGACCACCGACGACGCGGCCATCGCCGACGCGGCCCGCGCCGCGGGCGACACGCTGGGTGCCCCGGAGCGGGTGCACATCGTCCAGCGCCCCCAGGCCATAGCGGGGGACAAGGCGAGCAGCGAGGACGCGGTGCTGCACGCCCTGGACGTGTACGAGGCGATGCACGACCGGACGGCCGACGTGGTGCTGCTCGTCCAGTGCACCAGCCCCTTCGTCGTACGGGAGGACATCGACGGCGTCGCCAGGGCGGTCGCCCGCGACGGCGCCGACACAGCGGTCACCGTCGCCCCGTTCCACGGCTTCCTCTGGCGCGACGGCAGTGCGCCGGAGGAGGGCAACCACGGCGTCAACCACGACAAGTCCGTCCGGCAGATGCGCCAGGACCGCCCCGAGGACCTGCTGGAGACCGGCACCGCGTACGCCATGGACGCCGCCGGCTTCCGTACCCACCGCCACCGCTTCTTCGGCCACACCGCCCTGGTGCGCACCGACGCCGCCCGGGTCCTGGAGATCGACGACCCGCACGACCTGGCCCGCGCCCGCGCCCTCGCCCCGCTCCTGGACCCCTTCCCGCTGCCCACCCTCGACGACGTCGACGCGGTCGTCCTCGACTTCGACGGCACGCAGACCGACGACCGGGTCCTCATCGACGCCGACGGACGCGAGATCGTCGCCGTCCACCGCGGCGACGGCCTGGGCATCGCGGCCCTGCGCAAGGCCGGATTGCCGCTGCTGATCCTCTCCACGGAACAGAACCCGGTCGTCGCGGCCCGCGCCCACAAGCTCCGCATCCCGGTCCTGCACGGCATCGACCGCAAGGACCTGGCGCTCAAGCAGTGGTGCGACGAACAGTCGATCGCTCCGGAACGCGTCCTCTACGTCGGCAACGACGTCAACGACCTGCCGTGCTTCGCGCTGGCCGGCTGGCCCGTCGCGGTCGCGAGCGCCCATGACTCGGTACGTGCCGCGGCGCGCGCCGTCACGACCACCCCCGGCGGCTTCGGCGCCATCCGCGAGATCGCGGCCTGGCTGCTGGGTCCCACCCTCACGACCACGACTCCCACCCGGTCCCCCGAGTGAACCGGGGCCCCCAAGCCCCGAGCAACCCTCAAGTCCCCCAAGCACCACCCGAATCCCCCAAGTCCCCCAAGTACCGCACGTCCCCCGAGTAAGGAATCAGGACACATGAGCACCTCCCGTCTGCGCACCCTCGGCACCCGCACCGCCGGCCCCGGCCACCCCGTCTACATCACCGGCGAGATCGGCATCAACCACAACGGTGACCTCGACAACGCCCTCGCGCTGATCGACGTGGCGGCCGAAGCCGGCTGCGACGCCGTCAAGTTCCAGAAGCGCACCCCGGAGATCTGCACCCCGCGCGACCAGTGGGACATCGAGCGCGACACCCCCTGGGGCCGGATGACGTACATCGACTACCGCCACCGCGTCGAGTTCGGCGAGGCCGAGTACCGGGCCATCTCCGAGCACTGCGCCGAGCGCGGCATCGACTGGTTCGCCTCCCCGTGGGACACGGAGGCCGTCGCCTTCCTGGAGAAGTTCGACGTCCCCGCGCACAAGGTGGCCTCGGCCTCCCTCACCGACGACGAACTCCTGCGCGCGCTGCGCGGAACCGGCCGCACGGTCATCCTCTCCACCGGCATGTCGACCCCGCGCCAGATCCGCCACGCGGTGGAGGTACTGGGATCGGACAACATCCTTCTCTGCCACGCCACTTCGACGTACCCGGCCAAGGCCGAGGAGCTGAACCTGCGGGTCATCAACACCCTCCAGCAGGAGTTCCCCAACGTTCCGATCGGCTACAGCGGCCACGAGACCGGCCTCCAGACGACCCTCGCCGCCGTCGCCCTCGGCGCCGCGTTCGTCGAGCGTCACATCACCCTCGACCGCGCCATGTGGGGCTCCGACCAGGCCGCCTCCGTCGAGCCGCAGGGCCTCACCCGCCTCGTCCGCGACATCCGCACCATCGAGGCCTCGCTCGGCGACGGCATCAAGAAGGTGTACGAGTCGGAGCTCGGCCCGATGAAGAAGCTCCGCCGGGTCGCGGGCGTCGTCGCTGAGAACGCCGAGAACGACGAGAGCGCCGAGGCGGCCCCGGCCGCCGAGCCGGTCGCGGTCTGACGGGCCGACCGGTGAACCTCGCCTTCGTCGAGAGCCCGGTCCAGCTCCTGAACGTCCTGGAGTGGGCCTACACAGAGGGAGGCGACGACCACGTCTTCACGGACGTAACGGTCGTCGTCCTCCCCCCGGTCGACCCGATGTCGCGCGGCCAGCTGCGCCGGATGGCGGAGCTGGCCCGCGACGAGGGCGTCAACGTCCGCTGGCAGGAGGCGCGCGGCGGCGCGGGCGCGCCCCTGAAGACCCTGCGCTCACTGGCCGGACTGCTGCGCAGGGCGGAGCGGATCGTCATCGGCGACCCCTTCTCCCGCTATGTCCAGCTCCTGCTCACCATGGTCCGCGCCCGCCGCCTCACGGTGGTCGACGACGGCACGGCCACCATGGAGTTCGTCGCCCAACTGGCCCGTGGCGAACGCCTGGTGCGCTGGCACCGCAGGGGCAGCTCGGGTCCGCGCGAACTGGTCCTGGCCCCGGTCACGGCCCGCGCCCGCAGCCGCTTCACCCCGTCCGCCACCCGTACGGTCGAGGTCTTCACGGCGATGCCGGTCGAGGCTCCGCCCGGCGTCACCGTCACCCGCAACACCTTCGCCTGGACCCGCGCCCGCTTCGGCCCGCCGCGGCTCACCAAGGGCGCGGACCTGGTCGGCACCTCACTGGTCGAGACGGGCGTGGTCGACCAGGCCCAGTACCTGGAGGCCGTCGCGGCCCTGGCCCGCACCCATGGGGCCACCCGCTACTTCGCCCACCGCCGCGAGTCCACCGACAAGCTCCACGCACTGGAGGCCGCCACCGGCCTGGAGATCGTCCGCCCCGACCTCCCCCTGGAACTCATCGCCCGCCGCGGCCCCATCGGCCGCACGGTCCTGAGCTTCCCCTCCACGGTCGTCCACACCCTGCCCCTCGCCCTCGTCGGCACGGACGTCAAGGTCGCGGTCTGCGACATCGCCCCGGAATGGCTCCGCGACACGGCGTCGCCGCGCGCCCAGGGCTTCCTGAGCGGCGTCACGGAGACGGCCCGGGATGTGCAGCGGCTGGCGCCCTGGCGGGCGACGGCGGTGACGGAGGCGTAGGGGGCGAAAGCCCGGCGGGTGTGGCGCAGAGCCGTCAGACGGGCATGACCTGCACGTCGTAGGAGGGGATCCACTTGTCGCGGGTCAGGATGGTCATCCCCTCGGTCTGAGCCTGTGCGATCAGTATCCGGTCGAACGGATCGCGGTGATGTGCGGGCAGTCTGCCCGCCCGCACGCCATGTCCCGCGGTGACCGGGAGCGAGGTGAACTGGCTGTCCCGTACCCGTTCCGCCAGATCCTCGGGGCCCTCAAGCTTTCCGAGAGACTGCTTGATCGCGATCTCCCACGGGGTGACCGCGCTGACGAAGACCGAGGGCTCCGTGTCCAGCAGGTGTTTGATTTCGTCGGTGAGCTCGGTGGAGTCGTCGAGCCACCACAGGACGACATGTGTGTCGAGCAGCATTTTCATCAGCGCATCCCGAAGGCGTCGGCCAGCTCGTCCGGCAGGTCGTCGAAGTCCTCCCTGATGTGGATCTGTCCCTGGAGCGAGCCGCGCCCGGTCCGCTTCACCCGGGCACGGAGCGGCACGACCTTGGCCACCGGTTCTCCCGCTTTGGAGATCACCACTTCTTCACCCGTGGCCACCTGTTCCAGGATGCGCGAGAGGTGGGTCTTGGCCTCATGGACGTTGTACTGACGAGCTGCTTCCACGGCTGCCTCGCAGGGGCGGATCGACGGGTGGGCTAACCACTGGACTAAGTCTACCCCGCGATCCGGAGGCGTGCGCCGATGACGGCTCCTGCCTGCCGTGGCAAGGGGTCGAGCGGGCGCGCGTGGCGGCCGATGCCGTACGCAAGCGTGAGCGTGCTGGCCGGGATCGCACTGATGGCCATGAGCCTGGACCTGCTGCCGGCCGGAGCCCTGTGCGTCGGGGCGGCGCTGGTTCCGGTGCGCCGGGGGCTGCCCGGCTGACGGAGCCCCTCCGGGACGTCGTGCGGCTGGTGGGCGGCCGATGAGTGAAATGGGCGAGTTTACCCACCTCGCTGCCGCCTCACACGCGACGACCCAGTCATTTATTCGTCTATGTGGCTGAACTTTTCTTGTTTCATGGTCAGTTGACGGGGGAACGGCCTTACCCTTCACCAGGTGAACCCGTTGATGTCCCGCGATTCCGATGCCCAGCTGCCCGGGGGCGAGGCGCTGTCCGGCACCCTGCCCGAGGCCTTGCGTGCCGAACTGATCGCCTTCCGGCGTGATTTGCACATGCACCCCGAGCTGGGCAACCAGGAGTTCCGTACCACCGCGGCCATCAAGGCCCGGCTGGAGAAGGCGGGGCTGGAGCCCTGGGTGCTGGACACGGGGTCGGGGCTCGTCTGTGACGTGGGCGGGAGGGACGGCGACCCGCGGCCCGTGCTCGCCCTGCGCGCGGACATCGACGCCCTGCCCATTCCGGACACCAAGGCCGGCGTCCCGTACCGCTCCACCGTCCCCGACCGGGCGCATGCCTGCGGGCACGACATCCACACCACCGCGGTCCTCGGCGCCGGACTCGTGCTCGCCGAACTCGACCGGCAGGGGCTGCTGCCGCGGCCGGTGCGGCTGATCTTCCAGCCGGCCGAGGAGGTGCTGCCCGGCGGGGCGCCCGACACGATCGCGTCCGGGGCGCTGGAGGGTGTCGGGCGGATCATCGGGGTGCACTGCGACCCGAAGGTGGACGTGGGGCGGATCGGGCTGCGGGCCGGGGCGATCACCTCGGCCTGCGACCGGCTGGAGGTCGGTCTCGACGGCCCCGGCGGGCACACCGCCCGGCCGCATCTGACCACCGACCTCGTCACCGCCGCCGCCAAGGTCGCCACCGAGGTGCCCGCGCTGCTGGCCCGCCGGGTCGACGCACGGGCCGGGCTCGCCGTCACCTGGGGCCGGCTGGAGGCCGGGCACGCCTGCAACGTGATCCCGCAGCACGCCGAGCTCTCCGGCACCGTGCGCTGCCTGGACATCGCGGCCTGGCGGGAGGCGCCGGACCTGGTGCACGAGGCGATCGACGAGGTGGCCGGGATGCACGGGGCCAAGACGGTGATCAACTACGTCCGGGGCGTCCCGCCCGTCGTGAACGACGCCGACGTGATCGATCTGCTCGCGAGGGCGATGACCGCACGCCGCGGTTCGTCCGCGATCGAGGACACCGAACAGAGCCTCGGCGGTGAGGACTTCTCCTGGTACCTGGAACACGTCCCGGGAGCCATGGCCCGGCTCGGGGTCCGTACGCGCGGCGACACCGCCCGGCTCGACCTGCATCGTGGCGATTTCGACGCCGACGAGGAGGCGATCACGGTGGCGGTGGAGCTCTTCACCGCCTCCGCGTTGCTGGATGGCAACCATCCGTAACCGGACAGGTCACCCCTGGTTCGCGACGATCCGATAACAGCTTCCGTACAGGGCTTTATCTGACATCTACGCGCGTTACGATCGCCGCGAAACCAGCGCCGGAAGAGGCGCTTCGGTCAGGTTTGAAGGAGCCTTCCCTTGCGCCGGATCACCCGGATTGCCACCGTGGGCCTTGCGTCCGCGGCGCTTGCGCTCAGTGCCACCGCCTGTGGCGGTAAGTCCTCGTCGGATGCTGGCTCCGACTCCAAGGAAGCCAAGACCGCCCTCGCGTACGACATCGGGGGCCGCGGCGACCAGTCGTTCAACGACGCTGCCTACGCCGGACTGGCCAAGGCCGAGAAGGAACTCGGCTTCAAGGGCACCGAGGCCGAACCGTCCGACGGTGAGTCGGACGCCGACAAGGTGCAGCGTCTCACCACGCTGGCCCGCGCCGGCAACAACCCGGTGATCGGCGTCGGATTCGCGTACGCGCCCGCCATCAAGAAGGTCGCGCCGAAGTTCCCGAAGATCACCTTCGGCATCATCGACGACGCCTCCGTGACCGGCAAGAACATCGCCAACCTGGTCTTCAACGAGGAGCAGGGCTCGTACCTCGCCGGCGTCGCCGCCGCCAAGGTCACCAAGACGAAGACGGTCGGCTTCATCGGCGGTGTGGAGACCCCGCTGATCAAGAAGTTCCAGGCGGGCTTCGAGCAGGGCGTCAAGGACACCGACCCGTCGGTGAAGGTCCTGTCGCAGTACCTGACCCAGCCGCCGAACTTCGACGGCTTCTCCAAGCCCGACCTCGGCAAGGCCGCCGCCCAGGGGCAGCTCGACAAGAAGGCCGATGTCGTCTACGCCGCGGCCGGTCTCGCCGGCTCGGGCTCGATCGAGGCCACGGCCAAGGCGGGCAAGTGGGCCATCGGCGTCGACTCCGACCAGTACAACCAGAAGGGTCTGGCGGCCTACAAGGCGCAGATCCTGACCTCGGTCACCAAGGACGTCTCGGGTTCCGTCCTCAACCTGATCAAGTCGGTCAAGGACGGCAAGCCGCAGAACGGTGAGATCCGCTACGGCCTGGACAAGGACGGTGTCGGCCTGGCCGACTCCAACCCGGCCTTCACCAAGATGACCGAGGTCATCGCCGCTGTCGACAAGGCGAAGAAGGCCATCGTCGACGGCACGGTCACGGTCAAGACCACCCCGTAACAGCAACTGCCGTACGGCTGGTTACCCCGGGGCCCGGAGCGCGCAGTCCTGCCGCTCCGGGCTCACGGGGTGTTCATCGAAGAAGTTCCGCCCGTCGCAGCGTCCTGGTGCCCCTCCCGGCACCAGGGCCTGTCCGGCAGATCATGGCCGGGGTCGCGACGCCTGGCACGGCACCTTGCGGCGTTGCCGAAACGCCCGAATAGCTCCGCTATTAGGACGCTCCGGCGCCTTGCGATGCACCGCACCAGACGCCGCGCCCTGTCCGACCCCGATCCGCCGGACAGGCCCTAGCCGCACAGGCCCAGGACCGAGTCTTTCGCGATGCTGTGTGCGCTGCCTTACGATTCGGCAGCACTACGCGTGTAGACGGCCCTCCGGCGCGATAGCTTCACCCCGCCCCTGCCCCTTTGCCCCGCTCCTGTCCGGCCAAGGAGAGTGCGTCATCAACGCGTCCACCAGCCCCCCCGCCGTAGAACTGCACGGCATCACCAAGCGATTCCCCGGCGTCGTCGCCAACCACAACATCGACATCACCATCCGTAAGGGAACCGTTCACGCCCTCGTCGGTGAGAACGGCGCCGGCAAGTCCACCCTGATGAAGATCCTGTACGGCATGCAGAAGCCGGACGAGGGCACCATCACGGTCGATGGGGCCGAGGTGGCGTTCGGCAGCCCGGCCGACGCCATCGAGCGCGGCATCGGCATGGTGCACCAGCACTTCATGCTCGCCGACAACTTCACCGTCCTGGAGAACGTGGTTCTCGGCGGCGAGAAACTGCACGGCATCGGCTCCGCCGCACGCAAGAAGATCATGGAGATCTCGGACGCGTACGGTCTGGGGGTCCGGCCCGACGCGCTCGTCGAGGACCTCGGCGTCGCCGACCGGCAGCGCGTGGAGATCCTCAAGGTCCTCTACCGGGGCGCCCGCATCCTGATCCTGGACGAGCCGACGGCCGTGCTCGTTCCGCAGGAGGTCGACGCGCTCTTCGACAACCTGCGCGAGCTCAAGGCAGAGGGCCTGACCGTCATCTTCATCTCGCACAAGCTGGGCGAGGTGCTGTCGGTCGCCGACGACATCACGGTGATCCGCCGCGGCACGACGGTCGGCACCGCCGACCCGGCGAACACCACCACCAAGCAGCTTGCCGAGCTGATGGTCGGCAGCGAACTGCCCTCGCCCGAGACCCGGGAATCCACGGTGACGGACGTTCCGATGCTCCGTGTCGAGGATCTCGCGCTCGGCGTCACCGACCCGGACGGCGTGGTACGTGACGTGCTGGCCGGCATCGACTTCACCATCCACAAGGGTGAGGTGCTGGGCATCGCCGGTGTCGAGGGCAACGGCCAGACCGAGCTGATCGAGGCACTGATCGGCATGCGGGACCCCGACCGCGGGGTGATCACCCTCGACGGCGACGACATCTCGCACGCCCCCACGCGCAAGCGACGCGAGAGCGGTATCGGTTACATCCCCGAGGACCGGCACAGGCACGGCATGCTGCTGGAGGCCTCGCTCTGGGAGAACCGGATCCTCGGCCACGTCACGGAAAAGCCCAACAGCCGGGGCTGGCTGCTGGACATCAAGGCGGCCCGCGCCGACACCGAACGGATCGTGCGCGAGTACGACGTCCGCACCCCGGGCATCGAGGTCACCGCGGCCTCCCTCTCCGGTGGCAACCAGCAGAAGCTGATCGTCGGCCGGGAGATGAGCCACGCTCCGAAACTGCTGATCGCCGCGCACCCCACCCGCGGAGTGGATGTCGGTGCACAGGCGCAGATCTGGGACCAGATCCGGGAGGCGCGCCGCGAGGGTCTCGCCGTCCTGCTCATCTCGGCGGACCTGGACGAGCTGATCGGGCTCTCCGACACCCTGCGCGTCATGTACCGCGGCCGGCTGGTCGCCGACGCCGACCCCGGCACCATCACCCCGGAGGAACTGGGCTCGGCCATGACCGGCGCCGCCACCGGTCATCTCGAGGCAGCACCGGAGGACGAGGCCTGATGAAGAAATTCGACAAGGACCGGCTGATCCTGGGCTTCGCCGGCCCGGTTCTCGCCCTGGTCGTCGCCTTCGCGCTCACCACCGTGGTGCTGCTCGCCTCGGGCAAGAACCCGTTCGAGCCGTACAGTCTGATGTTCGACTCGGCGACGTACGCCGACGTACAGGTACTGATCATCAACCAGGCCGGTACGTACTACCTCGCCGCCCTCGCGGTCGCCATCGGCTTCCGGATGAACCTCTTCAACATCGGTGTCGACGGCCAGTACCGGCTCGCCGCGATGGTGGCCGCACTGGTCGGCGCGAGCGTCCATCTGCCGGGGCCGCTGCAGATAGCACTGATCGTGATCGTCGCGATGCTGGTCGGCGCCTTCTGGGCGGGCATCGCCGGTTTCCTCAAGACCACCCGCGGGGTGAGCGAGGTCGTCTCGACGATCATGCTCAACTCCATCGCGACCGCACTGATCGCCTGGCTGATCCTGCCGAAGAACTTCGGTGAACAGCCCGCCGGCTCCAACAACCTGACCACCGGCGACATCCCGGAGTCCGCCTGGTTCCCCGGTCTGTCCATGGGTGCCGAGGCGGGGGAGATCTACGGGTTCACCTTCGTCGCGGCCGCCTGCGGTGTCGTCTACTGGTTCGTCCTGAACCGCACCCGCTTCGGCTTCGACCTGCGGGCCACGGGCGAGAGCGAGAGCGCCGCCCAGGCCTCCGGAGTGGACGCCAAGAAGATGGTGCTCACCTCGATGCTGATCTCCGGAGCCGTCGCCGGCCTCGCCGGCATGCCGACGCTCCTCGGTGACACGCACACGTACAGCCTCGACTTCCCGACCGGCATCGGCTTCACCGGCATCACCATCGCCCTGCTCGGCCGGAACAACCCGATAGGCATCGCCTTCAGCGCCCTGCTGATCGCCTTCCTGGACAAGACGTCCGCCTCTCTCGACCAGTTCGGGTACGAGAAGGAGATCGCCACGATCATGCAGGGCCTGATCGTGATCTCGGTCGTTGTCAGTTACGAACTCGTCCGCCGTTACGGAACCCGCCGCCAGCAGCAGAAGGTCGGCGAGGAGCTCGCCGCCGGTCATGCCCTCACGACCGAGAAGGAGGCCGCACTGTGAGCGCCAGCAAAGTCGCCGCCGCAAGCGTCGCCCCCAAGAAGGGCGGCGGTCGCCGCAAGCTCACCCTGCCCGTCGTCCTGCTGATCGTCGCGGGCGGCCTCGCCCTGGTCTCGCTGGTCCGCCTGATCAGCGGCGCCAACGACGTGACCTCCGTGGGCCAGGTCGCCGGTGCCCTCGAACTGGCCGTCCCCATCGGTCTGGCCGGGCTCGGCGGTCTGTGGGCGGAGCGCGCGGGTGTCGTCAACATCGGCCTCGAAGGCATGATGATCCTGGGCACCTGGTTCGGCGCCTGGGCCGGGTTCCAGTGGGGCCCCTGGGTGGGTGTCCTGTTCGGCATCCTCGGCGGCGCCCTCGGCGGCCTGCTGCACGCGATCATCACCGTCACCTTCGGGGTGAACCACATCGTCTCCGGTGTGGCCATCAACATCCTCGCCGTCGGGCTCACCCGCTACCTCTCCAACTTCGCCTTCGACGGCGTCGAGGGAGGTTCCTCCAAGCAGTCCCCACGTATCGAGGCGATCGACCGGATCACCATTCCGGGCCTGTCGGACTGGCTGATCGATCTCCAGCAGAGACACTGGTTCCTCGTCTCCGACATCGCCGGAGTCGTCGGTGGCCTGATCACCAACCTGTCCTGGCTGACCGTGGTCGCACTGCTGCTGATCCCCGGCACCTGGTGGGTGCTGTGGCGCACCTCGTTCGGTCTGCGGCTGCGCTCCTGCGGCGAGAGCCCGGTGGCCGCCGAGTCGCTCGGCGTCAACGTGTACAAGTACAAGTACATCGCCGTCATGGTGTCCGGCGGCATGGCCGGACTCGCCGGTGCCTTCCTCGCGATCGTCTCCACCGGCATCTACCAGGAGAGCCAGACCGGCGGCCGCGGTTACATCGGTCTCGCTGCGATGATCTTCGGCAACTGGATGCCGGGCGGTATGGCGCTGGGTGCGGGCCTCTTCGGCTTCACCGACAGCCTCAAGCTGCGCGGCGGCGCCGAGAACGTACACGCGATGCTTCTGCTGCTGGCGATCCTGCTGGTGGTCGTGGTGCTCTGGAAGCTGTACCAGAAGAAGTACGTGGCCGCGGTGATCTCGGCAGCCGTCTCCGCGCTGCTCTTCACCTGGTACGCGCTGACGGACCAGGTGCCGAGCCAGTTCGTCGACGCGGCCCCGTACGTCACGACGCTGCTCGTGCTCGCGCTCTCCGCGCAACGGCTGCGCATGCCGAAGGCGGACGGCCTCATCTACCGCAAGGGTCAGGGCAAGTGACGGCCGCCGCGGAGGTCGACTGGGCGGCGCTGCGGAGCGCCGCACGGTCCGCCATGACACGTGCGTACGTCCCCTACTCGCACTACCCGGTCGGCGCGGCGGCCCGCGTCGACGACGGGCGTACGGTGTCCGGCTGCAACGTCGAGAACGCCTCGTACGGCATCGGGCTGTGCGCCGAGTGCGGCCTGGTCTCCCAGCTCCACGCCACCGGCGGCGGCCGGCTGACCCACTTCACCTGCGTGGACGGGGCGGGCGAGATCCTGGTGCCGTGCGGCAGGTGCAGGCAGCTGCTGTACGAGTTCGGCGGGCCGGAGCTGGTCCTGGAGACGCCGGACGGGCTGCGCACGCTCGACGAGATGCTGCCGCAGGCGTTCGGACCGGACCATCTGAGGCCGGACCATCTGAAGTAGGCGGCATTCGCCGCAGAACCACCGTGGCCCTCCCGCCCGCCGGGAGGGCCACCCCCCTCTCGACTCTCTATGCGCGTAGAGTCATACGGGACTCTTGCGTACGTCACGTACCGGCCGGAAGGACTTCCAGGACATGGACGCCATCTCCGTCATCCGCACCAAGCGGGACCGAGGCGAGCTGACCCCCGAGCAGATCGACTGGGTCATCGACGCGTACACCCGCGGTGAGGTCGCCGACGAGCAGATGTCCGCGCTGGCCATGGCGATCCTGCTGAACGGCATGAACCGCACCGAGATCGCCCGCTGGACCGCCGCGATGATCGCCTCCGGGGAGCGCATGGACTTCGCGTCGCTCTCCCGGCCCACCACCGACAAGCACTCGACCGGCGGCGTCGGCGACAAGATCACCCTGCCGCTCGCCCCGCTGGTCGCCGCGTGCGGCGCCGCCGTGCCGCAGCTCAGCGGGCGCGGCCTCGGCCACACCGGCGGCACGCTCGACAAGCTGGAGTCCATCCCCGGCTGGCGCGCCCACCTCTCGAACGAGGAGATGCTGAGCGTCCTGGACACCACCGGCGCGGTGATCTGCGCCGCCGGTGACGGGCTCGCCCCCGCCGACAAGAAGCTGTACGCGCTCCGCGACGTCACCGGCACCGTGGAGGCCATCCCGCTGATCGCCAGCTCGATCATGTCCAAGAAGATCGCCGAGGGCACCGGCGCACTCGTCCTGGACGTCAAGGTCGGCTCGGGCGCCTTCATGAAGACGATCGACGACGCCCGCGAACTGGCCTCCACCATGGTCGCGCTGGGCACCGACAGCGGGGTGCGGACGGTCGCGCTGCTCACCGACATGGCCACCCCGCTCGGCCTGACCGCGGGCAACGCCCTGGAGGTGCGCGAGTCGGTCGAGGTGCTGGCCGGCGGCGGCCCGAAGGACGTCGTCGACCTCACCCTGGCCCTCGCCCGCGAGATGCTGGACGCGGCCGGGCTCAAGGACGCCGACCCCGAGAAGGCCCTCGCCGACGGCTCCGCGATGGACGTCTGGCGCCGGATGATCTCCGCCCAGGGCGGCGACCCCGACGCCCCGCTCCCGGTCGCCCGCGAGCAGCACGTCGTGACCGCCCCGGCCACCGGCGTACTGATCCGCCTGGACGCGTACGACATCGGCGTCGCCGCCTGGCGCCTCGGCGCGGGCCGGGCCCGCAAGGAGGACCCGGTGCAGGCGGGCGCGGGCATCGAACTGCACGCCAAGCCGGGTGACACGGTCACGGCCGGACAGCCGTTGCTGACGCTGCACACCGACACCCCCGAGAAGTTCGACTACGCGCTGAAGGCCCTGCCCTCCTCGTACGACATCGCCCCGGAGGGCACGGAGTTCACGCCGACGCCGGTCGTGCGCGAGCGCATCGCGTAACAGTTTCGATCGCACCGCACGCGAACGGCCCGCCGGGGCGGAGGAATCCGTCCCGGCGGGCCGCTCTCATGCGGTCGGCGCCTACTTGCCGAAGTACGCGTTGTAGATCGACACCGAGGACTTGTTGCCCTGCTTGTCCGTGACATTGGCCCGGTAGGAGATCGACTTGCCCTTGGCCGGGTTCTTCACGGAGATCTTGCCCGACTTGACCGTGGTCTTCTTCCAGGTCTTACCTGCGTTGTAACTGACGTACACGGTAAGCGACTTGAGGTTCGTGCCGGCGGCCGAACCCTGCACCGTCACCGGTACCGAGGCGGTCCTGCCCGCCGTCACCCTGCCGTCCAGCGTCACGTTGGGTGTGAAGCGGACCGTGGATGCCGGGAGCTTCGCGGAGCCCGCCTTCCTGGACTTGAAGGTCCAGCTCGCGTCGATACGGCTGGACAGGGTGCCGATCCTGGCGCTGCGCCGGACCGAGGTCGTCAGCTTGTAGTCCGCCGAGGCGGCCGGGAGGATGAACGGCTCCAGCCCGAAGAGCGGATCCTGGTTCTCGGCGAACTTCTTGCCGTTGCGGTAGAGGACCGTCTTCACCGAGGTGTAGTCCATGTAGCCGTCGTTACCCTTGCCGTCGGCGTGCAGCGGAATGGACGCGGACAATTCGTTGCCCTCGCGGATGATGCCGTCTCCCTTGGCCAGCCGCGGTCCGAAGACACCGGTGTTCACGGTCTTCGCGTACGTCCTGCCACCGGTGAACGCCTGCTCGGCACCGAGCGAGTACATGGAATCGACGATCGGGAAGCCCTGGGCGTCGTGACCGCCGACCTGCATGAAGTCGAATCCCCACCTGGCCTTGTCGGCGGTGGAGACATGGACCGTGCGGGTGCCGGGGAGCTTCTGCTCCACCGGCATGAGGGACAGTGTCCCGCCCTCGCCGGGGAGGCTGCCCCACGCGCTGATGGCACCGCTCTTACGGCTCACACCGGGCGTACCCATGGCCACCTTGACCGCGGCGAACTGCTTGGCCGTCAGCTTGCGGGTGTAGCCGGTCGAGAGCTGGGTCACCGGGCCGCCGAGCATGATGTCGTACTCGCTCGACGCACCGTTGTACCAGGTGCCCGTCCAGTGCTGGGACAGCGAGCGGTCGGTCAGCTTCGGGCCTACGTGCGCCGTGCGGAAGTTCTTCTGGTCCGGCACGGAGTAGCCGAAGCCCGCCGAGTAGTTCTTGTCCTCGATCGTGTAGTCGGTCGCGACGTAGCCGGGCTTGAGCCCCTTCACCGGCAGGGTGATGCTGACCGGCTTGGTCTTGCGGGCGTCGAACGTCACCGTGGTGTTCTTGGTGACGTTCAGCTTCGGCTGGACGAACCAGTCGCCGCCCTTGTAGACATCATCCGAGCCCAGCACCTGGTCCGCGCTGAGCGAGTACAGGCCCTTGGGCACCCGCACCTTCACCGAACCGTTGGTGATCTCGGGCATGAGCCACATGTCGGAGACGGAGTCGTCGAGGCCGGAGAGATCGGCTCTCGCGTTCGCGGGCGCCTTGCCGTCACGGCCGATGGCCTTGAGCGTCACGTCGTACGACTCGATCTCGCGCTCCACCGCGGCCGCCGTGCGGACGGTCTGGCCACCACCGGTCGCCACCACGTAGGCCGAGTACGAACCGTCCACCGTGCCACCGAGCCGGGTGTCCGCCGTCAGCGGCACGTCGGCCGTGCCGCCCGCCGGAACGGTGACCTCGTTCGCGCCCAGGGTGAAGAAACCGGCCGGGGCGGGCTTGCCCTTCGGGCCGAGACCCGTCACCGACAGGGAGAGAGTGACGTCCGTCGTCCCCAGGTTGCGGTACGTCACCTGCTCGGTGACCGGGGTGTCATCGGTGTGCGGCCACTGCTGCACACCGAGGTTCACCGAGACGGGGTCGACGACGACGGTCTGGGCGATCGCCCGGTCGACGGCGATCCGCCCCGAACCCTGCTCGAACGGGGTGTACGCACCCGGCTTCGTCGAGGCCGTGAGCGCCCCCTTGAGCTCGGTGTACTTCCACTCCGGGTGCTGCTGCTTGAGGAGCGCCGCCGCGCCCGCGACGTGCGGGGTCGCCATCGACGTACCGGAAATGGTCGTGTAGCCGGCCGGCTTCTGGCCGTACTCCCGGTCGATGAGCGAGCCCGGCACCGCGGCTGCCGTGATGTCCACGCCCGGGGCGGTGACATCGGGCTTGATCGCGCTGTCGCCGACGCGCGGGCCGCGGCTGGAGAAGTCGGCCAGCTTGTCGTTGTCGTCGACCGCACCGACGGTCAGTGCGGCGTCCGCACTGCCCGGCGAGCCGACCGTACCGGCGCCGAAATCGCCCTCGTTGCCCGCCGCGATGGCGAACAGGACGCCCTTGTCGGCCGACAGCTTGTTGACCGCCGCTTCGAGCGGGTCGATCTCCGGGGTGTCCAAGCCGCCGAGGCTCAGGTTGATGACGTCGGCGCCCTGCGCGACGGCCCACTCCATGCCGGCCAGGATGCCGGAGTCGTCGCCGTAGCCGTCGTCGTCGAGCACCTTGCCCTCGAGCAGCTTGGCGTCCGGCGCCACGCCCTTGAACTTCCCGCCCGACTTGGCGCCCGTACCGGCCACGATCGAGGACACATGCGTACCGTGCCCGACCCGGTCCTTCGTGTCGGACGACGTGCTGAAGTTCTCCGTCGCCAGGATCTGGCCCTTGAGGTCCGGATGGGTGGCGTCCACACCGCTGTCCAGGACGGCGATCTTGACGCCCTTGCCCGTGTAGCCGGCCTTCCACACGGCGGGCACGCCGATCTGCGGCACGCTCTTGTCGAGGCTCGCCTTGCGTACGCCGTCGAGCCAGACCCGGTTGATTCCCGGGGCCGTGGTGCGCTGGGGGCTGCGCTGCGGTTTGGTGGTGAGTGCGTGCCAGATGTCCCCGGCATCGCGCTCGGGCGTGACCACCGACTCGGCGTTCAGGGACTTCAGCGTCCGGCTGACCGCGGTGCCGCCGGCATCCCTGACGTCGGCCCGGGCGGACGAGGTCTGTGCGCCCTGGTAACCGACGATCAGCCGCAGGCCCTTCTGCTGGGACCTGCGTATCTCCGGACGGTTCAGCAGAGTGACGTCGAAGAGCCGCCGGTCGAGCTTGCCGGAGCCGATCAGCCCGCGGGCGTCCGACGGAATGACGAAGGTGTGACCACCGTGGTCCTGCCGCTGTACGGGTATCTGCGCACGCCCCTTCGCGGGCTGGAAGCCCACGACCCGGCCCTTGGCATCCACCGAGACGCGGTCGCCGGTGATGAGCGTCAGCTGATAGCGGGGCAGGGACTTCGTCCCCGTCGGCCGGACCTGATCCGGCTGTGCCACGGCTGGGGTGGTCATACCGGCCGCGAGCGCCACGGCGGCTGCCGTGGCGATGGTCGAAACACACGCGTTTCTCACGTGTCTGCGCAACTCTCCCCCTGGAGAATCAGGCGGCCCCCGAGGGGCCACTGGACAGTCGGTACCGATGAGATGTCGGTGCTGACCGGTTCACCTGCCTAGAGGGGGAATTGATCGAAAAGGTTCACAGGAACCGTGCAGATGGCCGCAGTTGACGGACGTTCACCGTGCGGAGGCGGTCAGCGATGAGTTTCGGCCGCCGGGTCGGTCTCCCTGGTGTGGAAGCCAGGACCTCGATCGTTCTTGTCGTCACCGGCCGCGTCACGCGGGCCACGGTGCCGGGACTCTGTGCCGAGCTGGAGTCGCTGCTGTACGACCCCGGGGGCGTCGTCCGTGAAGCCGACGCCGGGGTGGACTGCGATGTGGGCGGGGTCGTACAGGCGGACCTGGCCCTGGTCGAGGCGATAGCGCGGCTGGGGCTCGTCGTACGCCGGGCGGGCGGCGGCCGGCTGCGACTGCGGCTGCGCAACGCACCGCCCGAACTGCGGGCCCTGCTGGACCTGGTGGGGCTGGCCGACGTGGTGGACGTCGGGTGCGGGACCGGGGCCGAAGCCGAAGCCGGGGGGAGTGGGGCCTGAGGGTGCGGGGTCCGGAGGGTGCGCGCCCGGCGCGGGCGCTCGCCCGCGCCGCCCGCCCGCGCCCCGTTCCCCCTCAGTCCCGCCCTATGGCTTCCCGCCTCACGCCGCGTCGTCGAGATGATCCGGCAGGCCGAACAGCGGGAACCAGCGCGGGGTGTCCAGGAAGCAGTGCATCCCGGTGACGGAGCCCTCCGAGACGTCGATGACCTGCACCGCCCACGGCACGAACCCGGGCCCGTCCGGATCCGGCTTGTAGTGCGCGAACGCCGGGGTGCCGTTCGCCGACGTCGCCACCAGGCGGGAGCCCGCGCAGCCCGCGCCGATGGAGAGCATGAAGCCGGTGATGTCGTCGTGCCCCTGGAGCCAGAGGTCGAACGGCGGCATCGTCATCACGGCGTCCTCATGGAGCAGCGCGGTCAGCGCCGCCATGTCGTAGCCCTCGAAGGCCGCTACGTACCGCTCAAGCAGCTTGCGCTGCTCCTCGTCGAGCGGATTCGCGGTGTCGACGGCCTCGCCCTCGTGTTCCGTGAGGGTCGCGCGCGCCCGCTGGAGGGCGCTGTTGACCGAGGCGACCGAGGTGTCGAGCAGCTCGGCGACCTCGCTCGCCCTCCAGGCCAGCACCTCGCGCAGGATCAGCACGGCCCGCTGCTTGGGCGGCAGATGCTGCAACGCGGCGACGAACGCGAGCCGCACCGACTCCCGCGCCACCGCGGCCTCCGCCGGGTCCGTGACCGTGGGCAGGATCCGCCCGTCCGGCATCGGCTCCAGCCAGGTGTTCTCCGGCAGCGGGTTGAGCGCCGCCCGGGCGAGCGGCGTCGGGCCCGTCAGATCGACCGGACGGGCCCGCTTCTTGCCGGCGTTCAGCATGTCCAGACAGACGTTGGTGGCGATGCGGTACAACCAGGACCGCAACGAGGAACGCCCCTCGAACTTCTCGAAGTTGCGCCAGGCACGCACCATGGTGTCCTGCACCGCGTCCTCCGCCTCGAAGGCCGAACCGAGCATCCGGTAGCAGTAGCCAGTCAGCTCGACCCGGTGTCCCTCCAGACGGCTGTCGATGTCCGCCGCCGCTGTCAGATCACTCATCGCTCCACCCCTGTTGCGCTGTGACACCGCTCACTCAGCACTTCGGAAGCTACCGCAGGCCACTGACAACGGGGACGGGAAGCACTGAAGCCGCACACCTTCCGGTCACGTTCCGGGCTTGCGCCCGTACACGTACACGTCGTCGCCGTTCTTCAGCAGATTCCAGTACGACTTCGCGTCGGCGGGACGCATGTTGACGCAGCCGTGCGACCCCGGCGGGTTCCACATCTTCACGCCCACCGAGTGGAACGCCTGCCCGCCGTCGAAGAACTGGGAGTACGGCATCGACACGTGGTAGATCGACGAGACGTGGTTGATGTGCCGCCAGTAGATCTTCTTCGCCCCGGTGCGCGTCTCGTACGTGTCCCGCCCGGTCCGCACCGGCACAGGGCCGAACTTCAGCTTGCTGCCGTCCTGGATCCAGCTCAGCTGGCGGGTCAGGTCGACGCACGCGATGCGCCCCTTGTTCGTGGGGCACTTCTTGGCCTTGTTGGGGTTCGTGCCGGCCGCCTTCTGGGCCGTGAGCGTCTTCATGGTGCGCCAGGTGACCGGTCCCGCGTAACCGATCGTGGGCGTGACGCCGTAGGTGGTCTGGAACGACCGGATCGCCTTGCAGTCGGCGGCCGACTGCCTGCCGTCGACCGGCCGGTGGAGATACTTCTCGACCTGCTTCTGGTACGGCCCGGTGGACGTCGTGCAGGACGCCGCCTGCGCGGATCCGCCGGTGCCCACGACGAGGGCGGGCGCCGCCATCAGACCGGCGACGGACAGCGCGACCGCGCGCCGCGACCCGCCCCCCCGTATGTTTCCTGCGATTCCCATGTACGCCAACTCCCCTTCGCGCGCCGTGAGGTGATTCCGTCTGCTAGACGCGCGTCGGGGAGTGGATGGTTGTGCGCCGTATGTCTCAGTTCTGTACGGACGCCACGATGTCAGCTCTGCACGGATGCCACCGGCACGAGCCGCCGCCGCTCGGCGCGCGCGGCCCGCGAGCCGTACAGCGTGACCGAGACGACGCCGAGGACCGCGAACAGCCCCAGCGACACGGTCCCGGCCCAGCCCCCGGCGTGGAAGGCGACCGCGCCGAGCGTGCCGCCCGCGCTGGAGCCCAGGTAGTACGCGGACTGGTACAGCGCCGACGCCTGGGCCCGGCCCTTCGTCGCCGTACGGCTCACGGACGAGGAGGCGACCGCGTGCCCGGCGAAGAATCCCGCCGTGATCAGGACCAGGCCGAGGAGTACGGCGGCCAGCTGGTCGGCGAGCGACAGCAGCAGACCGGCGGCCGTCGTGGAGACGGCCAGGTACAGCGCGCCCCGTCGGCCGAGGCGGGCGACCAGCTTGCCGGCCGCGGCGGAGGAGACCGTACCGACGAGATAGACCAGGAAGATCGAGCCGACGACGCCCTGCGGGAGGTTGAACGGTGCCTCCACCAGGCGGTAGCCGATCACCGTGTAGACCGCGCCGAACACCGTCATGAACAGCGCGCCGATCGCGTACAGCCGGCGCAGCAGCGGGTCGGCGAGGTGCCCGCCCACCGTCTTCGCGAGGGCCTTCGGGTTCAGCGAACCCGGGGTGAAGTGCCGGGCCCTGGGGATCATGAAGTGGAAGACGACCGCGCAGGCCACGGCCAGCAGCCCGACCGCGCCGAGCGCCGCCCGCCAGCCCCACAGCTGCGCGATCCAGCCGGTGAGGATGCGGCCGCTCATCCCGCCGATGCTGTTGCCCGCCACGAACAGTCCGATCGCGGCGACCAGTGCCTTCGGCCGTACCTCCTCGGCCAGATACGCCATCGCGGACGCGGGGAGTCCGGCCAGCGCCGCGCCCTGGACGGCGCGCAGCGCGATCAGCCAGCCCAGCGAGGGCGCGAACGGCACGAGCAGCCCGACCAGTACGGCGACCGTCAGCGACGCGGTCATCATCTGCCGCCGCCCGAACCGCTCGGACAGCGCACTCATCGGCAGCACGCACAGCGCCAGCGCGCCCGTCGCGGCGGAGACCGTCCAGCTGGCCTGGCCGGCCGTGGCGCCGAGGGAGGCGGAGACGGCGGGCAGCAGGGCCTGGGTGGAGTAGAGGAGTGCGAACGTCGCGACACCGGCGGCGAAGAGCGCGAAGCTCATCCGGCGGTAGCCGGGGCGGCCCGGTTCGAGACGGTCCGGCGCGGCGGTGCCGGTGGTGGTGGCAGCGGCGGCGACGGGGGACGGCTGGGGTGAGGCGACCACGGTGAGGGTGGACGCCCCGGTACTGGCAGGAGGCATGGTTCGAAAGTAGGCCGCCCGGCTTCATGCGTCCAATGCACGAAGTGACGATAATCAATCCCATGGTGCATGAACACAGGTCACAGCCACGGCTGTCACCCAGTAGTTACGAAGAAGACATTCGCGCCGTCCTCGCGCCGCGACTGGCCCACTTCGAGGCGGTGGCCCGCCACGAGCACGTCACCCGCGCCGCGCACGAGCTCGGCGTCCCGCAGTCGACGCTCTCGCGGTCGATGGTCAGGCTCGAACAGGACCTGGGAGTCGCCCTGTTCGCCCGCAAGGGCCGTACCGTCTCCCTCACGCCCGCGGGCCGCACCTTCCTGGGCTCCGCCGAGCGTGCCCTCGCCGAGGTCGAGAAGGCCGCCGACTCGGTACGGGCCGACGCCGACCCGGCCACCGGCAAGGTCGCCTTCGGCTTCCTGCACACCATGGGCTCCGAGACCGTGCCCGCCCTGATTCGCGCCTTCCGCGCCGACCACCCCCGGGTCCGCTTCCAGCTCGTGCAGAACTACGGCGAGGCGATGATCGAACGCCTCCGGGCCGGCGGCCTCGACCTCTGCCTCACCTCACCCGTCCCGGACGCCCCCGACCTCGTCGCCCGCCGCCTCGACGAGCAGCGACTGCGTCTCGTCGTCCCCGAGGACCACCGGCTCGCCTCGCGCCGCCGCATCCGCCTGGCGGAGGCCGCCGACGAGAAGTTCGTCACCCTCGAACCCGGGTACGGCCTGCGGCGGATCACCGACGACCTGTGCGCGGAGGCGGGTTTCACCCCACGTGTCGCCTTCGAGGGCGAGGAGGCGGAGACCCTGCGCGGCCTGGTCGCGGCCGGCCTGGGCGTGGCCCTGCTGCCGCCGCCCGCCGTGGCCCGCCCCGGAGTCGTCGAACTCACGGTGACGGCCCCGAGGGCGGCCCGCGAGATCGGCGTCGCCTGGCTGGACGGCCACCCGGACACCCCGCCGGTGGCCGCGTTCAAACGGTTCCTGCTGTCGCGGCGGGGGCATTTGCTGCCGGAGTGAGCTGGGCCCGGGACTCCAGGCAGGACCGCCGAGCGGATCGGCGGGGGCCGGCGGGGGCGTCCGTCGCGGACGACGACACCAGGAGGACGCGCCCGGCGCGCGCCTCACCCGTTGAGGAACTCCGCACACCGGTAGGGGCCCAGCGCGGCGCCTTCGGACGGCCGCAGGGTGACCTCGACGTCGTCGGTCCTGACCTTCGGGTCGAGTACGGACTGGGCGCGCGCCAGTGTGCACACCAACTGCCCCGTGCCCAGGTCGCGCGCAGTTTCTGCATAGGGGCCGTCGAGGCGCAGCGTGACGCGGGTGTCCGTGCCGGTCGCCGAGAAGCCGTCGAGGTGGACGAGAGAGGTGAGCCCGTCGCGCTGCGCGGCGAGCGACGGCCCCTCGGCGAGCAGCAGCTTCACCACCGCGTCGAGGTTGTCGACCTCCCTGTCGAGCAGCGGCACTGCGCGCAGTCCGCTGTCGGACGCGAAGTACAGCCGCATCCCGCGCGTCGGCCCGGACGCGGGCTCGCCCGCGTCCATCACTCCGGTCGGCTGGACACCGCAGCCCATGAGGGCGATCCCCAGCGCGGCGACCACGCCCGCCTGCCGAACCTTCACTCCGTGCCTTCTCCCGAACGTCGCAGGGGCAGCCGCAGCGTGAACACCGCGCCGCGCTGCGGTCCGTCGGCCACGTCGATCGTGCCGCCGTGCAGCCGTGCGTTCTCCAGCGCGATTGCCGTGCCGAGGCCGCTGCCCTGTCCGCTGTCGTCGGCCGCGCCACGTGTGCGGGCCGCGTCCGCCTTGTAGAACCGGTCGAAGACCCGCTCCCGAGCCCCCGGCGGTAGCCCGGGACCTTGGTCGGCGACCTCCAGCGTCACCCACTCCCCGTCCGTCGCGAGGGTCGTCCCGAGGGTCACGGTGACCGGTGGGGCTCCGTGCCGCAGCGCGTTGCCCACCAGGTTCGCGACGATCACGTCGACGCGGCGCCGGTCGACCACCGCCCGTACGCCCTCACGGAGATGCGTCCGCACCCGGTCCGTCCAGCCGCGCAGCGCCAGCGACGCCCGTACGGTGTCGGCGAGGTCCATCTCGGCCCCGTTCAGCCGGACCGCCTTGGCGTCGAAGCGGGAGATCTCCATCAGGTCCTCGACCAGCCGGCACAGCCGCGCCGTCTCCGCGCCGACGGTACGGGCCGCCCGCGCCGCGTCCGGCGGCAGCTGGTCGGCGTCCTCCTCCAGGACGGTCGCCACCATCGTCATCGCCGCGAGGGGCGTGCGCAGTTCGTGTGACACGTCCGCCACGAAGCGGCGCGCCTTCGCCTCCTGCCCGCGCAGTTCCGCGTCGGAAGCCTGGAGCGCGTCGGCGGTCTCGTTGAACGTCCTTGCCAGGTCGGCGAGTTCGTCGTGCCCGGTGACGGCGACCCGGCTGCCGAGATCTCCGGCCGCCAGCTCGCGAGTGGCCCGGCCCAGCTTCCGCACCGGACGAAGGACGGTCCCCGCGGCCAGCAGCGCCAGGGCGGCGGCCAGCAGCATCACCGGCACGGTGCCCGCCCGTACGGAGTCCAGCAGGGCGGCGGTGTCGTCGCGCTCGGCCCGCAGATCGGCGAGCGCGAAGACCTCCAGGCCGGAGGTGCGGCGGTCCCCGTCGGCGTACGTCACGGGCATGCCGACGACCAGATAGGGCTCGCCCCGCCACACCACCCGCTGGAACCGGGCTCCGTCGCCGGCGCGCACGGCGGTGCGCAGATCGATGGTGATCAGGTCCTCCGTGCCGGCGAGCGAGTCGGAGACCGCGACGAGGTCCTGGTAGCGGGCGACCACGGGGCGGACGCCGACGCCCTCCGAGACCTTCGCCGCGAACCGGGACAGCGACTGCTGGTCGGGCGGCAGGTCGAAGTCGGCGGCTACCGCGGTGGCCCGCTCCCGGAGGTCGTTCACGGCGGCGTTCTGGGTGCGCTGGAGGATGGCGGTGCGGGCCTCCCGGTAGGCGAGGGCGGTCGCGGTCACCGCGCTGATGAGGGCGACGGCGACGAAGGTGGCGACGAGCCGGGTGCGCAGCCCGCCGACGAGCCGCCGGGAGCGCCTCGTCGAGGCGGCGCCGTGCCTGCCCCGGTCCGTACGGTTCACAGCGGACCGAAGCGGTAGCCGAAGCCCCGCACCGTCTGTACGTACCGCGGCTTGGCCGGTACGTCCTCGATCTTGGCCCGCAGCCGGCCGACCGCCGCGTCCACCAGCCGGGAGTCGCCCAGGTAGGTGTGGTCCCAGACGGATTCGAGGAGCTGCTCACGGCTGAGGACCCGGCCGGGGGAGGCCGACAGCTCCAGCAGCAGCCGCAGTTCGGTGGGCGGCAGCGGGACCGGTGTGCCGTTCCTGGTGACGGTCAGGCCGGCGCGGTCGATCACCAGCCCGGCGAGATCGGCGTCCGGACCCTGTCGTGCGGACGGCTCCGCGCGCCGCAACGCGGCCCGGATGCGGGCCTCCAGGACGGGCGCGGTGACCGGCTTGACGACGTAGTCGTCCGCGCCCGCCTCCAGGCCGGTCACGATGTCCGAGTCGTCGCCGCGCGCGGTCAGCATGATGACAGGCAGCGTCGCCGAGCGAGCGCGGATGCGGCGGCACACCTCGAAGCCGTCCATTCCGGGCAGCATCAGGTCCAGTACGGCCAGCTCGACCCGCGCGCCCCGCTCCCCGGCCAGCAGGGCGAGGGCCTGCTCGCCGGTGGCGGCGGTGTCCACGCCGTACCCGTGACGGCGCAGCACGAGCTCCATTCCGTCGCGTACGGACGCGTCGTCCTCGATCAGAAGCACATGCGGCATGGGGCCGATTATGAGCACGCCGGGACCGTTTCCGCCTACTCCGTACGGGGGCGGACGCGCAGGTCGGGGGCATTGTTACGTTCCCATCATGTGGCCATGGACGGGCCATCATCCGCGGCGGCGAATGTGCAGCGCATGAGCTTCCTCAGGACGAAACCCCGCACCACCGCCCGGCTGCGCGCGGCCACCCTCGTGGCCGTGCCCGTACTCGCCTTCTCCGTCGCCTGCGGCGGCGGTGACGACAGCGCCGACGGAGCGAAGAAGGACGACGCGATCGCCGACGTACCGGACGCGCCGACCGCGAGTGCCGCGAAGGGCGGGAGCGGGCCGGGCACTAGGCCCGCGGGCAAGAGCGCCTTCTACGACGCCCAGATGAAGTACGTCCAGTGCATGCGCGTCAAGGGCGGCTACAAGGACTTCCCGGACCCCAAGCTCAGCGGGTACCTCGACTGGGCGAAGGTCAACGAGATCGGCTCCCAGCCCGGCCGCAACGACGGCATCAAGGGCGGCAAGAACGGCGTCTGCGTCGACGAACTCCGGGCCGCCCTGTCGGCCGAGCCCGAGCGCGACCAGCAGAAGGCCTACGAGTCGATGCTCGCGCACGCCCGGTGCATGCGGGACAACGGCGTCTCCCAGTTCACCAACCCGACCATGAGCGGCGGCAACGCGGTCCCCGGCGGCGACCCGAACCCGGGGTCCCCGTCCATCGACCCGAAGTCACCGTCGTACAAGCGGGCCGCCGAGGCGTGCAAGTCGAAGCTGCTCGACGGTCTGGACGGCATGCAGTGAAGCGCCGCAGCGCCATCCTCGCGCTCGGCGCGGTGACTGTCACCGCCGCCGTCACCGGGGGAGTCCTGTTCCTCGGCGACGGCGGCGACGCGGACGCCTCCGGGAAGGGCGGCGACCTGCCGCCCGCCACCGCGACCGTCGTACGTACCGACCTCGTGCAGTCCAAGACGGTCGACGGCAAGCTCGACTTCGCGCGGCGCCGCGCAGTCAAGTCCGCCGTCGAGGGCACCGTTACGGTGGCCGCTTCCGAAGGGAAGACGCTGGCCATGGGGCAGGCGCTGTACGAGCTGAACGACAAGCCCGTCACCCTCCTCTACGGGCCGGTCCCGATGTTCCGCGAGATGAAGCCGGGCGACCACGGCAGTGACGTACTCCAACTGGAGCGCAGCCTGCGCGACCTGGGCTACGGGTCGACGCTGTACGTCGACACGCGGTACGACAAGGACACCGAGGCCGCCGTCAAGCGGTGGCAGAAGTCCCTGAACCGCGAAACCACCGGCAGGGTCGGCAAGGGCGACGTCGTCTTCCAGCCCGGCCAGGTCAAGGTGGTCTCCGCCGACGCGGCGCTCGCCGACCAGGTCGGCCCGGGCGAGCCGGTCCTGACGATCGCCTCCACCAAGCCCGTCGTACGGGCGCAACTGGAGCAGACCGACGGCGCGCTCACCTCGAGCGGCACCAAGGTCGAGGTCACTCTGCCGAGCGGGAACACCGCGCCCGGCCGGGTCGCCGGGACGGTGCGCCCCGAGGAGCCCGGCTCCGGGGGCGGAGCGGCCCAGCAGGGCATCACCGTCGAGGTCGTCCTGGACGGCGGGGAGAGCGCCGCGTCCGGCGAGGACACCAAGGTGTCGGCGAGCGTGAAGTTCGTCAGCGAGGCGCGCAAGGGAGTCCTCGCGGTCCCCGTCGAGGCGGTCGTCGCCCTGCGCGGCGAGAACGGCGGCTACGGCCTCCAGATCGTCCAGGGCACCACCTCAAGGATGGTGCGGGTGGAGACGGGCATGACCGCCGACGGGCAGATCGAGGTATCGGGCCCGGACGTGCGCGAGGGCATGACGGTCGGAGTGGCGAAGTCATGACGTCGGCCCCGGTGATCGAGCTGCGGGACGCCACCAAGTCGTACCCCGGCGGCGTCCACGCCCTGCGCCGAGTGAACCTCACCGTCGAAGAAGGCGAACTGGTCGCCGTCGTCGGCCCGTCCGGCTCCGGCAAGTCCACGATGCTCAACATCATGGGCACCCTCGACAAGCCCACCACGGGCGCCGTCCGGGTCGCCGGGTACGACGTGTCCGAACTCTCCGACTCCCGGCTCTCCGCACTGCGCGCCCGCCACATCGGCTTCGTGTTCCAGCACTTCCACCTGGCGACGGGGCGCGACGCGGTGGACAACGTCGCCGACGGGCTGCTGTACGCGGGCGTATCGCTGAAGGCACGGCGCGCGCGGGCGCGGGAAGCGCTCGCCAGGGTGCGACTGGACCACCGCAGCTCGCACACGCCGAACGAGCTGTCCGGCGGCGAGAAGCAGCGCGTGGCCATCGCCCGCGCCCTGGTGGGAGATCCCGGGCTGCTGCTCGCGGACGAACCGACCGGGGCGCTGGACACCGCGTCCGGCGAGATCGTCATGGAGCTGCTGCACGAGCTGAACGCGTCCGGCACCACCATCTGCGTGATCACCCATGACAACGAGATCGCGGACTCGCTGCCGCGCCGGGTCCGTTTCAAGGACGGCGAAATCGTCTCGGACTCGCGTTCCGGCGCGCGCTCCGACTCCCATACGGAAAAGGGCAGTTCATGAGGAACGATCTCAAGCCTGCCCGCCTCTCCCCGCGTGACATACTCCGCGTCGGTGCGGTCGGCCTGCGCGCGCGTCGCGCGCGCGTGGTGCTCTCGGCGCTCGGCATCGCCATCGGCATCGCGACCATGGTCGTGGTCGTCGGACTGTCCGAGTCGAGCCGCGCGGACCTGATGGCCCGGCTCGACCGCCTCGGCACCAACCTTCTCACCGCCGAGGCGGGCGAGGAGGCCATGGGACAGGACGTCAAGCTCCCCAAGAGCGCGGTCGCGATGGTCGAGCGCATCGGCCCGGTGCAGCACGCCACGGCCACCGCCGACGTCGATGCCCGCATCCGCCGCAGTGACGTGGTCCCCGAGGAGCGCACCGCCGGCGTCATCACCCAGGCGGCCCGCCTCGACCTGCTGTCCACGCTCGGCGGCGAGGTCGACAAGGGCGCCTGGCTGGATCCGGCCGGCGAACGCCTCCCGACGACGGTCCTCGGCGCGGTGGCGGCGGAGCGTCTTGGCATCACCCGCACCGGCGAGACGATCATGATGAACGACACACGCGTGGTCGTCGTCGGCATCCTCGAACCGATCGAACTGTTCCCCACCCTGGACCGGGTGGCCATCGTCGGATTCCCCGCCGCCGAACGCTACTTCGGCTTCGACGGCCATCCCACCACCATCTTCGAGCGCTCCACGGACGCCTCGGTGGAGGATGTACGGGCCGTCCTGGCCCGTACCATCAGCCCCGGAAACGAGGCGGACGTCAAGGTCTCCCGCCCCTCGGACGCGCTGGCCGCCAAGGCCGCAACCGACGAGGGCCTGACGACCCTGATGCTCGGCCTGGGCGCGGTGGCTCTGCTGGTCGGCGGTGTGGGTGTCGCCAACACCATGGTCATCTCCGTCCTGGAACGCCGCCAGGAGATCGGCCTGCGCCGCTCGCTGGGCGCGACCCGCAACGCGGTCCGGCTCCAGTTCCTGACCGAGTCGCTGCTGCTGTCGGGGTTGGGCGGGGCGACGGGTGCGCTGCTGGGCGCGGCGGCGACGTACGGCTTCGCGCGGTTCCAGGGGTGGACGGTGGTGGTCCCGCCCTGGTCCCTGGCGGGCGGCCTGGCTGCCACCCTCCTGATCGGCGTGGTCGCGGGCCTCTATCCGGCGATCCGCGCCTCCCGTCTCCACCCGACGGTGGCCCTGAACGCGACGTGAGGTGGCGGCGCGGGGCCCCTCGTTCCGCTTCGGGGCCGCCCGCCGTACCGCACGGACCCGGGCGCCGCCGGAAATTGAACTGCGGTGCGGTGCCGGCTGTGACAGGGCGACGCGCCCACAGCTCGGTCCCGCAGCAACCGCAGGTCTGGCCGGTCACCTGCCCGTCGAACCCGGCACCCCCGAGTACCTCGAACTGCTGCGTCGGCTGCATACCGGCCTGAAGCACCTCTGAGGGAAATCCCCCGCACATGACACCCTGCTGGACAGCCGGACCACGGCACGTCGGCGGACGTAGTGCGGTGGCGGGGCTCGCCTCCCTGCGTAGCCCCCGCTCGGCCGGGCGTCACCGTTCGCCGGACGCCCTGCCGCCGGCCGCGCGTACGGCCCGCTCGAAGTACTCGCGTTCGCGCGAGCCTTCCGGCGCGCCGAGGAGACCGAGGCCGCGGTCGGCGAACGGCCGGAACAGCCGACCGTGCCGGAGCAGGGCATCGAACGCCGGGTTGTCGGTGTCGACGACGGTGGCCAGAGGCAGCGTGCGCGCGGCCCCCACGGCCATCGTCACCGCCCACCTGGCGATGTCGTCCTCCTCGACCGGGAGCGGAGTGAACCTGACCCCGCCCACCTCTGCCCAGGCCGCGCGTCGGCGGTTCCAGGGCCGGACGACCGTGATGCCGACGTCGTCCAGGCATACGGCGAACCGGCCCCGCAGCGCGAAGTGCAGCACGACCGGCAGCAGCAGGCACGTGGGGATGAACCACGCCTTCGGATGGTCCCCCAACGCACCGAAGACACCCGCGACGGTGACGGAAACCCAGGTGAAGGCCGTTTCGGCACACAGCCACTGCACCCGAAGCGGGCCCTCCAGCACGCGTACCCGCACCGCGGTCACGACCGCCCCACCAGCCACGACCCGGTCGGCGAAGTCGCGTACACCGCACGGCCGGCCGAGCAGCTGTCCGTCGCGAAGACGGACACGCAGAACGCGATCGCGTTGATCAGGAGGCTGGACGCGGTCAGCACGTCCACCGCCACCGGATGGACCGTGGGCCACCTCCCGGAAGTGCTGACAGCCGCGCTGCAGACACCGGCACTCATGAGCCCCCCTCACGCTGTCGGTGTTCATGGATGTTCATCGTGTGATGAGCCTATGAGTCACGGCGGCGAAGCGGCATGAGTGCGCGTACTCAACTCCAGCTGCCGCACACCCGGTTCCTCGGTCGGCCGGGTGAAATGACACCTGCAAGAGCTGCGGCACGGGTGCCAGGCATGCATCAGCAAAGGCCCCGGTGCCCTTCGGGGTCCCGTGCCGTCACGGTGGCCGCTACCGAGTGCGTTTGGGGTCCCGGCGGTCGTGATCCGGCTCCGGCCGCTCGCTGGAGGGCCGGTTCCCGGAGCTGCTGGAGCGCGGAGCATCGAGCCTCCGGGCCGGACCCGGATCACGAAAGTGCTGGTCGCGGCCCGCAACCGGTGGGAGAGGGCGTTCTGCGCGCGGACCATCGAGCGCCTGGGCGAGGCTTGTGGTGGCCCGGCAGCGCATCTGCCGGGCCACCTTCCGGTCAGCGGGTTTCGGTGCGCTTTTCGAGGCGGGTGCCGTGGCGAAGGGTGATCGACATCAGGTCGCTGGGAGCGTCCAGCTCCAGGCGGTGCCAGCGGCCACGGGGGACGATCACGGCGGTGCCTGCCTGCAACTGCACCATGTCCTCGCCGCCGCCGGGCCCGGCGGGACGGAAGTAGAGGCGGACGCCACCGGTCAGGCAGCACACCGCCTCCTCGGCCTCCGGGTGCATCTCCCAGTAGTCGGCGTGAACGTCGGCGTCGGTCTCCACGTGGAACGTCGCGATCTGCCAGGCGCCGGAGTCGCTGCTCGTCATCCGCCGTTCGGCGACTCGGACATCGCCGTCGGGGTGGACATGCAGCGCCGAGGCGAACAGGTCGATGGATGAGATGGGTGTCGTCGTCATGACGGCGTTCCTTCCAGTCGGTTCTCTGCGGGGGCGGCGGGTTGCGGGTCAGGTGTTTCGGCCCGGCGGCGGGGCAGCAAGCCGATCGCCACGACCGCCGCGAGAACGAAGAGGGCGGCGGCGACGACCAGGCCCAGGGCGTAGCCGTCGTTGAGCGCGGCGGGGTCGGTGGCCGTGCCGGTGCGGTGTGCTGCGAGGGTGGCCAGGGCGGCCAGACCGATGCAGCCGCCGAGTTGGCGGGAGCTGTTCATGAGGCCGGAGGCCATGCCGGCCTCGCGGGGGGCAACGCCGGTGGTTGCGGCGGCGACGATCGGCGCTATGACCAGTCCGACGCCGACGCCGGTGATGATGCAGGGGCCGAGCACGTCGGTGAGGAAGCCGCCGTCGGGACTGATGAAGGCGAACCAGGCCAGGCCCGCGGCGGCCAGCAGGGCGCCGGGAACCAGGGACGCACGGGGGGTGCGTGCCGCGGTGACGCGGGTCGCGACGAGGGTGCCCGCGACCAGGCTCACGGAGAAGGGCAGGAACGCAGCGCCGGTCGCTGCGGCACCCATGCCCAGAACCTGCTGCATATACAGGGACACGAAGTAGAACGCCGCGAACTGCCCGGCCGTAGAAAAGAAGACCAGCACGTTGGCGCCGGCGACCCAGCGGCTGCGCAGCAGGCCGAGGCGCAACAGTGGTGCGGGAGTCCTGGATTCGGCGAAGACGAAGGCGGCCAGGAGCATGGCCGCGGCGACGAGCATCGCCAATGTGGCCGGTGATCCCCACCCTTGGGCGTCGGCGCGGACGACACCGAGCACCAGCAGCCCGACTCCGCCGGTCGCCAGGACGGCGCCGAGCACGTCCAGCCTCTCGCGCCGGGCGGGGCGTGCTTCGGCAGGCACGCCTGCGCGAACCAGCGCGAGAGCCACCGCCACGATAGGCAGATTGATCAGCATCACCCAGCGCCAACCCGCGTACTCGGTCAGCAGCCCGCCCGCCAGCACGCCCAGCGCTCCCCCCGCGGCGTTCACCCCGCTCCACACCCCGAGCGCGCGCACGCGCTGCGGGCCCTCGGTGAACGTGGTGGTGAGCATCGCCAGCGCGGCCGGGGCGGCCGCGGCGGCCCCCAGGCCCTGACCGGCGCGGGCGGCGATCAATTGCCATGGCGCCTGAGCCAACCCGCCCGCCAGCGAGCACATCCCGAATACGGCCAGGCCCAGCACGAACAGCCGACGCCGTCCGTACAGGTCGCAGGCGCGGCCCCCCAGCAGCAGAAATCCGCCGAGCGTGAGGGCGTATACGTGCACGACCCACGACAGGTCGAGCGGCGCGAACCCCAGCGCGGCGCGGATCGCGGGCAGTGCGACGTTGACCACCGATAAGTCCAGGGCGACGGCGAACTGGGCGACGGCCACCGCCGCCAGCACCACTCCGGGGCGCCCCCTTGAGTTTTTATACATGTACGGAAACTAGCCTGAGGGGATCCCCGTTGTCGACACCTGGGGGATGATGAGGGCATGCCGCAACCGTCCGCACCGCGCAAAACCCTCGGCCGACCTCCCCGCATCTCCCGCGAGGAGGTCGTCGAGACGGCCCGCCGGATCGTGGCCGCGGAAGGCGTGGACCGGCTGACCATGCGTCGGCTGGCCACAGAGGTCGGCAGTACACCCATGGCGCTCTACCACCACGTCCGCAACAAGGAAGAACTGCTCGTCCTGCTGATGGACGACTACGCCGCACGGGCGCTGCGCCGACCCGAACTGCCCGCCCGGCCTCGCGAGCGGATCGTCGTGGCCGCCGCCGCGATCCACGAGGCGCTCGCCGCCTGCCCCTGGATTGTGGAGGTGCTGACCGCCGACGACCTGATGTCCACGTCCGCCCTGTGGTTCGTCGAGCAGATCGTCGACGGCCTGGTCGAATGCGGCCTGCCCCCCGAGCGGGCCGTGCACGGTTACCGCACGATCTGGTACTACACCGCCGGAGAGATCGTGGTCCGGACGACAGCGGCCCGGCGGCGCACCGACGGTGACCGTGCGACCTACCGGGAGCGGGTCTTCGCCGATCTCGACCCGAGCGAGCTACCCCGCTTGGCGCAGGTCGCGGACCACTGGGCACCGCTGACCGCCGAGGACACCTATCTGGATGGGCTCCGAGCCCTGGTGGATGGCCTCCTCGCCACCCGCTGACGGGTTGCCGGTGACGATGTGCGCCTGGCCCCGGTACACCGGGGACCGGCCCGGCCGAGCTCCGGTTGCGAACAAGGCGGGCCCAGGCAGGCAGTGATGTGACTGCCTGGGCTCAGTCCCCCGGGTTCGGTGCAAGCGCTGCCTTCCCGGTCTCGGGGCCGCCCCCTTCACCCCCGCAGCGACTTCCCGAACCCCGCCGCCAGCGGCATCCGCAGCCCCAGTGGCGGCGGCGCCGCCAGCGCGTCGGCGACCGGGCGGGCGTAAGCACGCCCGAACAGCGATCCGCGGACGAAGTCCGTGGCCAGGGCCGCTACTTCGGCGCGGTGCTGGCGCAGCCCGTGGCCGTCGGAGTGGACCTCGAAGCGGCAGGTGTCGCGGTTGGCCTTCTTGGCGCGTTCGGCCAGGCGGAAGGAGAGCTCGGGGTCGGTGCGGGCATCGTTCGTACCGTGGACGAGCAGGACCTGCCGACCGAGCAGATGCTTCACCGGTTCCGGCTCGCCCGCCGCGTTCTCGGGCAGCCAAGGGGCCATCGCCAGAACGGAGTTGACCGCCGCGTGACCGCCCGCGCGGAGGGCGGCGCGGCCGCCCATGCCGTGGCCGGCGAGGCAGACGGGGACGTCGCCGTAGCGTCGTACGACCTCGTCCACCGCCCACCGGGCGTCCGCCGCGAGCTGCGCGTCGGTCGCGTTCCAGCCGCGGCAGCGGTAGCGCACGACATGCGCGGTGAGCCCGTCCTCCCGGCCTGCGCGGGCCAGGGTCCGGGCCAGCGGAAGTTGGAGGGCGTACGAGAGGGGGGAGGGGCGGCGGTGCGAGTCGGCCTCGCCGTCCGGGAGCAGCAGAACCACGCCGCTGACCGCAGTTGGTGCTCCGGCCGTCCTGACGGCCCGTCCCAGCCTTGCAGCAGGCAGGGGGAGTGTGCGCTGTGCCATGACGGAACAGTGTCAGAAGGAGAGGTGTACTCCACCCGTATTCGCGGTCACTGTTACGCATCGACAAGCGACAATCTACGCGCGTAGGCGCTAGAGTGCCCCAATGATGAGCCCGACCCTCCATGTGCCCGGCCAGGATCAGATCCGGCGTGCCCCCAAGGCCCTTCTCCACGACCACCTCGACGGCGGCCTGCGCCCGGGAACGATCGTCGACCTCGCCGTCGCGAGCGGATACGACGGACTCCCCGAGGCCGAGCCCGACAAGCTCGGCAGCTGGTTCCGCGAGGCGGCCGACTCCGGATCGCTGGAGCGCTACCTGGAGACGTTCGCCCACACCTGCGCCGTCATGCAGACCCGTGACGCCCTGGTCCGGGTGGCCGCCGAATGCGCCGAGGACCTGGCGGCGGACGGTGTCGTGTACGCCGAGGTGCGGTACGCCCCCGAGCAGCACCTGGAAGCCGGGCTGACCCTCGAAGAGGTTGTCGAGGCGGTCAACGAGGGCTTCCGGGAGGGTGAGCGCCGGGCCCGCCTGGACGGCCACCGCATCCGGGTGGGCGCCCTCCTCACCGCGATGCGGCACGCCGCCCGTTCCCTGGAGATCGCCGAACTCGCCAACCGCTACCGCGACCAGGGCGTCGTCGGCTTCGACATCGCGGGCGCGGAGGCGGGCTTCCCGCCCACCCGGCACCTCGACGCGTTCGAGTACCTCAAGCGCGAGAACAACCACTTCACCATCCACGCGGGCGAGGCCTTCGGCCTGCCGTCGATCTGGCAGGCCATCCAGTGGTGCGGCGCCGACCGGCTCGGCCACGGCGTCCGCATCATCGACGACATCGAGGTCGCCGAGGACGGCTCCGTGAAGCTCGGCCGGCTCGCCTCCTACGTACGGGACAAGCGCATCCCGCTGGAGCTGTGCCCGACCTCCAACCTCCAGACCGGCGCCGCCGCCTCCTACGCCGAGCACCCGATCGGGCTGCTGCGGAGGCTGCATTTCCGGGCCACCGTCAATACGGACAACCGGCTGATGAGCGGTACGAGCATGAGTCAGGAATTCGAGAGGCTGACCGAGACCTTCGGATACACGCTCGACGACATGCAGTGGTTCACCGTCAATGCGATGAAGTCGGCATTCATTCCTTTCGATGAACGTCTGGCGATGATCAACGATGTGATCAAGCCCGGATATGCCGAGCTGAAGTCCGAGTGGCTCTTCGAGCAGACCGCTACGACCAGCATTTCTTCCGCTTCCGCGGGCTGAACGGCACCCGTCCGGAAAGCGGCCGGGACGGCGGATTCCCGGCCGTTTCCCGTATCCGGCAGGTTTGCGGGACGGGTAGTGGGCTGACTACGTTTCAGACCCCCCCACATTCCTCTCCCCAAGGATGAATTTCACATGAAGCAGTCTGCTGTCAGGACTCTCGGCGTCGCCGCTGTCGGTGCCGCTTTCGCCGCTGCCGCCGCGGGTACCGCCTCCGCGGCCGTGCTGCCGGCCGACGCCGCGGCCACCGCCCTGCCGGTCGCCGGCTCGGCGCTGGAGACCGCGACCCGGTCCCTGCCGGTCCAGGACAAGGCCACCAAGCTCCTCGGCACCGGCCGGCAGAAGCTCGTCGGCGGGGCCACCACCCCGGTCAAGGGCCTACTCGGCGGCCTGCCCGCGGGCGGCATGCAGACCAGCGGCCTGACGACCAACGGTCTCCCGCTCGGCGGCTGACCCCCGACCCGGGGCCGCTCCCCGTACACACGCCTGTGGGCGGACACCCGGTCCGGGTGTCCGCCCACAGGCGTGTGGTGCGTACGCGGGTCACCAGGCGGTGGACGCCGTCTTCTCGGACGGGAACAGCACCCACAGCGCCAGGTAGAGCAGGAACTGCGGTCCCGGCAGCAGGCAGGAGACCAGGAAGATGACGCGCATGGTTCCCGCGGAGGTGCCGAAGCGCCTTGCCAGCGCTGCGCACACTCCGCCGATCATGCGTCCGTCACGGGGGCGGGCAAGTGCGGCCATGGTGGGCTCCTTCGCGAACCGTTGCTGTGGGAGCAGCTCCGTCGTGCTCCCGATGCGTCCATGGTCGCCCGACGAACGGGGGCAAAGCGTCGCTCTACGGTGCGATACCGACCCTGGGAATCGTCGGGGTCGTGCCCTGAGGTGCTTCGTCCCTGGGGTGGGGCAGCACCCTGATCCGCTGCTGCTTCCTGCGGCGCAGCCGCGCCCGGCACAGGGGTACGAACAGCAGATGGGCGAGCGCCACGCCGGTGGTGTTCAGCAGCAGTGAGTCGACGTCGACGACCTGTCCCGGAACGCCGGTCTGTGCCAGTTCGATCGCCAGCGAGATCAGCGCCCCCGCCGCGACGGTACGGGCCAGCGAGGCCCACGGGGAGACGAACAGCCGGCCTCCGGCCATCGGCAGCAGTACGCCCAGCGGGGCGAGCAGCAGCAGCCCTTCACCGATGCGGCGGGCGGCCTCGACCGGGCCGAGGGACAGGTCCGCTCTGATGCCGGCGAGCGGATGAAGATTCGAGGCGGTCGTCCACGGCACGTCGAGGGGGCGCAGAGTCAGCCACCCGACAACCAGCAGATGCGCGAGAAGGAGAAAGACCCCGGCCGCGCGGAAACGGATGACAGTTTGACTGCCCGAACCTTGACGCACGCACCCCAAGACGCGCCGGGCGGCAGGATCGGTTCCGCCCGGCCGGAAGCAAGCCCGGCCCCGGCCGGAAGCAAGCCCGGCCCCGGCCGGAAGCAAGCCCGGCCCCGGGCGGAAGGACCGCTCCCCGCGCTCCTCCCGGTCAGGCCCCCGTCCCCGTCCCCATCCCCGTCACGGTCCCCGTCCCCGTCACGGTCCCCGGCGTCGGTACCGTCTTCGGTCTGGTCTTCGTCTCCGTGGTGCACAGATATCCGTGCGGCCGGTAGCTCCCGGGCCCGCCCAGCACCACCCTGCCGTCCGGGGCGAGCGTCTTGCTCTCCGCGTACGTGCACACGATCTGCGCCAGCGCCTCGGCCGGCAGGTCCTCCGGCTGTTCGCTGAGCCGCAGCGTGCCCCGTGGGTCACCGCCGCGGGCCGCGCTGACCTGCAGGGTCGCCGGGACGGTGGTGGAGAAGCCGGCCTGCCGCTCATCGGCGGGCGGCTTCTGCTCCAGCTCGTCGAGGAGGGCCTGCGCGATCCGGACCCGGTCCGACTTCGCCTCGTCGACCTGCACCGTACGGTCCACCGTGACCAGCTGCGAGGAGCAGACCAGATAGATCTGTACGGGGACGCCCTGGAGGCTCTGGGTCGGGACGTCCTTGGCGGACATGGAGCACGGCACCTGCGACGGTGCGGCGCCGGCGTCCACCGGTACGGAGGTCGTCCTGATCCCGCAGCCCGCGGCCAGCACGGCCACGGTCACGGCACCGGCCAGCGCCACGGCCGAACGGCGCCCCCGGCGATTGCTGCCCCTCACGTCGCGTCGCCCTCCTCGTCCTGGACCCCCGCGTCGTGATCCCCGGCACTCCCGGCGCCCCCTGCGGAACCGGTGAGCGGCTCGGCATCGCGCGGCAGCCGCAGCACGAACACCGCGCCGTCGCCGTCCGGCGAGTTCGCGGCCGTGATGTCACCGCCGTGGATGTGCGCGTTCTCCATGGCGATCGACAGACCGAGACCGCTGCCCTCGGAGCGGGGGCGGGAGGCGCTGGCCTTGTAGAACCGGTCGAAGACATGCGGCAGGACGTCCTCGGGGATACCGGGGCCGTGGTCGCGGACCTCGATGACGAGTTCGTCGCCCTCGGTCCGTACCGCGACCCGTACCGGCGAACCGCCGTGCTTGAGCGCGTTGCCGATCAGGTTCGCCAGGATCACGTCCAGCCGGCGCGGGTCGAGGCGGACCATCATGCCGCGCTCGGCGTCCAGATCCACCGCGTCCAGCCACGCACGGGCGTCGATGCAGGCGGTGACCTGGTCGGCGACGTCGACGGTGTCGAGGACGAGCCGGGCCGTCCCCGCGTCGAAGCGGGTGACCTCCATCAGGTTCTCCACCAGGTCGTTGAGCCGCCGGGTCTCGCTGACCACCAGGTGCACGGCGGGCGCGATCATCGGGTCGAGGCTGTCGGCCTCGTCCTCCAGCACCTCGGCGACCGCGGTGATTGCGGTGAGCGGGGTCCGCAGTTCGTGCGACATGTCGGCGACGAACCGGCGGCTGGACTCCTCCCGCGCGCTCATGTCCGCGACCTTCTTCTCCAGCGAACTGGCGGTCCTGTTGAACGTACGGGAGAGATCGGCCAGCTCATCGGTGCCGGACACCACGAGCCGGGTGTCGAGCTTGCCCTCGCCGAGCTTGCGGGCGGCGTCACCGAGCCGCTGCACGGGCCGCAGCACGGTCGTCGCCGCGGCCTGCGCGAGCAGCGCCGAGCCGACCAGGGCGAGCCCGGTGGCGATCCCCAGCGACCAGGCCAGGGAGTTCAGATCCTGCCGCTCCTGGTCGAGGGACTTCAGCATGTAGCCGGTCGGGCCACCGCCGATGATCTTCGTACCGCCCACCAGGTACGGCGTACCGCGGATGCTGACCCGCTGCCAGAACAGGTGGTACTCGTACTTGTTGCCCGCTTCGACCGGCTGCTTCTCGTTGACGGCCTTCTGCAGCGACAGCGGCACGTTGTCGAGCGTGAAGGTGTCCAGATCGGAGTTGCCGACGATCGGCTTGCCGGTGTCGCGCTCGTCGACGAGCAGCACGCTGTAGCCGGGGGAACTGCTCGCCATCTGCACGGCGGCGTTCTGCAGGTCGTCCTTGGTGGGCCGCAGCGGCAGCGACGCCGCCCGGCTCTGCATCTCCTGGCGGAAGTCCCCGAGCGCCGAGTCCTGGGTACGTGTCAGTACGGTCTCGCGGTTCAGCCAGTACGCGATCCCCGAGGCGGACACCGCGGCGGTCAGAGCCACCAGCGCGAACACGACGACGAGGCGCAGTCGCAGACTCGTCCAGCGGAGCCCGGTGAGCAGGCTCCGCCTGGTGGCATCGCTCACTGAGGCGAATCCAGTCGGTAGCCCACACCCCGAACGGTACGGATCAGGGTCGGCGAGGACGGTACGTCCTCCACCTTGGCGCGCAGCCGCTGCACACAGGCGTCCACGAGCCGGGAGTCGCCGAGGTAGTCGTGCTCCCAGACGAGCCGCAGCAGCTGCTGCCGCGACAGGGCCTGGCCCGGCCGGCGGCTCAGTTCCAGCAGGAGCCGCAGCTCCGTCGGTGTGAGCTGCAGATCCTCGCCGTTCTTGGTCACGGTCATCGCGGAACGGTCGATCACCACGTTCCCGAAGGACGCGGAGTCGGTGGACTCGCGCTCACCGCGGCGCAGCACCGCCCGGATGCGGGCGTCGAGCACCCGGCCCTGCACGGGTTTCACCACGTAGTCGTCGGCGCCGGACTCCAGCCCGACGACGACGTCGATGTCGTCGCTGCGCGCGGTCAGCAGAATGATCGGCAGCTGGTCGGTGCGCCGGATGCGCCGGCACACCTCGAAACCGTCGATACCGGGCAGCATCACATCCAGCACGATCAGGTCGGGCCGCTGCTCACGCAGCAGTTTCAGGCCGTCCTCTCCCGTCGCCGCGGTGGCCACACGGTGGCCCTGGCGTGACAGCGAGAGTTCGAGGGCCGTGCGGATGGCGTCGTCGTCCTCGATCAGCAACAGGAAAGGCACGCTGGTCATTCTGACCCATGGTGGAGCCCCAGTTCGACAGTTGGGGGCGACTCATACATCCCGCGCCCCGTCGGCGCACCGACGGCAGGCCCTGTGACAGGCCTGTGACAGTCGGCGGACAGCCCCATGAAACTGCCCCGGCAAGCTCATAGGCACAAGGAACGAACGGACTCCACCGATGGGGGGCGCGAGATGAACGCGATTCAGAGCACCACCGCAAGCGCAGTTGTCACGCGTCTCCACGATGTCGGCCGGAGCTCCGAGAAGTCCGGCGTCGGGGGGCGGGGGTGCGTTCGAGGCGCCGGGCGTCAGCACACGTCGTACATGACGGTGGTCGACGCGCCTGTGGGGGCCAACGGGGGAAACAGCGGGGGAAGCAACGGGGGATCCGCGTACGGGGAGGTCATGGGGGAGCGGAAGGCCCCGGCGCAGTCCGAGGACGCCGAAACGGCGTTCACGGCCTACGTCCAGGAGCGCCGCGCCTCCCTGTACGCAACCGCCTACCACCTGACCGGTGACCGGTTCGAGGCCGAGGATCTGCTGCAGAGCGCCCTCTTCTCGACGTACCGGGCATGGGACCGGATCAGCGACAAGGCGGCGGTCGGCGGCTATCTGCGCCGCACCATGACCAACCTGCACATCAGCGCCTGGCGCAGGCGCAAGCTCAACGAGTACCCGACCGAGGAGCTGCCGGAGACGGCGGGCGACACGGACGCGATGCGCGGCACGGAACTGCGCGCCGTGCTCTGGCAGGCGCTGGCGCGGCTGCCCGAACTCCAGCGCACGATGCTGGTCCTGCGGTACTACGAGGGCCGCACCGATCCGGAGATCGCGGCCATCCTCGACATCAGTGTCGGCACGGTGAAGTCCAGCATCTGGCGGTCGCTCCGCCGGCTGCGCGACGACGAGGTCCTCAGCTTCGGCCGTGACCAGGAGGAGTCCTTCGGCGAGCTGGTGGCCTGAAGGCGTACGGGGGGACACGGGGGAACGGGGGAAGCGCAGCGGGGTCGGACGGACCGGAGGGTCCGGCCGACCCCGCTCGCCGTGTGCGCGATGCCTGTGCCGATTCCCCGACCCGGCCGGGCCCGCATCCTTCTCCGGCGTCCCATCCTTCACGCATCGCCGCGCCGCAGTGCGGAAGAAGGCGCTTGTTAGTCTGAGGAGACCACGTCCGGCGTGGGCCGTCGAGGGAACTCATGGGGGACGAGTGAACAGTCAGGCAAGCGAGCCGATACCGACGACCGCGGGGGACGGTGCGTCGACCGCGATGCGGCTCAACCGGATCCCGGACGATCCGCCCTCACCCCCCGTGTACGGCCCCTTCGTGCCCGGCAGCAAGGATCTGGTGTCCACCCCGGCGCAGAAACACGCCGCGGCCAACGCCATAGAGCAGCATCTCGAACCCGAGACCAGGAATTCGGGTGACTGGGCGCGGGAGGAGACCTCGGCCGCAGTCAAGGCGCTCGCCGCCAAGGACGGCCAGGGGTGGATCACTTCACGCGCCCTGAAGAACGCGCACAAGGCCTGGGGCGAGCAGGTGCAGAACCTGATGAACCGACTCGGCGCGGAGAAGCTTGCCCTGCGCGATGCCCATACGATCTTCCAGAAAACCGAGTTGTCGACCGAGGGGCAGATCCAGTCGGTCTCGCCGTTCCACGGTTACTGACGGCTGTGGCACGGGAAGACCGACGCGGCGTGTGCACGCGATGCTCCGGCACCGGTCGTGCTCCCCGTACCGGCCAGGACGCCCGTAGAGCGCGTGTTCATCGACAGCCGCAGTCCACACGCGCGCTGACGCAGGGCCGTCTCCATGCATGCAACATCATCAGGCATACCGGACAACGGGGATAAGGGCATGCCCACCTACCACGAGATCATGAGCACGGACCTGGCTTGTCTGACCACTGCCGCAGGCAAGTGGACGGACATGGCGGGTGAGTTCCACAAGCGCGAGGAACAGTACGACAGGGACGTCCACGGCATCACCATGGGGCAGACCTGGCTCGGCCTGAGCTCCACCGCCGCCAACGTGATGTTCGGCGTCACGCTCAACGAGTACAAGGCCGCCCAGGCCGAGGCGAAGGCGATCGCCTCGCTGCTACGGGACGCGCACTCCCAGTTCACGGATCTGAAGGGCAAGTTGCAGGGGGCGAAGGACGGTGCCGTGGAGGCCGGGATGGCGGTCTCGGACACCGGCAGGGTCACCTTCGACACGGCGAGACTGAGCGAAGGCGCGCGGAACACGTATCACCACGACCCGGACTACCAGAAGTCGGCACGTGAGGCGGTCAGCTCGTGGCAGCAGCAGATCGACCGCCTGGTCGCGGCGATGACGGACGCGGACACCGGGGTGGAGATCGCGCTGAAGGCGGTCGTGCAGGACAGCGACATCCTGGACGGCACGATGCACGGTTTCAACGGCAAGCCCCTCGGCGACATCGAGGAGTACGAGGCACGCAACTCCGAGGAGATCGCGGAGCGCCTGATCGACGGCAAGAAGGTCTCCGACGCCGACCTCGAGGAGCTGGCCCGGTCGGTGCGGGACAACGCCGACGACAAGACCTTTGCCCAGTCCTTCCTGGGCAAGCTGGGCCCCGAAGGCACCGTCAGGCTGAGCGACGTCCTGTCCGACCGCGAGCAGCACGCGGGATCCTCCGACACCCAGTACACGAAGCTGCTGGGCGGACTGGCCAACACGGTCGCGACGGCCACCCACGTCCCCGGTTCGATGGCGGAGGCGGCACCGGGCTCCGCGAAGTTCCAGACCTGGCTGAACAGCGGCGACGGCGCGTTCTACCGGCAGTTCACGGAAGGGCTCAAGAAGGCCGGGGCCAAGAACTACGACTCGAACACCAACCCGCTGTACGGATACCGCCCGTTTGTCGAGATGATGACGCACGCCGACGTGCCGTTCGACGACCAGTTCCTGAACCAGCTCGGCGACGACATGATCGCCGCCGAGAAGAAGAACACCGCCATGTTCGCGCAGTGGGGCGGCAACCACACCGAGGGCCGGGCCGACGCGCTCGACAGCCTTCTCGGCGTGATGAGCAAGAACCCCGACGCGGCCACCGCCTTCTTCGACCCGGAGCTGGACAAGGGGCAGTCGCATCTGGACTACCTGGTGGGCAGCGGCGACGGGGCGCGGGAGTGGCCGCAGACGACCATCGCGGCCGGCCCCACGGTGATCACGCAGGAGGACCCCCTCAGCCGGCACGGCCTGGGGGCCGCGCTGGAGGCCGGAACGACGGGGCAGGAGCCCGGCACGCCTCTGGGCAAGCCCGGACCCCACAGCGAGAGCCAGGCCCGAGTCATGCAGGCGGTCATCGCGGTGCTGGACGAGGGAGCCAGAGGCGACACCGTTCCGGAGGGTCTCAAGGTGCCTCTCGGCCGCGCGCTGAACGACTACACGGCGGACACGCACGCCATTCTGGGCGGCTACGCGCCGGGCAGTCCGGTCGGCCAGGACCACGTCGCCGGATCGGGCGACAGCGCCTCCATCACGAACAGCAAGGACAGTCTGCTGCGGGTGATGCGCGGTGTGTCCGACGGTGTGATCGGCACGGATGCAGAGGGGGACCCCGTACGGGTCTTCGACGCCCTGTATGAGGGGCAGCGTCGCTATGCAGTGGACTACCTGGACACCGGTCGGCACGTACCCGAGAGCAGCCTGACAGAGAACGTGACCGACTGGGACGTCAGGTCGCGCGACGTGGGTGAGGCATTCGGCGGTATGAACGCCATCGGCACGGACATGGTGCTCGACGTCCGTGACGCCGAGATCGGGAAGATCAACGACCAGGCACGCTACGGGTATCACATCGTGGGGGGGCTGGCCAACACGATCCCCGTTGTCGGCGACGTTGCCCAACGTGCTGTGGACGCTGCCACGTACGAGTGGTCCAAGGGCGTCATGGCCGAGGCGGATCTGGTCGCGCTTGGCGACGTCAGCAGGGAGACGGCGAAAGGCATCTACGGCACGAACAACCTCATCGAGTCTTGGGCTGCCACCCGGGAGGCCTCGGACCAGAGCCCAGCCGTCCGGAACGCCGTGGGCGAGGCGAGGCAGAGTTACATCACCGGCCGTGAGGAAGCGTACTCGGCCCTGCGAACTAGGAAGTGAGTAAGTGAGCACAGCAGCGGGCCGTCCCAGGCCGGTAAGGAAGGTCTGGGCTGTCGTGGCCGTCCTGGTCATTGTGGTTGCGGGGCTGCTGCATGCCTATCGCAACACCAATGTGTTGACGGACGACCGGCTTTGCGGGGGGCTGGTCTCCATGGCGAAGGCGGATGTGGTCCTGCCGGGGTCCGGTCGTCTCGATGCCGAGGGAGACGGTCTTGCCGACGACCTGTCAGACACGGTGTGCAAGGTCGAGAAGTCGTCCGTCGTGCTCGGCTCCGGAAAGGGCACCTTGACCCTCCGGGTCTGGGAGGAACATGGTGACGCCCCCTTGGCGGACGAAGCGTGGCCTTACGTGCCGGAGGAGTCGTTCTTCTCCGGAAAGGTGACCGGCGGAGTCGACAGGTACGAGGGGTGGGTCCTGCTGCCCGAGAAGTGTTGGACGACCCAGCCGGTGATCGTCAGAGCCGGCTCCAGCGAACCGATCTCCGACACCACGGCCTTCGCCGCGCTGGTCACCGATGCCGCACGTGCCGTCGCGGCCCGGGCGGCGTGCGGCGAAATCCCCGAGGAACCCGGAACGCTCCTGCCGCCGCGCTCCGAGGCGGCCCGCCCGGTTTCCGAAGGGCGGGTGTGCGGTCTTGACGGTTTCTCCGTCCGGGGGCAGGTGCCGACTGGTACCGAGGTGCTTGAAGCGGGCCAGACGGCGCCCGCTGATCTGTGGTCGTGCACGTTGTTCCTGGACGACGACTCATCTGGCTTCGTCCGTGACGACGGCTTTGTGAAGTACACGGCTTCCCGGGATCCGCTGTTGATTGCCGCGGTGAGGAAGTCGCCGGGCACGAGCAAGGGGGAGGCACCGGACGGCCGGGAAGCCGAGGTCGTCAATGCGCAAACGATTGTTCTGGCCTGTGCCCAAGGACCTCTCTATTTGGCGGCTGATCCAAGGTCGCAGTACTTGGAGGCACGTAAGCGTCACCCGGATCTTCCGCGGCGGGACGCCTACTTCGAGTCGTTCGTGAAGTCCGCGGCCGAGACCTTCGGCTGCGGCACGGCGGCGAGGTGAGGGGATGGCCGCCTCTTCTCCCGCCACCGAGGACCGCGCGGCCCCCGTGCCGGAGCGCCGGGACCGTCCGCGCCTTCGGTAACTCATCCTGGCCCTGGTGTCGCCGGGGCCAGGACGGATCGAACGCGGGCAGAGGGCGGCCGACCGTGAGGCCCTGATGAACCTGGGCCGAGCCGCACCGGGGCCCGTACACACGATGCTCACCGGACCCAGGCCGTAGTGAGTCCACGTAGTAATGCGCCCAGGCCGCGAGTCGCGTCGGCTCACCCTCGCGAGCCTGTCCCTACTCCGGAACCGGCGCCCCCACCGGTGCCCGGCGGCAGCGTCCCGCCGCCGCGGCGGCCAGCCGGCCCAGGGCCTCCTCCTTGCCGCACGGGTGCGCGCCCAGTGCCGCCTGCCGTGCCACGATCCGCCGCTCCGCGCGCATCAGCCGCCACCCCCGCCGCAGCAGGAACGGCACCGACTTGCGGCCCTCCCGCAGATCCCGCAACAGCCGACGGCGGAAGGTCGTCGTCGGACGGCCGCGCAGGCACAGCGCGTCCGCGAGCACGCCCAGTTCCTGGCACCGTTCGACGATGTCCGCCGCGAAGATCCCCTCGGCCACGAACAGTGGTGTGCGGTCGATGTGGAGGGCCTCGTGGTCGACGCGGGAGCTCGTGGCGATGTCGTACACCGGGACGCTCGTCCGCCCCGTGCGGCACAGCTCCGTGACCGCGGCGACGGCCGCATCGGCGTCCCAGGACTGTGCGGAGTCCCAGTCGATGTCCGTGCTTCCGGGGACGAGCGGCAGCGTGGGGTCGTCACCGTCCTTGTAGAAGTCGTCCAGGCGCAGCACCGGCAGATCGGTGCGGGCGGCGAGGGAGGACTTGCCGGAGCCGGAGGGGCCCGCGAGCAGCACGACGCGGGTCAGGAGCGGTTGGGAATTCACAGGACACGATTGTGAGGCATTGACCCGCGCAGGGGACCCCCCGGAGGCCGGGTTGGTATCGAGCATCACACCTCAACTACGCTACGCACTCAAATGGTTACTCGATCGGCTCGATCAGGTGGGAACTCCATGGCACGTCACGCACTTTCCAGGTCCCGGCGCCGCGCTCTGCTGCGGGCAGGTCTGACCGTCACCGCGGCGGGCGCCGCACTCGGCGCGGGAGGTGTGGCGGCCCAGGCGGCGCCGCTGCCCCTCGTACCGGCCACGGGCGCCGACACCGGGGCGCTCGGGCACTCGCTCCACAACGGCATCGCACCGGTGACGCATCTGCGGCTCGACCCGCTGGCCGGTACGGGCACGGACCCGCTGAACAACACGGTGGAGACGCAGATCGCCGACTTCAAGCCGCTCTCCACGGCCACCGTCACCGACCCGGTGACCAGCGGCGGCGCGCTGAAGGACCTGCCGGTGGCGGGGCAGGTCACACAACTGCCGCACGGCTGAGACGGACGCGGACGCGGCCCGCTCCTCCGGGAAATCCGGAGAAGCGGGCCGCGTTCGCGCGGGCGGGCCCGGCCGGCCCTCGCGCGCGTACGTGCGAGGAGCCGGTACGGGGCGTCAGTACGAGGACCCCGAGGTGCCGAGCGCGCCCGTCGGGTGCCAGACCGTCTTCGTCTCCAGAAAGGCCGTCAGGCGGTGGGTGCCCGGATCGGCCGACCAGTCGAAGTCGTCGTCGCCGCGGCGTACCCGCTTCAGGTTGTCCGCCGCCGCGATCTCCAGTTCCTTCGCGAGCGCGGCGTCCGCCCCCGTGAGGTCGATGGCGTTCACGTCCTGGTGGGACGCGAGCGGTGCCGCGATCTCCGCCGTCCTCCCGGACAGGATGTTCACCACGCCGCCCGGCAGGTCGGAGGTGGCCAGTACCTCGCCCAGGGACAGGGCCGGCAGCGGGGCGTCCGCCGAAGCGATGACGACCGCCGTGTTGCCGGTCGCGATCACCGGGGCGATCACCGAGACCAGGCCCAGGAACGACGACTCCTGGGGCGCCAGGACCGCGACCACACCGGTCGGTTCGGGCGTGGACAGGTTGAAGAACGGGCCCGCGACCGGGTTCGCCCCGCCCACGACCTGGCCGATCTTGTCGGTCCAGCCCGCGTACCAGACCCAGCGGTCGATCGCCGCGTCCACCAGGGCCGCGGCCTTGGACTTGGACAGGCCCTCCGCGTCGGCCACTTCCCGGACGAACTGGTCCTTGCGGCCCTCCAGCATCTCCGCGACGCGGTAGAGGATCTGGCCGCGGTTGTACGCCGTGGCGCCCGACCAGCCGCCGAACGCCTTGCGCGCGGCCACGACCGCGTCCCGCGCGTCCTTGCGGGAGGACCGGGGGGCGTTCGCCAGCCACTTGCCCTTGGAGTCCGTCACCTCGTACACCCGGCCGCTCTCGGAGCGGGGGAACTTGCCCCCGACGTACAGCTTGTAGGTCTTGAAGACGCTCAGACGGTTATCGGACATCGAGGTACGCCTCCAGGCCGTGACGGCCGCCTTCGCGGCCGAAGCCCGACTCCTTGTAGCCGCCGAAGGGCGAGGTCGGGTCGAACTTGTTGAACGTGTTGGCCCAGACGACGCCCGCCCGGAGCTTGTTCGCCACCGCGAGGATGCGGGAGCCCTTCTCCGTCCAGATGCCGGCCGAGAGGCCGTACTGGCTGTTGTTGGCCTTGGCGACCGCCTCGTCGGGTGTACGGAACGACAGCACGGACAGCACCGGGCCGAAGATCTCGTCGCGGGCGATGGTGTGCGCCTGGGTGACGTTCGTGAACAGCGTCGGGGCGAACCAGTAGCCGGAGGAGGGGAGTTCGCAGGGGGCGGACCAGCGTGCGGCGCCCTCCGCCTCGCCGGTCTCGGCGAGCGCGGTGATCCGGGCGAGCTGCTCCGCGGAGTTGATCGCGCCGATGTCGGTGTTCTTGTCGAGCGGGTCACCGAGCCGGAGCGTGGACAGCCGGCGCTTCAGGGCGTCCAGCAGCTCGTCCTGGATCGACTCCTGTACGAGCAGGCGCGAGCCCGCGCAGCAGACCTGGCCCTGGTTGAAGAAGATGCCGGTGACGATGCCCTCGACGGCCTGGTCGATCGGGGCGTCGTCGAAGACGATGTTGGCGCCCTTGCCGCCCAGTTCCAGGGTGACCTTCTTGTCCGTACCGGCGACCTGGCGGGCGATGGCCTTGCCGACCGCGGTCGAACCGGTGAAGGCGATCTTGTCGACACCCTCGTGCGCGACGAGCGCCGCGCCCGCGTCCCCGTACCCGGTGAGGATGTTCACGACACCCTTGGGCAGACCCGCCTGGCGGCAGATGTCCGCGAAGAACAGTGCGGAGAGCGGGGTCGTCTCGGCGGGCTTGAGGACCACCGTGTTGCCGGTGGCGAGCGCCGGGGCGATCTTCCACGCGAGCATGAGGAGCGGGAAGTTCCACGGGATGATCTGGCCCGCCACGCCGAGGGGGCGCGGGTTCGCGCCGTAACCGGCGTGGTCCAGCTTGTCGGCCCAGCCCGCGTAGTAGAAGAAGTGCGCCGCGACCAGGGGGAGGTCCGCGTCGCGGGTCTCCTTGATCGGCTTGCCGTTGTCGAGGGTTTCGAGAACGGCAAGCTCGCGGCTGCGCTCCTGGATGATCCGGGCGATCCGGAAGAGGTACTTGGCACGCTCGGAGCCGGGCAGCGCCGACCACTTCTCGAACGCCTTGCGGGCCGCCTGCACGGCCCGGTCGACGTCCGCGGCACCGGCCTGCGCGACCTCGGAGAGCACCTCCTCGGTGCTCGGCGAGACCGTCTTGAAGACCTTGCCGTCGGCCGCGTCGGTGAACTCACCGTCGATGAACAGGCCGTACGAGGGCGCGATGTCGACGACCGCGCGCGACTCGGGCGCGGGTGCGTACTCGAATGCAGATGCCATGGGGATCAGTCCACCGTCACGTAATCGGGGCCGGAGTAACGGCCGGTGCTGAGCTTCTGGCGCTGCATCAGCAGATCGTTCAGCAGGCTGGAGGCGCCGAAGCGGAACCAGTGGTTGTCCAGCCAGTCCTCGCCCGCGGTCTCGTTCACCAGCACCAGGAACTTGATCGCGTCCTTGGAGGTGCGGATGCCGCCGGCCGGCTTCACACCGATCTGTACGCCGGTCTGCGCCCGGAAGTCGCGCACGGCCTCCAGCATCAGCAGGGTGTTCGCCGGGGTGGCGTTCGTCCCGACCTTGCCGGTCGACGTCTTGATGAAGTCCGCGCCCGCCAGCATGCCGAGCCAGGAGGCGCGGCGGATGTTGTCGTACGTGGAGAGTTCGCCGGTCTCGAAGATCACCTTCAGCCGGGCGTCGGTGCCGTCCGCCCGCGCGCACTCGGCCTTCACGGCCAGGATCTCCTCGTACACCTTGAGGTAGCGGCCGGAGAGGAAGGCGCCCCGGTCGATCACCATGTCGATCTCGTCGGCCCCGGCGGCCACGGCGTCGCGGACATCCGCGAGCTTGACGTCGAGTGCGGCGCGGCCGGCCGGGAAGGCCGTCGCCACGGACGCCACCTTCACGCCGGAACCGGCCAGCGCGGCGACGGCGGTCGCCGCCATGTCGGGGTAGACGCAGACCGCGGCGGTGTGCGGGGTCGTGCGGTCGGTCGGGTCGGGATGGACGGCCTTGGTGGCGAGGGCCCGGACCTTGCCCGGGGTGTCCGCGCCTTCCAGCGTCGTCAGGTCGATCATCGAGATGGCCAGGTCGATCGCGTACGCCTTGGCCGTCGTCTTGATCGAACGGGTTCCGAGGGACGCGGCGCGCGCTTCGAGGCCGACGGCGTCGACGCCGGGCAGCCCGTGCAGGAAGCGGCGCAGCGCACTGTCGGACGCGGTCGCGTCGGAGAATGCGGGAGCTGTGGTGGGCATGGTCACCAGATGAGCATATCTACGCGCGTAGCGACCTGTACAGGGGGGCGGGTCCTCCGAGCGTCGCGCAGTACCGGGGCGGCCGCCCCGGCGCCCCTTGCGTGCGTCAGGCAGAATCGGGCCCATGACGAGTCCCACACCACCCGCCGAGCCGACCTACGCCGACCGGGCCTTCCGGTCGCCCGCCGGGATCGTCGGGGGTGTCCTGCTGCTTCTCCTCATCGGCTGGCTCGGCGGGGACGCCGTGGTCCGCGGCGGCGGCCGGGTGCCGTGGCTGGCGCTGGCCGGGCTGCTGACCGTGGTGCCGCTGGTCGCCGCGTTCACGCTGCGGCCCGTCGTGTACGCCAACGACCGGCGCATCCGGATTTGTAACCCGTTCCGGACGATCACCGTGCCGTGGACCGAGGCCGCGGATCTGCGGGCCGGATATTCGAGCGAGCTGCTCACCGAGGACGGCGCCAAGTATCAGATGTGGGCGGTACCGGTGTCGCTGCGGCAGCGGAAGAAGGCCGCCCGGCACCAGGCCCGGCAGTCGGCGGACGACCCGTACGGCCGGACGTCCGTGCACGCCGATGTCCGCGACAGCAGGTCCCGCATGGCGACGGCCGACCAGACCATGGCGGACCTCCGCGAGCTGATGGAGCGGGCGAAGACGAGGGCGGGTGCGAGTGCGGCCGCACAGCCTTCGGCGCCCTCGGAATCCTCGGTCTCGGTGCGCTGGGCGTACGAGTTGATCGCCCCGGCGGTGGTGGGCGTGGTGCTGCTGGTGGTGCTGCTCGCGACCGGCTGAGGCGGGCCGGAGTACGCGCGTACGACGATCGGACGCCGGCGTGCGCACGCTGCCGTCGCCGGAGGTCCGCGGCTTCCGGATTCGGGCGACGGCCTCGAAATCACCGCGCCCGTTCGATCGGACCCGATCCACCGTGCCGTGGCGTGCGCATTCGGTGTCCACCGGCCGCGGCGCCGGGTCCACCGGGCGCGGTCCGGGCTTCCTGCGACACGGTGGGAAGACGCCGACGCCGGGAGGGAACGGTCAGCACACCGAGGCAGGCGATGACGAGGACGACCCCGGTCCAGCCGAGGGCGGGCAGGTGTTCGCCCACGACCAGGACCGCGAACACGGCCGCTACGGCGGGCTCCAGCAGGGACAGGGTGGTCGCGGTACTGACCGGGATGCGGGACAGGCCGAAGCCGAACAGGACGTACCCGGTGAACATCGGTACCAGCGCCATGTAGAGGCCGACGCCCGCGTTCGTCCAGGAGGCGAGCAGCGGTGCGCCGGTGGCCAGCAGCACCGGCACGAGCATCAGCCCGCCCAGCCCGAACACCGCTCCCATGGCCGCGCGCGACGCGATGCCGCGGGTGATGAGGCGGTGTGCCGCCCACGCGTACACGGCGTACGTCGCGCCCGCGACCAGCCCGAGACCCACGCCGGTGACGGTCTGCCCGGCAGAGCCCGTACCGGTCGCGGAACCGGCCTGTGCCGCCTCCGCCGCACACAGCAGTACGGTGCCGGCCAGGCCCAGGGCGGCACCGGCCATCCACCGCCGGGACAGACGTCGCCGGTCGACGATCCGCTCGATCAGGGCGGATGACAGTGGGGCCGAACCGATGGAGACGACCGTTCCCACCGCGACACCGGCCAGATGCATCGAGGTGTAGAACGCCAGCGGATACAGGGCCACGCCCGTTCCCCCGATGAGCACGGTCCGCCACTGCGCCCTCAGCTCCGTACGGACCCGCGCGATGCGACGCCCGGCCATTAGCGCCTGCAACAGGCCTCCCAGGCCCATCGCCGCCGCGCCGATCGCCAGCGGCCCCACCCGCGGCGCGAAGGTCGCCGCGGTGCCCGTGGTGCCCCAGAGCACCGAGGCCAGCAGTACGGCGAGCGCGCCCGCCCCCGGTCCGGCGGCGCGCCCGGCAGGCCGCGTCACAGGCCGTCCACCAGGCGCGCCGCCATGGCGCGGGCGCTCCGCATGCGTGCGCCGTCGCCTTCGAGGCCCGCGCGCACGATGGCCCCTTCGAGCAGGAACGCCAGGTGTTCCGCCGTGGCCCGGGCCCGCTCGTCCTGGCCGGGCAGCAGCTCTTGGAGGTGGGCCGCGAGCAGGCTCTCGACCTCTTCCTTGTGGCGGCGCACCACCGCCCGGCCCTCGTGCCCGGCCGGCAGTTCGGCGGCCGCGTTGAGCAGCCCGCAGCCGCGGAAGCCGTGCTCGTAGGCGAGATCGGCATGGTCGGCGTAGGCGTCGAAGACGGCCAGTACGGATTCCCGCGGGCTCTGCGCGTCGGCCAGGCGCCGCTGGTAGAGGCCGATCCACTCCTCGTGGCGGGCCTGGAGGTAGGCGCGGACGAGGTCGGCCTTGGAGGCGAAGTTGTTGTAGAGGCTCATCTTCGCCACGCCCGCCTCGGCCGTGATCGTGTCGATCCCTGTCGCCGCCACGCCGTCGGCATAGAACCGCCGCGCCGCGGCATCGAGAATCCGTCCCCGCGCAGGCCCTGCTCGCCGCCGCTTTCCCGGCTGCTGCCCGGTGGCGCTCGCCTCGGCCATGTCTGCCTCCCGGTGGCATCGCGATTAGGTAGACCAGTCTACCTAATCGCGTTCGATGCGCCGGCCGTGCGGACGCGGCCCGGCTAGTGCTCCGGGAGCCGGGTCCAGAAGTGGTTGACGATGTCGTCGATGTAGCGTCGCCCGTTTTCGCCGGAGGCGGTGGTGCCGCCGGCTCGGCTGAGGGTGGCGGCCATGAGGGTCTGGTACTCGTGGTGCATGTCGCGCAGGGGGTCCTGCAGGTCGCGGCGGTCCGCGGAGACGAGGCGGGCGATGGCGCGGATGTGGGCCTGCCAGCGGGTGGAGACGGCTTCGGTGAGGAGGCGGGCGAGTTCTTCCTCGAGGCCGGTGATGGCGATGAAGTCGCGTGGGGGGAGGTTGAGGAGGGCGCCGAGTTTGGCGGACTGCCGTTTGTCGCCGGTCCATCGGCCGGTTTCTTCCATCTCGTGGTAGGCGTCGAGGGTGAGGCCGGTGGCGCGGGCGACGTCCTCGACGGCCAGTCCGCGGGCGAGACGGTGTTCACGCAGGGTGCGGGGAGCGCCCATGAGTTCGCGGGGGTTGCACCACAGGGCACCGGCCAGGGCGGTGAGTTCGCCGGCGGTGGGCAGTGCGGTGCCGCGTTCCCACGCGGTGATGTGGTCGGGGGTGACGTGGGTCGTGCCGTAGGAGGCGCGCATGCCGTAAGCGACGTGGCCGGGGGCCATCCCGAGTTTCTCGCGCAGGATGCGGGCGGCGCGCGCGTTGAAGGGGAGCGGTGGATGCACGGACCGAGAGTAAGGAGTCACCCGGGGTGAACTCCATGGCCGCTGTCGCCCGCATCCCGGTTTGGCTGGATAGGTCGCCGGTGATTTTGGAGGAACCGACAGGGGCGGTGCGAGAACGTCAACTAACTGATTCCGCAAAGCGATTGAGATCGCGTTTCTGCCGCGTATGATCCGCTCGCAAGGCGCCGTATGTGTGTTCGTACAACCGACTGAAACACGCTTCCGGCGCCACTGCCATGTTTTCCCTCGCACTTGCAGGTCCAGGAGACGCAGTCATGCACACCAGCACGACAGGCCCGGCCGAAGCGCCGACAATCAGACCCGGTGGCCCGCTCAACCGGTTCTTCCGCATCGGCGAACGCGGCTCGACGTACGGCCGTGAGATACGCGGCGGGTTCGCCACCTTCTTCACGATGGCGTACATCCTCGTACTCAACCCGATCATCCTCAGCAGTACCGAGGACAAGTTCGGCCACCAGCTGGACGCCGGCCAACTGGCCACCGCCACGGCCCTGGTGGCCGCCGTGATGACCGTGATCATGGGTGTGGGCGGCAACCTGCCGCTCGCCCTGGCCGCGGGCCTGGGTCTCAACGCCGTCACCGCCTTCCAGATCGCCCCTCTCATGGGCTGGGACGACGCGATGGGCCTCATCGTGCTCGAAGGCCTGCTGATCTGCGTACTGGTGATGACCGGTCTGCGCGAGGCGATCATGCACGCCATTCCGCAACCCCTCAAGCAGGCCATCAGTGTCGGCATCGGCCTGTTCATCGCCTTCATCGGCTTCGTGGACTCCGGGTTCGTCACCCGCATCCCGGACGCCGCGAACACCACCGTGCCCGTCCAGATCGGCACAGGCACCCTCGCCGGCTGGCCCATGCTCGTCTTCTGTCTCGGCGTGCTGATGACGGTCGTCCTCCTGGCCCGCAAGGTGCAGGGCGCCATCCTCATCAGCATCGTCGTGATGACCGTCGTCGCCGTCGTCATCAACGGGATCGCCGACGTCAAGTCCTGGGGTCTGACCGAGCCCTCGCTGCCCGACAAACCCGTCGCCTCACCCGACTTCGGGCTCCTGGGCCACTTCGATCTGTTCGGCTCGTTCGGTCAGGTCAGCGTGCTGACCGTCGTCCTGCTCGTCTTCACCCTCATCCTGTCCGACTTCTTCGACACGATGGGCACCGTCGTCGGCGTCACCGCCGAAGCCGGACTCCTCGACGAGCGCGGCCAGGTCCCCGGTCTGGGCCGCGTGCTGCTCATCGACGGCGCGGCCGCCGTCGTCGGCGGCGCCGCCTCCGCCTCGTCCGCCACCACGTACATCGAGTCCGCCGCAGGTGTCGGTGAAGGCGCACGCACCGGCTTCGCCAACCTCATCACCGGCGGCCTGTTCGCCCTCGCCCTCTTCTTCACCCCCGTTCTCACCATCGTGCCCCTCCAGGCTGCGGCCCCCGCCCTCATCGCGGTCGGGTTCCTGATGATGACCCAGGTCAAGCACATCGACTGGGACCGGTACGAAGTCGCCATCCCCGCCTTCCTGACCATCGCCGTCATGCCGTTCACCTACTCCATCACCAACGGCATCGGCGCCGGCTTCCTCGCCTACGTGGTCATCAAGGCGTGCCTGGGCAAGGCCCGCGAAGTGCACTGGCTGCTCTGGGGCACCGCGGCGCTCTTCCTCGTCTACTTCGCCATCGACCCGCTGGAGCAGCTGCTCAACATCAAGTAGCCGACGTGGTGGACCCGGAACGGAGCGGGGGACGGCCCGGGGCGATGAGCGACGGAGCGTGTGAGCACACCGCGCCCGCCTGATCGCCCGGACGTCCCCCGCTCCGTTCCGGGCGATCATGCGGTTCGCGTGCGCGGGACGGCCGGACTCTCCCGTATCCGCCCGGACGACACCGCGGGCGGTGCGAGCAGCCCAGAGGCGAGGTTCCCCCGCTGCCCGTATGGGCCGGCGAGGCGGTCGACCTCATCACCGACCTCCCGCCCGCAGCCGACCTCGTCGCCACCCTGGCCGCACAGGCCGAGGACGCCCTGACCCGAGCCGGAAGGCACTGACCGAGAGCCCTTGTCGGGCGCGGCCACGACCGGTCCTCACCGGCCGCGTGGCAACCGGCTCGGACGTACCCGCCGGTGCCTACTCGGCCGCGGCACCCCGGCCCACGGCCTCCACCGGGGCGACCCGACCCTCCAGTCCTGCGTGGGCCCGGACACCGGCTTCACGTACGTGATGCGTACGTGAAGCCGATCGTTGCGGGCGTCAGATACCGGCTGCCGCCGCCAGGTCCCGCTTGATCCCGGCGAGCAGCTCCGCACCCCGCGCACGGGCCGCGGGCAGCTCGTCCGCCGAAGCGACCGGCACCACGACCTCCAGGTAGCCCTTGAGCTTCGGCTCGGTGCCGCTCGGGCGGACGATCACGCGGGCGCCCTGAAGGTGGTAGCGCAGCCCGTCGGTGGGCGGCAGCTGCGCGGTGCCCCGCGCGAGGTCCTCGGCCGAGGTGACGGGGAGGCCGGCGAGCGCGGTCGGGGGCTGCTCGCGCAGCCGGCGCATGGCGTCCGCGATGACCGAGAGGTCCTCCACCCGGACCGACAGCTGGTCGGTGGCGTGCAGTCCGTGGTCGACCGCGATGTCGTCGAGGAGGTCCAGGAGCGTACGCCCCCGCTCCTTGAGCACGGAGGCGAGCTCGGCGACGAGCAGCGCGGCCGTGATGCCGTCCTTGTCGCGTACGCCGTCCGGGTCGACGCAGTAGCCGAGCGCCTCCTCGTACCCGTACCGCAGGCCGTCCACGCGGGCGATCCACTTGAAGCCGGTCAGCGTCTCCTCGTAGCCGAGGCCCGCCTTCTCGGCGATCCGGCCGAGCAGCGAGGACGACACGATCGACTCGGCGAAGACACCGGTCGCGCCCCGGTCCACCAGATGGGCGGCGAGCAGCGCCCCGGCCTCGTCGCCGCTCAGCATTCGCCAGCCGCCGTCGGCGGCGGGGTCCGGGACGGCCACGGCGCACCGGTCGGCGTCCGGGTCGTTGGCGATGACGAGGTCGCAGTCGTTACGGCGTGCGGTGGCGAACGCGAGATCCATCGCGCCGGGCTCTTCCGGATTGGGGAAGGCGACGGTGGGGAACGCCGGGTCGGGCTCGGCCTGTTCGGCGACGAGCACCGGGGCGGGGAACCCGGCGCGGTCGAAGGCGGCGGTGAGCACGGACGTACCGACGCCGTGCATCGCGGTGTACACGACCCGGGCGGTGCGCGGCGATCCGGCGGCGAGCACGGCGTCCGTACGGGCCAGGTAGGCGGCCAGGACCTCGTCGCCGAGGATCTCCCAGCCGTCGTCGGGGCGGGCCACGCCGTCGAGCGGGCCGACCGCGGCGATCGCGGCGGCGATCTCGCCGTCCGCCGGGGGGACGATCTGCGAGCCGTCGCCGAGGTAGACCTTGTACCCGTTGTCGCGCGGCGGGTTGTGACTGGCCGTCACCTCGATGCCCGCTACGGCGCCCAGGTACCGGATCGCGTACGCCAGCACGGGCGTGGGCAGCGGGCGGGGGAGCACCGCAGCGCGCAGGCCCGCGCCGGTCATCACGGCCGCGGTGTCGCGGGCGAAGTCGGCCGACTTGTAACGGGCGTCGTACCCGATGACGACGAGCCCGCCGCTCTGCCCCTGTGCCTTCAGATACGCGGCGAGTCCGGCCGCGGCGCGGATCACGACGGCGCGGTTCATCCGCATCGGCCCGGCCCCCAGCTCACCGCGGAGCCCGGCCGTGCCGAACTGCAGGGTGCCGGCGAACCGTGCGGCGAGCTCGTCGAGGTCCTCGGCGTCGATGAGCGCGGCGAGCTCGTCACGGGTCTCGGGGTCGGGATCCTCCGCGAGCCACGTCCTGGCCTGCGCGATGAGCTCCTGCTGCACGGTGTCCGCCTTTCTGCGGGATGGGTGGGTTACGGGGGCGCTGCCCCGGACCCCGCTCCTCAATCGCCGGTGGGGCTTACTCTTCAGCCTCGCCGGCGTTTGAGGCGCGAGGCCCGGGGGCAGCGCCCCGGTTCGGGAAGGGGCTCAGATCCGCTCAAGCACCCGAGCCAGCAACGCCCCCATCCGCGTGGCGGAGTCCCGCCCTGCCTGCAGCACCTCTTCATGGTTGAGCGGCTCCCCGCTCAGTCCCGCCGCCAGGTTCGTGACCAGCGAGATGCCGAGCACCTCGGCCCCCGCCTCCCGTGCGGCGATCGCCTCCAGCACGGTGGACATGCCGACCAGGTCACCGCCCATCACACGGACCATGCTGATCTCGGCCGGCGTCTCGTAGTGCGGGCCGGGGAACTGCACGTACACACCCTCTTCGAGGGTCTCGTCGACCTCCTTGCACAGCGCGCGCAGCCGCGGCGAGTACAGATCGGTCAGGTCGACGAAGTTGGCGCCGACGATGGGGGACGCCGCGGTCAGGTTGATGTGGTCGCTGATCAGGACCGGCTGCCCGGGGCGCATGCCCTCGCGCAGACCGCCGCAGCCGTTCGTCAGCACGACGGTCCTGCAACCCGCGGCGACGGCGGTACGGACGCCGTGCGCGACGGCGGCGACGCCGCGGCCCTCGTAGAAGTGCGTGCGGCCGAGGAAGACCAGGGCACGCTTCTCGCCGATCCGGTACGAGCGGATCGTGCCGCCGTGCCCCTGCACGGCGGGCGCCGGGAAACCGGGCAGGTCGGTCACCGGGAACTCGGCCTCCGGAGCGCCGAGCGCATCGCCCGCGGGAGCCCAGCCGGACCCCATCACAAGGGCGACGTCGTGGGTCTCGGCACCGGTCAGCTCGCGCAGGCGGGCGGCGGCGTCGGCGGCGGCGGCGTACGGGTCGCCCTGGATGTTGTCCGGAATAACTGATGCGTTCACGCGGATGAGGGTAACCGGTGATTCCCTACGCGCGTAGATGCCCTTGCGTAGAGTCTGCACACGCTTCCTCGTACATTCACACAAAAGCACTGGTCGGCCGGGTCAGCAGGGGCGCTTGCGCAGTTCCATCACATAGTCGTGCGGCGCGCCCGCGGACTCCGCGGCGTCCGCGATCTCGCCCAGATAGCGGGCGGACGGCAGCCCGCCCTCGTACCCGTTCAGCACATACATCCAGGCCGGCTCCTCGCCGTCCAGGGTGTGCACCCGTACCCGCATCCGCCGGTAGATGTCGAGGCCGACGCCCTCCCACCGGTCCATGGAGTCCTCGTCCATCGGTGCGATGTCGTACAGCGCCACGAAAACCTGGGAACGGGGGGCCTCCACCACCGTGGCGAGCGCGCCTTCCCAGCCCATCTGCTCCCCGCCGAAGGTCAGCCGCCAGCCGTTGAGCCAGCCGGTGCCGCGCAGCGGGGAATGCGGTGCGCGGCGCGTCATCAGCCGCGCGTCGAGGTTGCCGGCGTACGCGGCGTAGAGCGACATGGGGTCGAGGGTACGGGAGGCTGTGGCCGGAACGTCGATTCCTGTGAGGAAGACCCCGTACGGGGTGCCGGTCGCCGTCCGGGAGCCCCGTCGCGGAGCCCCGTACCGGACGTCCCGGCGCACGGATGGAGGGCCCCGGGGCGAAGCACCTTGGCGCGTGCGGGACAATGAAGTACGTACTGCATTCCCCGGGGCGATCCCCCGGACCCCCGGCCGGGGCAGCAGGCGGCCGCGGGATGACACACGCGAGGCGGACATTTCGTGACCCGGATCGTGATCATCGGCGGCGGACCCGGCGGGTACGAGGCGGCATTGGTGGGCGCCCAGCTCGGCGCGGAGGTGACCGTCGTCGACTGCGACGGCCTCGGCGGCGCGTCCGTGCTCACCGACTGCGTGCCCTCGAAGACCCTGATCGCGACGGCAGAGGTGATGACCACCTTCGACTCTTCGTACGAGGAGCTGGGCATCATCGTCGCCGACGACACGCCGCACAACGAGCAGGCGGCCCGGGTCGTCGGCGTGGACCTCGGCAAGGTCAACCGGCGGGTGAAGCGCCTGGCACTCGCCCAGTCCCACGACATCACCGCGTCCGTCACCCGGGCCGGCGCCCGGGTGATGCGCGGCCGCGGCCGCCTCGACGGCCTCCAGGCCGCCGACGGCTCCCGCACGGTCGTCGTGACCGCCGCCGACGGCACGCAGGAGACGCTCACCGCCGACGCCGTACTCATAGCGACCGGTGGCCACCCGAGGGAGATTCCGGACGCGCTCCCCGACGGCGAGCGCATCCTGAACTGGACCCAGGTCTACGACCTCGACGAGCTCCCCGAGGAGCTCATCGTGGTCGGCTCCGGTGTGACGGGTGCCGAGTTCGCGGGCGCCTACCAGGCGCTCGGTTCGCGCGTCACCCTCGTCTCGTCCCGCGACCGGGTGCTGCCGGGCGAGGACCCGGACGCCGCCGCCGTGCTGGAGGACGTCTTCCGCCGCCGCGGCATGAACGTCATGGCCCGCTCCCGCGCCCAGGCGGCGAAGCGCGTCGGCGACCGGGTCGAGGTCACCCTCGCCGACGGCCGGGTCATCTCCGGTTCGCACTGCCTGATGGCGGTCGGCGCGATCCCGAACAGCGCCGGCATGGGGCTGGAGGAGGCCGGGGTCCGGCTCAAGGAGTCCGGCCACATCTGGACCGACAAGGTCTCCCGCACCACCGCCCCCGGCGTGTACGCGGCCGGTGACGTCACCGGGATCTTCGCCCTCGCCTCGGTCGCCGCCATGCAGGGCCGGATCGCGATGTACCACTTCCTCGGGGACGCGGTGGCACCGCTGAACCTGAAGACGGTCTCCTCGAACGTCTTCACCGACCCCGAGATCGCCACCGTCGGATACACCCAGGCCGACGTCGACGGCGGCAAGATCGATGCCAGGGTGGTCAAGCTTCCGCTGCTGCGCAACCCGCGCGCCAAGATGCAGGGCATCCGCGACGGCTTCGTCAAGCTCTTCTGCCGGCCCGGCACCGGCATCGTGGTCGGCGGCTGTGTCGTCGCGCCGCGGGCGAGCGAGCTCATCCACCCGATCTCGATCGCGGTCGACAACAACCTGACGGTCGAACAGATCGCAAACGCCTTCACGGTGTACCCGTCCCTGTCGGGTTCGATCGCGGAAGTGGCCCGTCAGTTGCACACCCGGAAGAGCGCGGGCGAGGCGTAGGCGCAGTCGCGAAACCCGGCGATCCGCGGCGCATCGCGGCAGCTCAGGCGGTCGTCCGGATGCGGGGCGACCGCCGGGCGGGCGTCGGGCGGCCGTCGGTCGATCAGTACGGAACAACAACGGGCCGCTTATACCACTTGGCGGCCCCTTGTATGCACAACTTCTGTTATCCGGCGCAAACTGCTGAAAACGCTCTGGTGTCACGTTACTGTCAGTTTCGTGTTCGCTGCAGAACGTCGTCAGTTGATCCTCGAAATGGTGCGCGCCAACGGGGCGGTATCGCTCCGTGAGCTCGCCCGCGTCGTCCAGACCTCCGAAGTGACCGTACGGCGGGACGTGCGGGCGCTGGAGGCAGAAGGACTCCTCGACCGCCGGCACGGCGGTGCGGTTTTGCCGGGCGGTTTTACGCGGGAGTCCGGCTATCCGCAGAAATCCCATCTCGCCACCGCGGAGAAGACGGCCATCGCCGACCTGGCCGCGGGTCTTGTCGAAGAGGGCGAGGCCATCGTCGTCGGTGCCGGTACGACCACGCAGGAGCTGGCCCGCCGGCTCGCGCGGGTCCCCGGTCTGACCGTCGTCACCAACTCACTGCTGGTCGCCCAGGCGTTGGCCCATGCCAACCGGGTGGAAGTGGTGATGACGGGCGGCACCTTGCGCGGCTCCAACTACGCCCTCGTGGGCAGTGGTGCCGAGCAGTCGCTCCAAGGGCTGCGGGTCTCACGTGCGTTCCTCTCCGGGAGCGGGCTCACCGCGGAACGCGGCCTGTCCACGTCCAACATGCTTTCGGCGAGCGTGGACCGGGCCCTGGTGCAGGCCGCGGCGGAGGTGGTGGTCCTGGCGGACCACACCAAGCTCGGCTCCGACACCATGTTCCAGACGGTGCCGACGGATCTGATCACCCGCCTCGTGACGGACGAACCGCCCGGCCACGACGACCGCGCCGCCACCGAACTCCAGGCCCTGGCGGACCAGGGCGTGCAGATCGCGGTGGCCGGCGCGGGAAGTGGCCCCGCCCCGGCGGAAGCCCTCCCGCCGGGCCGTCAGCCCCGCCGAGACATGCCGCTCCCCGGCCAGCGCCGTACGCGCGGTGGTCCCGGAGGGCCGGGGCCGCAGCAACTGCGGAGCGCGGCGGCGCTGGCGGAGCAGGGGCAGGGGCCGGGGGACCGGGCGAGGGTGGCGGATCTGCGCCGGCGGTAGGGGGCGCGGGGGGTTTCTTCTCTCCGCCCCTCCCCCTTCCCGTAACCGGGGGCGCCGCCCCGGACCCCGCTCCTCGATCGTCGGGGGTGGATTTGTCAACCCCCCTCCGCGTTCGGTCCCTTCAGCCCCTGCAAGGTCAGCATCAGGAGCCGGCCCGCCAACTCCGGGTCGTCCGGCGACTGCTCCGCGGCCAGCGCGATCGCGTTCGTCAGCTGCATCAGGTCGTCGATGGACACATCCGTCCGCACGGCCCCGCTCGCCTGCGCCCGCGCCAGCAGCACCGAACCCGCCTCGCGCAGCGGCACATTGCACCGCGACAGCGCCGAAGTCTCGTCCCGTGACGTCGACATGAGCGCCTGGGCGAGCCCGCGGTACTCACCCGCATGGGTGATGATCGCGCCCAGCCACTCCACCAGCCCCGCACACGGCTGCTTCGCCCCCGCGAGTTCACGGGAACGGTCGATCAGGGACGTCAGGGCCTCCTGGAAGACGGCGCTCATCAGCGCGTGCCGGTTCGGGAAGTGCCGGTACAGCGTGCCGATCCCCACGCCCGCACGTCGCGCGATGTCCTCCAGGGACGCGTCCGTGCCGTGGTCCGCGAACGCGGTACGGGCCTCACCCAGCAGCCGGTCGTAATTGCGGCGCGCATCGGCGCGCATGGGCCGGGCCGGCGTCTGTGCCGTGCTCATCGACATTGCGCAGTCCTCCCTTTTTCCGCCCCAGGGTCCAGGATGCCATTGCGTATCCGGAGGACGCCTCCGTGGGCTCCTGGGCGCTGACCCTGGTCCTGCTGCTCGCCGCGAGGACGGCCGCCGCGCCACCCGCCGAGAAATGACGCAAGCGCAGGAGTGACGCAAGTCCAGGAGTGACGCACCCGGTTGCCGGACAACCGAAAACGGGGCCCCTGCGGAGTCGTGCGACTCGGCAGGGGCCCCGGTGGAACGTCGGGTGCCGCTCGATCAGTCCTTGATCTCGCAGATCACGGCGCCGGAGGAGACCGAGCTGCCGACCTCGGCGACCAGTCCCTTGACGATGCCCGCGCGGTGCGCGTTCAGCGGCTGCTCCATCTTCATGGCCTCCAGGACGACGACGAGGTCGCCCTCCTGGACCTGCTGGCCCTCCTCGACGGCGATCTTGACGATGGTGCCCTGCATCGGGGACGCCAGGGTGTCGCCGGAGACCGCGGAGCCGGTCTTCTTCGCCGCGCGGCGCTTGGGCTTGGCGCCCGCCGCGAGGCCCGTACGGGCCAGGCTCATGCCCAGCGACGAGGGCAGCGAGACCTCAAGACGCTTGCCGCCGACCTCGACGACCACGGTCTCGCGACCGGCCTCCTCCTCCGCCTCCACGTCGGCGACGGCGGTGAAGGGCTTGATGTCGTTGACGAACTCGGTCTCGATCCACCGGGTATGGATCCGAAACGGGTCGCTGGTGAACGCCGGGTCGGCGACGACCGCGCGGTGGAACGGAATGGCGGTGGCCATACCCTCGACGTCGAACTCGGCCAGCGCGCGCGCCGCCCGCTGCAGCGCCTGCTCACGCGTCGCACCGGTCACGATGAGCTTCGCCAGCAGCGAGTCCCAGGCGGGGCCGATGACGGAACCGGACTCCACGCCCGCGTCGAGGCGGACACCGGGGCCGGTCGGCGGGGCGAAGGCGGTGACGGTGCCGGGAGCGGGCAGGAAGCCGCGGCCCGGGTCCTCGCCGTTGATCCGGAATTCGAAGGAGTGCCCGCGCACGGCCGGGTCGTCGTAGCCGAGCTTCTCGCCGTCGGCGATGCGGAACATCTCGCGTACGAGGTCGAGGCCGGTGACCTCCTCGGTGACCGGGTGCTCGACCTGGAGGCGGGTGTTGACCTCCAGGAACGAGATGGTGCCGTCCGTGCCGACGAGGAACTCCACGGTGCCGGCACCGACGTAACCGGCCTGCTTGAGGATGGCCTTCGACGCCGCGTACAGCTCCGCGTTCTGCGCCTCGGACAGGAACGGCGCGGGGGCCTCCTCGACCAGCTTCTGGTGGCGGCGCTGGAGCGAGCAGTCACGGGTGGAGACGACGACGACGTTGCCGTGCTGGTCGGCCAGGCACTGCGTCTCGACGTGGCGCGGCTTGTCGAGGTAGCGCTCCACGAAGCACTCGCCGCGGCCGAACGCCGCGACGGCCTCACGGACCGCGGAGTCGTACAGCTCCGGGATCTCCTCCAGCGTGCGCGCCACCTTCAGCCCGCGGCCGCCACCACCGAACGCGGCCTTGATCGCGATCGGCAGCCCGTGCTGCTTCGCGAACGCCACGACCTCACCGGAGCCCGCGACCGGGTCGGGCGTACCGGCCACCAGCGGGGCACCGGCGCGCTGCGCGATGTGCCGGGCGGCGACCTTGTCGCCGAGGTCCCGGATCGCCTGCGGCGGCGGGCCGATCCACGTCAGGTCCGCGTCGAGGACGGCCTGGGCGAAGTCGGCGTTCTCCGACAGGAAGCCGTAGCCCGGGTGGATCGCGTCCGCCCCGGAGTCCTTGGCAGCCTGGAGCACCTTGGCCATGTCCAGGTAGCTGGCGGCCGGGGTGTCACCGCCCAGGGCGAATGCCTCGTCGGCCGCGCGTACATGCAGAGCGTCGCGGTCCGGGTCGGCGTAGACGGCCACGCTCCCGATCCCGGCATCCCGGCATGCCCGAGCAACACGGACAGCAATTTCGCCACGGTTGGCGATGAGCACCTTGCGCACGATGGCTCCCTCCTTGAAACAAGCTGAGTTTAGGGACTACCGACACGGCCCTACGACCCGTCCCCAGTGGTGAGCTTGCCCACACGGAGTGTGATTCGAGGCTTGCTCAAGTCGCGAAATCCCTTGTGGCACCACGGTACGCCGGGATCCATGACCGCACAGTAGCCACGAGGTGTGGTCCAGGTCTCTGTTCGTGCAAGCAGCCACGCCGGGTGTTTCTTTGTCGAGTCCCCACTAACGGGCGAACGATTCTTTGCCCGACGCACGAGAGCCGCGGCCAGGAGGGCGCAGGGACAGCACGCGGGGGCGCGCCGGTGGTGCGGGGCGGGAGCAAAGAGCGTCGGAACCCTTGTCCCGCGCGTTACCGGTTAGTAGGGTCCGCGCTATCGCACGTACTGCAGGTAACAGGGGGTGAGCACCGTGGTGCGCAGACCGGTGGCGTTCGTGGCCGCGATCGTGCTGTTCGTGGAAGCCGTGGGCATCGTGCTCATCAACGGCATCCTGGCGACGGTGGTCAAGAACCAGGACATGTCACTGGCCGGGCTGGAACCCGACGCGATGTCCAGCGGCACCTGGGTGATGGGCGGCGTCTTCGGTCTGTATCTGCTGCTGTGCGGGCTGGTCCTCCTGCTGACCGGCATCCGCGACCGGGCCCCCGGCCGTATCGGCCGCATCGCCCTCATCACCTGCGCCGTGGTGCACGGGGTGCTGGGCGCGCTGACGGTGGGACTGGTCGGCTGGGCCGCGTTCGGATTCATGATGGTGGTGCTCGGGCTGATCGTGCTGACGCTGGTGGCGTACGGCCCCCGCCCCGGGCCCGGACCCGAGGCCGGCCGGCCCGCGGATGACGCCGAACCGAACGCTCCGGCCCCGATCTGACCCGTACGGTCCGACGGAGAGGGCCTGACCCGTACGGTCCGGCTCACCCGGTCGGGCCCGTACGGTCCGGCTCACCCGGTCGGGCTCATACGGTCCGGCTCATCCGGTCCCGCTCGGACCCAGAGCTCGGTGACGGAGATCCCCAGCTCGCCCAGCAGCCTGCGCAGCAGCGGCAGCGAGAGCCCGATGACGTTGCCGTGGTCGCCCTCGATGGAGTCGACGAACGGCGCGGACCGGCCGTCCAGCGTGAAGGCGCCCGCGACGTGGAGCGGCTCGCCCGAGGCCACGTAGGCGGCGACCTCCGCGTCCGTCGGTTCGCCGAAGCGGACGGTCGTGGAGGCGGTCGCCGAGGCCGTACGTCCGGTCGCGGTGTCGATCACGCTGTGGCCGGTCCGCAGCACCCCGGCCCGGCCGCGCATGGACTTCCAGCGGGCGATGGCCTCCTCGCCGTCGGCCGGCTTGCCGAGCGCCTCGCCGTCGAGTTCGAGCACCGAGTCGCATCCGATGACCAGGGCACCCGCCGCCTCCGGCCGGCCGGCCACCGCGGCGGCCTTGGCCTCGGCGAGGACGAGCGCCAGCTCGGCCGGCGTCGCGGCGCCCAGCGCGTCCTCGTCCACCCCGCTGACGATCACCTCGGGCGAGAATCCGGCCTGCCGCAGAAGACCGAGACGGGCGGGGGATGCGGAGGCGAGCACGAGACGGCGCTGATCAGTCATACGCGCCATCGTAGAAGGCGATCGTGGAAGGCAGGGGCGGAGCCGCCGTTACGGTGCCCCTCACCGCGTTCCGAGCACGAACATCGCGACCACCATCGCCAGCGCCAGCACCAGCCCCGCGCGCCGCATCATGTCCTGGGCGTCGCGCAGTTCCTTCGGCGGCTTGTTCTCGGGGTCGGACCACAGCATGGGACCGATCCTGCTGCGGAGGCGTATGCCGCGCCTGAGTACGGGTACTCAGGCGCCCTGGTGCGTACGGACCAGAATCGCGCCCGGACGCACCGGAGGCCCGGGCCCGTACGGGCCCGGACCTCCGGAAACGCGTGCGAACAGGTACTCCCGCGACTATCCGGGCCAGTACGTCCGTGCCCAGGCCCGCGGCCCCGGCAGGTGGCGCTCACGCCGGGCGATGCGCCCCGGGTCGGACCACTGACCGGGCAGCGCCGACGTGAGCGACGGTGCGCCGGACGACATCGCGGATGTCGCCGCGCGCGCCCGGACCACCGCCAGTGCGGCAGCCAGCTCCTCAGGGGTCGGGTTGCCCCGTACGACCTTGATCATGGCCAGGACCCTTTCTAGAGGGGGATGTTGCCGTGCTTCTTCGGGGGCAGCGATTCCCGCTTCGTACGCAGCTGGCGCAGCCCCTTCACGATGTGCGCGCGGGTGTCGGACGGCAGGATCACCGCGTCGACGTAGCCGCGTTCGGCCGCGACGTACGGGTTGAGCAGCGCGTCCTCGTAGTCGGCGATCAGCGTGGCGCGGGTGGCTTCCGCCTCGGCGGGGTCCGTGATGGCGGCGATGGTGCGGCGGTGCAGGATGTTCACCGCACCCTGCGCGCCCATGACGGCGATCTGCGCGGTCGGCCAGGCCACGTTGATGTCGGCGCCCAGGTGCTTGGAGCCCATCACGTCGTACGCGCCGCCGAACGCCTTGCGGGTGATCACCGTGATCAGCGGGACGGTCGCCTCCGCGTAGGCGTAGATCAGCTTGGCGCCGCGGCGGATGATGCCGCCGTACTCCTGGTCGAGGCCGGGCAGGAAGCCGGGAACGTCGACGAAGGTCAGCACGGGCACGTTGAACGCGTCGCAGGTGCGGACGAACCGCGCCGCCTTCTCGCTCGCGTTGATGTCCAGGCAGCCCGCGAACTGTATCGGCTGGTTGGCGACGATGCCGACCGGATAGCCCTCCACGCGCCCGAAGCCGGTGAGGATGTTCGGCGCGAACAGGGCCTGCGTCTCCAGGAATTCGCCGTCGTCCAGCACGTGCTCGATGGCGGTGTGCATGTCGTACGGCTGGTTCGCCGAGTCGGGGATGAGGGTGTCGAGCTCGCGGTCCTCGTCCGTGGTGGTGAGGTCGGCCGCCTCCGGGAAGGCCGGTGCCTCGGAGAGGTTGTTCGAAGGGAGGTACGACAGCAGTGACTTGACGTACTCGATGGCGTCCTTCTCGTCGCCCGCCATGTGATGCGCCACGCCGGACGTGGTGTTGTGGGTGCGGGCGCCGCCGAGCTGCTCGAAGCCGACGTCCTCACCGGTGACGGTCTTGATGACGTCGGGGCCCGTGATGAACATGTGCGACGTCTGGTCGACCATGACGGTGAAGTCGGTGATCGCGGGGGAGTAGACCGCGCCGCCCGCGCACGGTCCGACGATCAGCGAGATCTGCGGGACGACGCCCGAGGCGTGCACATTGCGGCGGAAGATCTCGGCGAACAGACCGAGCGCGGCCACGCCTTCCTGGATGCGTGCGCCGCCGCCGTCGTTGATGCCGATGACCGGGCAGCCGGTCTTCAGCGCGAAGTCCATCACCTTGACGATTTTCTCACCGTAGACCTCGCCGAGTGAACCGCCGAAGATGGTGAAGTCCTGCGAGTAGACGCAGACGGGGCGGCCGTCGACCGTGCCGTAGCCGGTGACGACGCCATCTCCGTAGGGGCGGTTCTTCTCGATGCCGAAGCTCGTGGAACGGTGCCGGGCCAACTCGTCGAGCTCCACGAAGGAACCCTCGTCGAGCAGCAGGCCGATCCGCTCGCGGGCGGTCAGCTTGCCTTTCGCGTGCTGCTTCTCGACCGCGCGTTCGGAGCCCGCGTGCACCGCTTCGTCGATGCGGCGCTGCAGGTCGGCGATCTTGCCCGCGGTGGTGTGGATGTCGATCTCTTCAGGCTCGGACATCGGGTGGCGGCTCCCTGCCTGGTCACGGGGACGACTGTGCGGCTGATCAGCTGCTGAACACCCACTGATCAGGTACTGGACACCTACTGATCCGTAGCGTATCGGCGTCGATACGGTTCGGCAGTGCGTCGTTTACCACACCTAGTCTGGCTTGCATGACACCTTCTGATGCGCCTCACAGCCGCTGGTCGGACCTGGACCGGCCGCCCCTGAACGTCCCCGCGCTGCGCCGCGGGCTGCTGCGGCCGGGCGGACTGTGGACCTCGCTCGACGTCGTGGAGACCACCGGGTCCACCAACTCCGACCTTGCCCGGCGAGCGGCGGAGGGGCTCGCCGAGGGAGCCGTGCTGGTCGCCGAGGAGCAGACCGCCGGCCGCGGTCGCCTGGACCGCACGTGGACGGCTCCGGCCCGTTCGGGCCTGTTCTTCTCCGTCTTCCTGGCGCCGGGCGACATCCCCGTGCGGCAGTGGAGCTGGCTGCCCCTGCTCGCCGGCGTCGCGACGGCTACCGGCCTGGCGCGCGCGGCGGGCGTCGACACGGCCCTGAAATGGCCCAACGACCTCCTGGTGACCATCCCCAAGGACTCCGACAAGCTCCGTCCGGGGGAGACCCCACTGCGCGAGGAACGCAAGGCGGGCGGCATCCTGGCCGAGCGCGCCGGTGACGGCGTCGTCGTGGGCATCGGCCTCAACGTCTCCCTGCGCGCCGACGAACTCCCCGCCCCCACGGCCGGCTCGCTGGCCCTGGCCGGTGCGGTCTCCACCGACCGGGAGACGCTGCTGCGCGGCGTACTGCGCTCGCTGGAGCACTGGTACGTCCAGTGGCGCGCGGCGGACGGCGACGCGGCGGCGAGCGGCCTGCAGGAGGCGTACGCGGCGGGCTGCGCGACCCTGGGCCGGACAGTACGGGCCCAGCTCCCCGGCGACCGCACGCTCACCGGCGAGGCCGTGGCGATCGACAGCGACGGCCGCCTGATCCTGTCCACCGACGACGGCCTCCAGGAACCCGTGTCCGCGGGCGACATCGTGCACCTGCGCGGGCGCGCGGGCGGCCTGACGTGAGGGGCGGGTCCACCGCGGAGTCGTGTGGTTCACCGGGGCCGTCCGACTGCCGTTCTGTCCTCGATCGCCGGACGGGCCGAAAATCACCCCGTCCGGCGATCGAGGGGGCCTGCGTGCGGGCGCCGGGGTGGGGCCGCTCCTGCCTCGCCACGTACCGGGGCAGAACCGGGGCCGTTGCGTGTCGGTCGCTCGGGTGTGCCTGACCTGCCGAGCCTTCCGGTC
>NZ_JBHVSY010000001.1:136513-371789 GCF_042884935.1 Streptomyces sp. NPDC058092
TCCACCCGGACACGTACCCGGGGCATGAGACCGTGCCCTCCTGGAAACCACCCACCGGCTGTAACCACCCACGCCCCCTGGCTCACCCAGGAACATCCTGCCGAGCCTTCCGGTCCACCCGGACACGTACCCGGGGCATGAGACCGTGCCCTCCTGGAAACCACCCACCGGCTGTAACCACCCACGCCCCCTGGCTCACCCAGGAACATTCCGGGACGCCCTAGGGACGTGAGCCACGGCACACCTGCCGTATCGTTGAGGCGATCCACCGACAGATCGGCAGGGCAGTGCGCAGGGAACGGGCAGGAGGCGGCTGGTGACCGTCGACGACACGACCTCCGGCGCGGGCACGGAGCCCCCATCAGAACCTTCGGTCCACCCGACACCGCATCACGACGTCGACCACACGGCGGAACCGACCGACGATCCCCTCGCGATCCGGCTCGAACAGCTGATCCTGGGCGCCGACCGTCGCTACACACCGTTCCAGGCGGCCCGTACCGCCGGCGTCTCGATGGACCTGGCATCCCGGTTCTGGCGGGCCATGGGCTTCGCCGACATCGGGCAGGCCAGGGCGCTCACCGAGGCCGATGTGCTGGCGCTGCGCCGGCTCGCCGGTCTCGTCGAGGCGGGGCTGCTCAGCGAGCCGATGGCGATCCAGGTCGCCCGGTCCACCGGGCAGACCACCGCCCGGCTGGCGGAGTGGCAGATCGACTCCTTCCTGGAAGGGCTGACCGAGCCGCCCGAGCCCGGAATGACCCGCACCGAGGTCACGTACCCGCTGGTCGAGCTGCTCCTCCCGGAGCTGGAGGAGTTCCTGGTGTACGTGTGGCGGCGCCAGCTCGCCGCCGCCACCGGCCGGGTCGTGCAGGCCGCCGACGACGAGGAGATGGTCGACCGGCGCCTCGCCGTCGGCTTCGCCGACCTCGTCGGGTTCACCCGGCTGACCCGGCGGCTGGAGGAGGAGGAGCTCGGCGAACTGGTCGAGGCGTTCGAGACCACCTGCGCCGACCTGGTCGCCGCCCACGGCGGCCGGCTCATCAAGACTCTCGGCGACGAGGTCCTCTTCGCCGCCGACGACGCGGGCACCGCGGCCGAGATCGCGCTGCGCCTGATCGAGGCGATGACCCAGGACGACACGATGCCCGCGCTGCGCGTCGGCATCGCGTTCGGCACGGTCACCACCCGAATGGGCGATGTCTTCGGTACGACGGTGAACCTCGCCAGCCGGCTGACCTCGATAGCGCCGAAGGACGCCGTGCTGGTGGACGGGGCGCTCGCCGAGGAGCTGACCCGCACCGGCGACGCCCCGGCCTCCGAGGCGCAGGCGGCGGCGGAGGCCGCGATCGCGGAGAAGGAACGCCAGGACGGCGTGGAGTCGGTGTCCGTGCCCACGTACCGCTACGGGCTGCAGCCGATGTGGCAGCGCCCGGTGCGCGGCCTCGGTGTCGTGGAGCCCTGGCTGCTGGCGCGCCGGGGCACGTCCTGAGCTCGTTCCGCACCCACCGCTCACCGCCGACCGCTCCCCACGCACGGCTCACCCGGGACCGCCGTCCGAGGCGCCCCATAGGATCCCTTCGGTAACGATCGTTAACCCGGAGGGGTGCAGTCATGACCGTCACGTCCGAGCAGCGGTTCGGGGAATTCGTCGTCGTACGGGTCCACGAAGGGCAGGAACACGTCGCCGAGCTGGTCCTCGACCGGCCCAAGGCGATGAATGCAGTGTCCACGGACATGGCCCGCTCGATCGCCGCCGCCTGTGCCGCGCTCGCCGCCGACCCGGGCGTACGGGTCACCGTCCTCACGTCGAGCCACGAGCGGGCCTTCTGCGTGGGCGCGGACCTGAAGGAGCGGAACTCCTTCACCGACGCCGATCTGTTGCGCCAGCGCCCCACCGCCCGCGCCGCCTACACCGGCGTGCTCGAACTGCCGATGCCGACGATCGCGGCCGTGCACGGCTTCGCGCTCGGCGGTGGATTCGAGCTGGCCCTGTCCTGCGATCTGATCGTCGCCGACCGCACGGCCGTGGTGGGCCTGCCCGAGGTGTCCGTCGGCGTCATCCCGGGCGGCGGCGGTACGCAGTTGCTGCCGCGGCGGATCGGTGCGGCGCGCGCCGCCGAGCTGGTCTTCACGGCCCGGCGCGTGGAGGCGGCCGAGGCGCGCGACGCGGGGCTGGTCGACGAGCTGGTGGAGGCGGGGCGGGACCGGGAGGCCGCGCTGGCGCTCGCGGGCCGGATCGCCGCCAACTCCCCGGTGGGGCTGCGGGCCGCCAAGCGGGCGCTGCGGCTCGGTCACGGCCTCGATCTGCGGGCCGGTCTCGAAGTCGAGGACGCCGCCTGGCGGTCGGTGGCCTTCTCCGGTGACCGGGCCGAGGGCGTGGCCGCGTTCAACGAGAAGAGGAAGCCGAACTGGCCCGGTGAATGACGTCGAGTTTTCAAAAGGACACGCAGTGAGCACCCTCGACATCCCAAACTGATCAAATTACCGCAAATCTACATAAGCTGTAGCGATGGGTGGTGATGATGTGCGCTTGCGGGCCGTGGTTTCGCTTGCGCAGACGATGGCGGCGGCGCACACCCCGCGGGGGTCGTGGCGAGCGGCTGCGCTGGGGGCGTGCGAGGCGTTGGGCGGCAGCTTCGCCGCGCTCTCCGTGTGGGAGCGCGGGCCCGGGCGGCTGCGTGTGCTGGTGAACGCGGGCGAACGGGCCGAAGGGGAGGAGGAGTTCCCCGAGGAGGAGACGTACCCGGTGCACCAGTTCCCGGAGATCACCGAGTTCCTGCACGAACGGTGGGCCGGCGGCGGTGAACCGGACGCCTGGGTGGAGACCGCCGACGGCCCGGCGGACGGGATGCCGGGCACCGGGGTGCGCGAGTACGGCCGCGGGTACTGCCGGCAGCGGGCGGCCGCCCTGCGCCGGCGCGGGCGCGGCTGCTGCGTGGTCGCGCCGATCGTGCTGCACGGGCGGGCCTGGGGCGAGCTGTATGTGGCCCGCCCGGTGGGGGAGCCGGTGTTCGGGCGCCAGGACGCGGACTTCGCGACCGTGCTGGCCTCGGTCGTCGCCGCCGGGATCTCCCAGACCGAACGGCTCGAAGAGGTCCGCAAGCTCGCCTTCACCGATCCGCTCACCGGGCTGGCCAACCGCCGCTCCGTCGATGTGCGGCTCGACGAGGCGGTGGAGCGGCATCGGGCGGACGGCGCGGTGGTCAGCCTGGTCGTCTGCGACCTCAACGGTCTGAAGCGGGTCAACGACACTCATGGCCATGCGGTCGGCGACCGTCTGCTGGAACGCTTCGGCTCGGTGCTGTCCCGCTGCGGCGCCATGCTGCCCGGTGCGCTCGCGGCCCGGCTCGGCGGCGACGAGTTCTGTCTGCTCGCGGTGGGCCCGGAGTCGGACGACGTGATCCGGGTGGCGACCGAACTCTGCGACCGGGCGGCCGAGTTGGAGCTCGGTGACGGGGTGGCGTGCGGGATCGCGTCGACCGGCGATCCGATCGGCCCGGTGGTGTCGGCGCGGCGGCTGTTCCGGCTGGCGGACGCGGCCCAGTACCGGGCGAAGGCGGCCCGCTCCACGGAGCCGGTGGTGGCGGGGCGCGACGGCGAGGTGATCCGGCTGGCCGACGCGCCGCCCAGGTCCCCGCACGACCGCCGTCACCTGCGCGGCAGCCGCCCCTGACCGCGTGACCGGACCGGTAAGGGGCTGACCGTACGACCTCTGGTGACATGACGGGATTCGTCCGTACGCTTCTGCATGTGGATATGCACACCGTTGTGGTGGGGGCGTCCGGTACGACCGCCCGGGACGTCATCGCCGTGGCCCGCGGCAACGCCCGCGTCGAGCTCTCCGCGGCCGCCGTGAGCGCGCTCGCCGCCGCCCGCGAGATCGTGGACGCGCTCGCCGCCGAGCCCGAGCCGGTCTACGGCGTCTCCACCGGCTTCGGGGCGCTGGCCGGCCGGTACATCGGCCAGGACCTCCGCGGCCGGCTCCAGCGCAACATCGTCCGCTCGCACGCCGCGGGCATGGGCCCTCGGGTCGAGCGGGAGGTCGTCCGCGCGCTGATGTTCCTGCGGCTCAAGACGGCCGCCTCCGGGCACACCGGCGTACGGCCCGAGGTCGCACGGACCATGGCCGACGTCCTCAACGCGGGCATCACCCCCGTCGTCCACGAGTACGGCTCGCTCGGCTGCTCCGGCGACCTGGCCCCGCTCGCCCACTGCGCCCTGACGCTGATGGGCGAGGGCGACGCGGAGGGCCCCGACGGCACCGTGCGCCCCGCAGGCGAACTGCTCGCCGCCCACGGCATCATCCCGGTCGAGCTGCGCGAGAAGGAGGGCCTCGCCCTTCTCAACGGCACCGACGGCATGCTCGGCATGCTCGTCATGGCCCTCGCCGACCTGAAGAACCTGTACACCTCCGCCGACATCACCGCCGCCCTCTCCCTGGAGGCGCTGCTCGGCACGGACAAGGTGCTCGCCCCGGAACTGCACGCCATCCGCCCGCACCCGGGCCAGGGCGTCAGCGCCGGCAACATGCTGCGGGTCCTCGCCGGGTCCGGCCTCACGGGGCGGCACGCCGAGATCACAGGCGCCGCGCCCCGCGTGCAGGACGCCTACTCCGTGCGCTGCGCTCCCCAGGTCAACGGCGCCGGACGCGACACCCTCGACTACGCCGCGACCGTCGCGGACCGCGAACTCGCCTCAGCCGTCGACAATCCCGTCGTGCTCGGAGGGGGTACCTCCCGGTCGAGCGGAGCCGGGAGCGGGGGAGGCCGGGTCGAGTCCAACGGGAACTTCCACGGCGCCCCCCTCGCGTACGTACTGGACTTCCTGGCGATCGTCGCGGCCGACCTCGGTTCGATCACCGAGCGCCGCACCGACCGGCTGCTGGACACGAGCCGTTCGCACGGACTGCCGCCGTTCCTCGCCGAAGACCCCGGCGTGGACTCGGGCCTGATGCTCGCCCAGTACACCCAGGCCGCCCTGGTCGGCGAGATGAAGCGGCTCGCGGTCCCGGCCTCGGCCGACTCGATCCCGTCCTCCGCGATGCAGGAGGACCACGTCTCCATGGGCTGGTCGGCGGCGCGCAAGCTCCGTACCGCCGTCGACAGTCTCGCCCGGATCGTCGCCGTCGAGCTGTACGCGGCGACCCGCGCCATCGAACTGCGCGCCGCCCAGGGCCTCACCCCCGCGCCCGCCTCGCGAGCCGCCGTCGAGGCGCTGCGCGCGGCGGGCGTCCAGGGGCCGGGACCGGACCGCTTCCTGTCGCCGGACCTGGCCGCGGCGGACGCGTTCGTACGGGCGGGCAGGCTGGTCGCGGCGGTCGAGCGGGTGACCGGACCGCTGGGCTAGGAACCGGCTCCGGCGGGAATCAGGCGGACAGTGTGCCGGTGCGGCGTACCGAGTAGGTGACGAAGGCCGCGCCGATGCCCAGGAACGCCATGCCGCCGATCAGATATGGGGTCGTGTCGACCCCGGCCCCGGTGTCGGCGAGCCGAGGACCGCTCCCGGTGGCGGTGGCCGGCCGGCTCCGTGCGCCCGGTGTGCCGGCCGGATCGTCCGTCGCGTTGGCGGACGGGACGAACCACAGGGCGGCCAGCAAGGTGCCCGCGGCGGTGGCGGTCAGGAGCGGGCGACGAGCAGCGGCCACGGAAACGTTCCCCCTTGTCACAGCGTCCAGTCAGGCCTGTACGCCGATGCTAGTGACAGCAGCGGGTCGCAGGAAAGTCGCAGGTGCGGGGCGCTTACGCTCCGGAGTATGAGCACTTCTGAGTCATCACGGTTTGTTCGTCTTCGGGTTGAAATGGTGTTGGAGATCACGGACTCCGCCGCCCTGAGCGGTACCGCACTGGAGTCCATCGCCGCCGAGTACGGCGAGCCCGGCGGCGAGCCCGCCGAGGAGCGCCTGCAGGCCGAGGCCGCCGTACGGGAGGACGGCGCGGAGGCCCTCGCCTCCCTCGTCGACCCGTTCGACCTGGTCAGCGGGGTGCCGGGGGTCGAACTCACCCAGGCCTCCTGGAGCAGCGAGATCGTCGACTACGACCCGGCCGACCCGGACGCCTGGGACCTCGGCGAGGAGGACGAAGCGGACGACGAAGCGGACGACGAGGGCGACGCGTACGAAGATCACGAAGCGGGGGGCGCCGGCGGCATCCCGCACAATGGGGTGCACGACGGCGAGCACAGCGGCGTGAGCGGCGGTGCGGAGCGGCGGGTCTAGCAGGCAGTACGTGCCACGGCCCCGACCCGCTTCTTTCCGCGGGCCGGGGCCGTGGCACGTACCGGTCGCATATACGTGACCGATGTCGGGAACCGCCACAGCCGGGCACGCGTCGATGAGTGGTGTTCCCCACATCTTTCTTGGATGTGGAACCGAGGACCCTTTCCATGGGTTCTAGGAACAATGACGGGTTTCGCCGATCGACGGCGGCTCCGCTCGGGGATTTTGGGGATTCGGCAACGTATGGAGAAGCGTGTGATGACGGGAAGCAAGCGGCGCAGGGGCCTGATGGCCGCGTCCGCACTGCTCGGCGGCGTTCTGGTGCTCACTGCCTGCAACGACGGCGACGCGAGCGGCAGCAGCGCCGACAGCTCGAAGAAGTCGCAGGCGGCCGAGGCCGACAAGGCCGCCGCCCAGGACGCGTCGGAAGCGCAGATATCCATCGCGCCGAAGAACGGTGCGACCAACGCGAGCATCAACAATGACGCCAAGGTCACCGTGGCCAAGGGCACGCTGTCCCAGGTCTCCATGACCACGTCGGCCGGAGCGGCCGTCAAGGGCACGCTCGCCGCCGACGGCAAGAGCTGGCAGCCCGACGTCCAGCTGGAGCGCTCGACCACGTACAAGATCAGCGCGACGGCCAAGGACTCCAAGGGCCGCGAGGCGCACGAGAACGCCTCCTTCACCACCGTGTCGCCCGCCAACAGCTTCATCGGCAACTTCACGCCCGAGGACGGCTCCACCGTCGGCGTCGGCATGCCGGTCTCGATCAACTTCAACAAGCCGATCACGGACAAGAAGGCCGTCCAGGACGGCATCACCGTGACGTCCAGCAGCGGCCAGGAGGTCGCCGGCCACTGGTTCAACCCGCAGCGCCTCGACCTGCGCCCCGAGGGCTACTGGCAGGGCGGTTCCACCGTCACGCTGAAGCTGGCGCTGGACGGCGTCGAGGGCGCGAACGGTGTCTTCGGTGTGCAGCAGAAGACGATCACCTTCAAGGTCGGCCGCAACCAGGTCTCGACGGTCGACGCGAACACGAAGACGATGACCGTCACCCAGAACGGCAAGACGATCAAGACCATCCCGATCTCTGCCGGCTCCTCCGCCAACCCCACGTACAACGGGCAGATGGTGATCTCCGAGAAGTTCAAGGAGACCCGGATGAACGGTGCGACGGTCGGCTTCACCGACGGCGACGGCAAGGGCGAGTACGACATCAAGGACGTGCCGCACGCCATGCGGCTGTCCACCTCGGGCACCTTCATCCACGGCAACTACTGGGGCGCACGGTCGATGTTCGGCAGCGCCAACACCAGCCACGGCTGCGTCGGCCTCCCCGACGTGAAGGGCGCGGGCGACGCCAACCAGCCCGCCGCCTGGTTCTACAACAACTCCATCGTCGGCGACGTGGTCATCGTCAAGAACTCCCCGGACAGGACCATCACCCCCGACAACGGCCTCAACGGCTGGAACATGAGCTGGGCCGACTGGAAGGCGGGCTCCGCGGCCTGACCCGACCCCACGCGTCCACCCCGGCGCAGCCCGAATCCCGCACGAAGGCGGCGGCACCCGGATCCCCTCGGATCCGCGGTGTCGCCGCCTTCGGCGTACGCGGGCGTTCTCATCCGGCTCCTATCAGGATTCCTCCATGGATACCCCACTTTCAGGACTCTACTGAGGTTCACGAACTGCTGGGCTATCGTGTGAGTCATGGCCACTCACGTTAAGCGGGCGTTCAAGTACCGCTTCTATCCGACGGATGCGCAGGCAGCGGAGCTGTTGCGCACCTTCGGGTGCGTGCGGAAGGTCTACAACATGGCGCTCGCCGCCCGTACCGAAGCGTGGGCGCGGCAGGAACGGGTCAACTACAACCAGACCTCCGCGATGCTGACGGCCTGGAAGAGGACCGGGGAACTGGCTTTCCTGAACGAGGTGTCGTCGGTTCCGCTTCAGCAGGCGCTGCGGCACTTGCAGGGCGCGTTCGCGAACTTCTTCGCTAAGCGGGCGAAGTACCCACGCTTCAGGTCGAAGCGGAAGTCCCGCGCGTCTGCGGAGTACACCAGCTCCGCCTTCACGTTCCGCGACGGTCGGCTCAAGCTGGCGAAGATGAGCGAGCCGCTGGTCATCGTCTGGTCCAGGCCCCTGCCCGAGGGAAGCATGCCGACGACCGTGACCGTATCCCGTGACGCGGCCGGGCGCTGGTTCGTGTCGATGCTCTGCGACGACCCGACCGTGCGGCCACTCCCGGCCACCGGCACGGCGGTAGGGATCGATGTCGGTCTGAATCACCTGCTGACTCTGTCGACCGGGGAGAAGATCGCCAACCCCCGGCACGAACGCCGCGACCGCGCCCGTCTCGCCAAGGCGCAGCGCAACCAGGCCCGCAAGGCCAGGGGCTCCGCGAACAGGGAGAAAGCCCGCCGCAAAGTTGCCAAGGTCCACGCCCGGATCACCGACCGCAGGCGGGACGGCCTGCACAAGCTGACCACTCGACTCGTGCGCGAAAACCAAACGCTCGTGATCGAGGACCTGACCGTGCGCAACATGGTCAAGAACCGGAGTCTTGCTCGCGCCATCAGCGATGCGGCGTGGTCGGAGTTCCGAACCCTTCTGGAGTACAAGGCCCAGTGGTACGGGCGGGAGCTGGTGGTCGTGGACCGCTTCTTCCCCTCGTCCAGGCTGTGCTCCCACTGCGGCACCCTCGCCCGGGCGATGCCGCTGGACGTCCGCACCTGGACGTGCGACTGCGGGACGACCCACGACCGGGACGTGAACGCGGCGAAGAACCTTCTTGCCGCCGGGCTGGCGGTGTCTGTCTGTGGAGCCGGCATAAGACCTCAACGGAGAATTCCGGGCGGGCAGTCGGCGACGAAGCAGAAAACCCCACGGCGCGAGCCGTAGGACCCCCCTCATTCACGAAGGGGAGACAGTCAACATGGTCACGCACGACACACACACACCGCGCGCCATCGCCCGGCGGGCGCCCCGGCTGGCGACCCTCTGTAAGCGTCGGGGCACGATTACGGAGAACGCGGCGGCCTGACCGGGACCTGTGGGGCATCGGCCGTCCGGCGGGCTTCCTGTCGTCGACCGGCGAGTGGGCTCCGTCCCGCACATCTGCGAGGCGGCTGATCGGCTCAGAGGCGGCCGGCGGCGGTGTTCCGGTGGGCCGTGAGGTCGCTGTGGCGGACCTGGCGCAGGCCCACCGGATCGGTGTGCCCACTGGTCCAGAAGGTGCTGAGGGGGAGGACGCCGGGTCCCGCGAGGTACGAGCGCACTACGTACCAGGGTTGCAACGGCACCCGGCACAGCCCGTACAGCCAGCGCCGCACCAGTTGACGGGGCCCCGGGCGCCCGGCGTCGGGCAGTCCGATCACTCGTATCCCCATGATCAGCTTGCCCGCGCCGCCCCCGACGACGGCCGTCAGGACCACCTGATTGAGGAACGAGAACGCGAGTGCCGGGCCGAGCAGCAGACCGGCGGCCTCGGGAACGTCGGCCGTGCCCACGTACGGCCGGGCCAGTAACCCGGCGGTGACCAGACAGAGGTAGCAGTCGAGTGCGACGGCGAGATAGCGGCGCATGTCGCCCGCACGCGGCGGGATACGGGGCGCGGTGCGCTGCCCGGGAACGGGCGGGAGAGCGGGGTGGGCGTACGGCCCCGCAGGTCCGGGGCGCCCGTACCCCGACGGCGGCGGCCCGCCCGGTGAAGCCGGCCGGGAACCGCTCCGGGTACGTCTGTGGCCCCGCGACGTCGTCATGACGGCATCATGGCTGATTACCCGTCACGACGTGGTCGGGTCCGCGCACCCGGAACCACTCCCCGGGGCCCGCGTACCCGCTTCCGCCCCGTACGCCGTACCGACCTCCCCGCGTCGGTCTCGCCGTCATGGCGGGACCCGATGCGCCGGGACCTCGCGCACGGTCCCGGTCAGCACGACCCGAACGGCCACAACCGGTAGTGCGAATCCAGCCGGTACTCGCCGCCCCGCGTCACCGTGAGCCGCGTCCACTCGCCGTCCTGGCGTACGCATCCGCCGCCGTCGGCCCGCAGCCAGGGCGAGTACGCGATCCGTACCGTCACCGACCCGGCGGCGGGCATCCGTACCACCACGGAGGCGTCGTCCCCGCGTACGACGGCGCCCGGGGCGGAGACCAGCGGGACGGCGCCCTGCACCCGGTAGATCCGCCAGTCCGCGTCGTGCCACACCGGCTCCAGCCAGTCCGTGCCGCGCCGGACGATCTCCGCCTCCGCCTCGGCCGGCCCGTCCGGCCTGCCGTTGTGCAGCACCACGAGGCCCACACCCCACCGGTCCAGCCAGGCACGGTAGGCGGCCGGGTCCGGCGTCTCCCCGTAGAACAGCCGTCCGCGCTCCACGTCGAGCTGCCGGTTCCAGCCGCGCGCCATGTTCACGTGCGGGGCGAGCACGGCCGCCTCCCGGTGATTGCGGGCCGGTACGACCTCCACCCGGGTCCGTTCGGCACCGAGCCTGCGCAGCTCGGCGACCACGCCGTCGGTATGGGCCGCCCAGGCGGGCACGGTGTTGGAGACCCGCAGATCGTCATCGGTCTTGTCGATCAGCCAGCCGGTGTTGTACGCGAGCATCCCGACGAGTAGGACGGCCCGCACCCGCAGCAGCCACCCGCCCCCCGCCCACCCCGCCAGGACGGCCAGTGCCGCCGCGAGGAGCACGGGCGGGCCGGCCAGCCCCACCAGCCGCTCCACGTTCGTCCCGATGGGCGAGGGGATCAGGAAGGTCAGGACGACACCGGCCCCGTACACCGGGCTCGCGAACCGGACCACCCGCCAGCCGCCCTCGCGCGGCGCCCCGATCCACACGGCCGCGCAGGCGGCCAACGGCACCCACAACCTCCCCACGGCCATCGGCTGTTCGCCCGTGAAGGGGAACAGCAGGGTCGTCGCCGCGACCACCAGGAACGGCGGTACGAGGAGCACCGCCGCCCGCCGCCACTGCCGGTCGAGCCCGTACGCCCCACCCGCCACCACGAGGAAGAGCCCCGCCACCGGACTCGCCGCCGTCGCCAGCGCCGTACAGCCCGCGGCGACGCCCGGCCGGTGCCGTACGTACAACAGCGCGACCAGCCCGATCGCCACGCCCAGCGCGAACGTCGTGCGCCCGGACGCGACATTGCACCAGAGCGCCAACGACCCCAGCACCGACACCGCGGCCGGCCACCGCACCCCGGCCCGCACACAGAGCCGCCCCAGCGCCCACGATCCGCCGAGCCCGGCGGCGACGGTGACGGCCCGCACCCCGAACACCGCCATGAGCGGCGGCGTCAGCAGGCTGTAGTTGGCAGTGTGCATCCCTCCGTACCAGGAGAGGTTGTACGCGGACCCGGGATGCCGGGACGCGAACCCGGCCCAGGCGAACTGCGCCGCCAGATCACCGCCGCCGGTGGCCAGCACCAGCGCCCACAGGACGTACAACGGCACGACGACCAGCACCGCGACGCCCGGAACCCACCACCGCGCCGCGTCCGTATCCGTATCCGCATCCGTGGCCGCCGGGCGCGGACCGGCGCCGGACCGCTCGCTTCCCGGCTCGCCCGCCCGCTCACGCGCCGCCGTTCTCTCGGTGGTCCCCATTCCGCAAACCCTAACGGGACCGTTCGGACCGCACGAGGGTGTAACTGACTGCACCACGGATCCGGGGGCCCGGTCCCTCGTGGCGGCGGATACCGGCCGGGAGGATGGACACACCGCAAGACAGACTGAAAGACACCGCAAGACTCCGCCCCGACCCTGGAGGATTCCGTGAAAGCCCTGCTCTGGATCGTGCTGTGCGCGGCGATCGCCGCGAACGTCTTCCTGAACTTCCTCGTGGAGGACAACGGCCTGAACATCGCTCTGAGCGTCGTCTCCGGAGTGGTCGTCCTCGCATCCGGAGCGGGGCTGTGGATGCGGCGCCGTACGGACGCGTAATCGTGGACCGGTCCAGTTCGCGGACACGTAGACGATTTTCCGGAGCCACTGGGACAATCGAAATGCCACACCGGTTCGGTACGTCGCTTTCGTGAGCCGCAGCGCGCGAGTCCGGGCGACGCCCTCAATGGCGAGGGGGACCGCTGGTGCCCCGGGACGGGGGCACCTCGCGCGCGATGGGCACTCACGGAAGGTCTTGATCAGATGCGTGTCATTGAGCCGCTGTACGCGGAGATTCTCCGCCGCAACCAGGGTGAGAAGGAATTCCACCAGGCGGTGCGGGAGGTCCTTGAGACCCTCGGCCCGGTCCTCGAACAGCGGCCGGAATTCATGGACGCCCGGATCATCGAGCGTGTCTGCGAGCCGGAGCGCCAGCTCATCTTCCGCGTGCCGTGGTCGGACGACTCCGGCGACATCCACGTGAACCGCGGCTTCCGGGTCGAGTTCAGCAGCTCACTCGGACCGTACAAGGGCGGGCTGCGCTTCCACCCCTCGGTCAACCTCGGCATCGTGAAGTTCCTCGGCTTCGAGCAGATCTTCAAGAACGCCCTCACCGGCATGCCCATCGGCGGCGGCAAGGGCGGCGCGGACTTCGACCCGAAGGGCCGCTCCGACGCCGAGATCATGCGGTTCTGCCAGTCGTTCATGACCGAACTCCACCGCCACCTCGGCGAGTACACCGACGTCCCCGCCGGTGACATCGGCGTCGGCGGCCGCGAGATCGGCTACCTGTTCGGCCAGTACAAGCGGATCACCAACCGTTACGAGTCCGGCGTCCTCACCGGGAAGGGCCTGGGCTGGGGCGGCGCCCTGGTGCGCACCGAGGCGACCGGGTACGGCTGTGTGCTCTTCACCGCCGAGATGCTCCGCAGCCGGGGCGAGTCCCTCGACGGGCAGCGCATCGCCGTATCGGGCTCGGGCAATGTCGCGATCTACGCGATCGAGAAGGCCCAGCAGCTCGGCGCGACCGTGGTGACCTGCTCCGACTCCAACGGGTACGTCGTCGACGAGAAGGGCATCGACCTCGCCCTCCTCAAGGAGATCAAGGAGGCCGGCCGCGGCCGGGTCTCCGACTACGCGGAACGCCGCGGCGAGCACGCCACGTATGTCCCCGGCACCGGCGTCTGGAACGTCCCCGTCGACGTGGCCTTGCCCTGCGCCACCCAGAACGAACTGCACGAGGCCGACGCCCTGGTCCTCGTACGCAACGGCGTGAAGGCGGTCGCCGAGGGCGCCAACATGCCCACGACCCCGGAGGCCGTACGCGTCCTCCAGGACGCGGGCGTCGCCTTCGCCCCCGGCAAGGCGGCCAACGCGGGCGGCGTGGCCACCAGCGCCCTGGAGATGCAGCAGAACGCCTCCCGCGACTCCTGGACGTTCGCCCACACCGAGGAGCGCCTCGCGGAGATCATGCGTCACATCCACGACTCCTGCTACACCACCGCGGAACGCTACGGCAGCCCCGGCAACTACGTGGTCGGCGCCAACATCGCCGGCTTCGAACTGGTCGCGGACGCGATGCTGGCGCAGGGTCTCATCTGATCCGCCGTCAGCGGTCGACCCGTTGGTCGATGCCCGCGTCATCGGGGGGCCCGGGGGCGTCCAGGACGGAGGTCTCCACCTCGCCGACGCCCCACCCGTACGCCAGTTTGTGCACCTCCAGCACGAAGAAGGAGTCCGTGGTGACGATCCCGTCGATCAGGTGGAGGCGTCGCGTCATCAGGTCGGTGAAGTGGTCGGTGTCCCGGCAGATCACTTCGGCCATGACGTCGAACCGACCCGCCGTCATGATCACGTACGCGGTCTCGGGGAGCTCCCGCAGCGCCCGGCAGACCATCTGGGCCATGCCGGGCCGCACCCGGATGCCGATCATCGCCATGCGGTCGAAACCGATGGTCAGCGGGTTGGCGATGCCGACGATCTGCAGGATGCCGGCATCCTGCAGCCGCTGCACCCGGTAGCGGACGGAGGAGGCCGGGATGCCCACGTCCGAGGCGATCAGGCTGTAGGCGCGGCGTCCGTCGGTCTGCAGGATGGCGATGATGCGCCGGTCGATGTCGTCGAGCGGGCTCGGGGAGGACATACGGCTGCTCCGGAGGTCGCGTCCAGGGGACTGACCCGGACCGGTGGCCGCGCCCTTGATCCAGGAGCGGCCACCGGGTCCGGTCGGTCCAGGGTTCGGAGCCCCTACGGGCGCGCCGGTCACAGGCCCGTTCAGACGCTCATGACGCCCGTACGCAAGTCAGACATGTCGAGCAGGGTGTGCTTGCCGCCGATGCGGCCCCAGCCGGTGCCACGGCTGCCCGCCCCGCCGAACGGCATGTTGATGTCCCAGAAGCACGTGCTGTCGTTGACCACGACCTGACCGACGGCCATCTCCTCGACGAACCGGTACGCGGCGGCCATGCTCCGGGTGAACACCGCGCCCTGGAGGCCGAGCTTGTCGTCGTTGGCGATCCGCAGCAGCTCGTCGTCGGAGCCACCGGTGATGATCGGGACGACCGGGCCGAAGGACTCCTCGCGGGAGAGCAGGCTGTCCTCGGGCACGCCGTCCACCACGGTGAACTCGTAGTAGAGGTCGGTCGGCTGCCCGGCGCGGCGCTGCCCGCCGAGCAGGATCCGCGCGCCGCGCTCCCGCGCGTCCGCCATGTGCCGGTCCATCTTGGCCGCGACACCCTCGTTGTTGAGCGGGCCGAGGTTCGTCGCCGCGTCGAACGGATCACCGAGCACGACGTCCTCGGCGGCACGGAGTACGGCCGCCACGAAGTCGTCGTGCGCGTCGGCGTGGACGACCACCCGCTCCGTGGCGCAGCACACCTGCCCGGAACACAGGTACGCGCCGTACACCGCGGCGCGGGCCGCCGCGTCCAGGTCGGCGTCGGCGAGCACCACCAGCGGGCCGTTGCCCGAGCACTCCATGATGGAGCGCTTGAGGCCGGCGGCGGCCGCGATCTTCGCGCCGGTCGCCGAGGAGCCGATGAAGCCGATGGCGTCGATGCCGGGATGGCGCACCAGCATGTCCCCGGCCGTGCCCTCGCCGGGCAGGACGTTGACCAGGCCCGCGGGAACCCCCGCCTCGACCATGGCCTCCATGGCCTTCAGCACGGTCAGCGGGGTGTTCGACGGCGGCTTGACGACGTGTGCGTTTCCGGTGGCCAGACCGGGGGCGACGAACTCGGCGAGCATCAGCAGCGGGAAGTTCCAGGGAGTGATGATGCCCCAGGTGCCGACCGGCCGGTAGAAGGTCCACATCCGCTTGGTGTTGTCGGTGGACGGCATCGTCTCGCCGTGCAGGCGCACCGCGTCCTCGGCGTGCAGATGGAACAGCTGCGCCGCCTCCTCGATGTCGGCGACCGACTCGGCGAGCGGCTTGCCCTGCTCCAGCGTCTGCAGGCGGGCCAGCTCCTCCACCCGGGCGGACAGCGCGTCGCCGACACGGTGGCAGATCTCGGCCCGCTTCCAGACGTTGACCTTCGCCCAGGCGGCCTGCGCCTCGTTGGCGGCCTTCACGGCGGCGTCGAGGTCCGTGGCGGTGGGGAGCGGGATCGTACCGATGTGCGCGCCGGTGGCCGGGCTGATGACGTCGTAGGTCTCGGTACCGGTGCTGTCGGCGTAGCCGCCGTTGATGAAGAACGGGTGCACGGCAGACATGGGTGCCCTTCTGGTCCGGCGCCGGGAGAGCGCGAGGGAAGTGAGGCACCTCACCATCGGTTGGGCAATCGAAGGCTGTCAATGGGTCTGAATCAACAATCTCAAGGCTGATCCACTGCTGAATGAGCAGGTTCAATCCATTGACATGGCGAAATCGTCAGCTCTACGGTGCGTGGCTCATAGGCTGTCGCTCTTCGCCCGAAGCTCCACGCGCTCTGCTAGCGGCCCCATGCTCTCGGTCTGAAGCTCCTCGCTCGCTGCCTGAAGCCCTGTGTTCTCTGTCTGAAGCCCCGTGCTCTCCGCCTGAAGCCCCGTGTTCTCTGTCTGAAGCCCTGTGCTCTCTGTCTGAAGCCCTGTGCTCTACGCCTGAAGCCCCGCTCTCCGTCTGAAGGGGACACCCATGTCCGAGCAACCTGCCCTTGCCAAGAAGATGCGCTGGTACGACGGGTTCGCGATGTCGCTGACCATGCCGGCGGCGCTGATCGCATCGCTGGGGGCCTCCATCGGGGGGCTCGGCGCGTGGGGCGCGATCGTCCTGTGGACGGTGTCGATGGTGCTGGCCACCGCCACCAACTGGATCTACACCGAGATGGCCGCGATGTTCCCCGAGTCGTCGGGCGGTATCGCGCACTACGCCACCGAGGGCTGGCGCAGCCGGGCCCCTGTCGTCGGCGCCCTGGCCGGCATCGGCTACTGGCTTCCCTGGACCACCGCGCTGTCGGTGTACGCGGGAATCATCGGCTCCCTGGTGCAGGCACAGTGGCTCCCCGACCAGAACTGGACGCTCGACCTCGGCGTGGCGGAACTGAGCCTGCCGATCGTGGTGGGTCTCGTCGTCATGGCGCTGCTGTACGGGGCGGCGATGTACGGCCTGCACGCGGCGATGTGGGTGGTCTACGTGACCGGCGGGGTGCTGCTGATCCCGCTCGCCGTCTTCATCGTGGGACCGTTCCTCTCCGGTGACTGGAGCACGGCCGGGCTGCACTGGAACCTGCACGGCATGAGCGGACTCCGCGAGGCCCTGGTGTGGCTGTACATCATGGCCTGGACCTCGTTCGGCGTGGAGGTGTGCGCGACCTTCGCCCCCGAGTACAAGGAGACCGTGCGGGACACCTCCCGGGCGCTGCGCGCGGGCGTGCTGTTCTGCCTCGGCATCTTCATCCTGCTGCCGCTGGCGCTCTCCGGCTACGTCGGGGAGAAGACGATCGGCGACGATCCGACCGCGTTCTACGTCGGAGCCTTCCACGACCTGGTCGGCGGGGCCGCCGACCTGATGATCGTCTTCCTTATCGCCTCGCTGCTGCTCATCATGATCACCGGGCTGGCCGACGGCTCACGCGTGCTGTACAGCATGGGACGGCAGGGCGTCACGGTCCGTCAGGTCGGCGTGCTCAACCGGCGCGGCGTACCGGCCCGCGCGCTCACCGTCGCACTGATGCTCAACGTGGTCGTGCTGGTGGTGCTCAAGACCCCGCTGGCGATCATCGTCACCGGCAACCTGGGCTACATCCTCACCCACATCCTGGCGATCTCCGGCTTCGCCCTCCTCCGCCGGGACCGGCCCGACCTGGCGCGTCCGATCCGGCTCCCGAACTTCTTCGTGCCGCTGGCCTGGGTCCTGACCGCACTGCTGGGCGTCATCCTGGTCGTCGGCGCCACCGGCTTCGCGATCACCGGCTACGGCGGATACAAGGAACTCGCCATCGCACTCGGCGTGATGGCCGCATCGGTCCTGCTGTGGGAGTACCGCCGCCGCGTCCAGGACCGCGACGCTCCGGCACCCGCCGACGGGTCCGCGGCCGACGACGAGGCGGAGGAAACTCCCCGCGTCTGAGCAGGGACTCAGCTGATCGGGGGCGCTGTGGCACAGGACCGGTAGTTGTCACAGGATCGGCACGCTACTTGTCACCAGGGGAGTACCGACGAAAGGCCGAGGGCGAATCCAGGGCTCATTCGCCGTCGGCCCGAGCCACCCCGATCGGGCAGGAGACACCCGTCCCGCCGATCCCGCAGTAGCCCGCCGGGTTCTTGTCCAGGTATTGCTGGTGAAGTGCCTCGGCCGGCCAGAACGTGCGGCCCTCCGCCGGGAGGATCTCCGTGGTGATCTCGCCGTACCCGGAGCCCGTGAGGACCTTCTGGTACGCCTCGCGGGAGGCTGCCACGGCTGCCGCCTGCTCGGGGGAGTGGGTGTAGATCGCCGAGCGGTACTGCGTGCCCACGTCGTTGCCCTGGCGGAAGCCCTGGGTCGGGTCGTGGGACTCCCAGAACAGCTTCAGCAGCTCGGCGTACGAGACGGTCTTCGGGTCGAAGACGACGCGGACCGCTTCCGTGTGGCCGGTCAGGCCCGAGCAGACTTCTTCGTACGCGGGGTTCTCCGTGTAGCCGCCCTGGTAGCCGACGAGCGTCGTCCAGACGCCGTCCGTCTGCCAGAACTTGCGCTCGGCGCCCCAGAAACAGCCCAGCGCGAAGTCCGCGACCTCCAGACCCTCCGGGTACGGGCCCAGCAGCGGGTTGCCCAGGACCGTGTGGCGGGACGGGACGGTGAATTCGGGGGTGGGGCGGCCCTTCAGGGCCTCCTCCGGGGTGGGGAGCTGCGGGGTACGGCGTTGCAGGAACATGCGGGGGCTCCTCCTGGGGTCGGTCTGCCCCCACTACAACGCGCCGGGGGCGTTATGGATTCCGCACACGGCTACCGCGGCAGCGTCGCCGGGCTGCCGCCGTTCGCCTCGTAGCCGGCGACGGCGAGGGCCCGGTAGACCGTGTATTCGGCGGCCGGGTCGGAGCTCTGGGTCCACGGCAGGGCGCCCACGTGGCCGTCGATGTGGACGAACTGGTTCATCGCCTCCGACCAGCGCTCCATCCGGACGAGGAAGAGGACCAGCAGATGCCGGACGTGGGCGAGCATCGGGTCGTCCGCACGGGCCGCGTGCACCGCGAACAGGGCGCCCTCGACCGCCTTCGTCACCACCGCGCTGCGGTAGAAGCCCTGCACGAGATTGACCTCGGGCAGATGCTCGTACACCGCGAAGAGCGGCAGCGCGGCCAGCAGGGAGCCCTGCGGGGCGCGGGCGGCGGCCGTGGTGGCGAAGCGGTCGGCCGCCTCGCGGGAGCCGTGCCACTTCTCGCACCAGTAGTGCAGCGCGGCGATGTGCGCGCCCATGTGGGCCGGGGCCCGGTCGATCACCTTCGCCCAGAGCTGGTCGAACTCCTCGTGGGAGTAGCCGAGTCCGCGGGAGACGGCCAGTTCGACGAGGTACGGGACCGGGTCGCCGGGCGCCAGCAGAGCCGCCTCGCCGCAGACCGTGCGGGCCTCCTCCAGGATGATCCGGAAGTCGTCCGTCCCCGCGGTCGACGAGCGCCACGCCTGCTGCACCAGGAATTCGGCGTGCACCGCCGCGCCGCCCGCGTCCTTCGGCGCCTCGGCCCGCCACGTGCGCAGCCACGCACCGCCGACACCGGGCTGCCGCGCCAGCTCCAGCGAGGCGGCACCGGCGAACGCCTGCACCCGCTGCCACCGCACCTCGCCCTCCTTGGGCGTACCGGCCAGCAACTGCGAGGCCGCCCGCCAGTCCTGGGTGCGCTGCACGACGTCGAGCACATCGAGGAGATCCTGGTCCGGGCCCGGCAGCCGGATGTCCAGTTCCTCCTGGCGCGCGAAGCCGTACGTGTCCGGGTCGGCGGCGTCCGGCGAACCGGGCAGGACCTGGCGGATACCGCCGCGGCGGCGCAACACGAAGGGGCCGACGACCGCGGCGAGCATGCACAGCGCGAGCAGGAACCAGAGAATCTCCATGCCCCCATTGTCACCGGACGGCCCGGTAGCCCGGTGGGCGCCCTCGTAACGAACTACGCTCGGGCCCCATGAATGACCAGCAGAGTTTCGAGACTCTCGCGATCCACGCGGGAAATACCGCCGATCCCCTCACCGGCGCCGTTGTTCCGCCCATTTACCAGGTGTCCACGTACAAGCAGGACGGCGTGGGCGGACTGCGTGGCGGCTACGAGTACAGCCGCAGCGCCAACCCGACCCGTACCGCACTGGAGGACAACCTCGCGGCTCTGGAGGGCGGCCGCCGCGGGCTCGCCTTCGCCTCCGGACTCGCCGCCGAGGACTGCCTGCTGCGTACGCTGCTCACCCCCGGCGACCACGTGGTCATCCCGAACGACGCCTACGGCGGCACGTTCCGGCTGTTCGCGAAGGTCGTCTCGCGGTGGGGCGTGGACTTCTCGGTCGCCGACACCTCGGACGTGGCGGCGGTACGGGCGGCGATCACCCCGCGCACCAAGGCGATCTGGGTGGAGACCCCGTCCAACCCGCTGCTCGGCATCACCGACATCGCCGCGATCGCCGAAGTGGCCCGCGCGGCGGGTGTGCGACTGGTCGTCGACAACACCTTCGCCAGTCCTTACCTTCAGCAGCCCCTCGCCCTGGGGGCCGATGTGGTGGTGCACTCCACCACCAAGTACATGGGCGGACACTCGGACGTCGTCGGCGGTGCGCTGATCGTCAACGACCCGGAGCTGGCCGAGGAGTTGGCGTACCACCAGAACGCGATGGGCGCGGTCGCCGGACCGTTCGACGCCTGGCTGGTGCTGCGCGGCATCAAGACCCTCGCGGTCCGCATGGACCGGCACAGCGAGAACGCGACCAAGATCGCCGATCTGCTGATCCGGCACCCCAAGGTCACCCAGGTCTTCTACCCGGGGCTGCCCGAGCACGCGGGCCACGAGATCGCCGCCAAGCAGATGAGGGCCTTCGGCGGCATGGTGTCCTTCCGGGTCGTGGGCGGCGAGGAGGCGGCGGTCCACGTCTGCAACCGGGCGAAGCTGTTCACCCTCGGTGAGTCGCTGGGCGGCGTCGAGTCGCTCGTGGAGCATCCGGGCCGCATGACGCACGCCTCGGCGGCCGGGTCCCCGCTGGAGGTGCCGGCCGACCTCGTCCGGCTTTCCGTCGGCATCGAGTCCGCCGACGACCTGATCGCGGATCTGACGCAGGCGCTCGGATAGGGCCTGCCCGGCGGATCGGGGCCGACGCACACGGGCGAGGTGCGTCCGACGGGCCGACCCGGCTTGATCGCTCAAGCCCGTCCGGCCCGTCGCCCGCACCACCGTCAGGCTCCGGCCTGCTCGTCGTCCAACGATGCCCGGTGCCCGGACCCGTTCGCGCGGCACCACGTCAGGCTCGGGCTCAGGTCTTCTCGTCGTCCAGCGATGCCCGGATCTGTTCGCGCAGATCCGGGCTGTCGGTGTGCTTGTGGACGGAGACCGCGTGCTCCGCCGCGGCCCGTACGACTTCCTCTTCCTCGCCCGAGATGGTGAGGGAGCAGTTCGTGACGCTCGGATACTTGCGGCAGTCGGCGACTTTCCTGGCCATCGCAGCCTCCTCGGCCGGTTCCCATGGCGCCCCGTTCCAGGATAGTTCGCCGGGTCGCCCGGGACCTGCCCTCACCAGCCGTCCAGCGGCGGCGTCGTCTCGGCGGGCGGCACCTGCCACGGCTGGGCCGTCACCGCCCACACCGTGAACGCGACCACCGCGGCGAATGCCAGCAGCAGCATCAGCCGGCGGGCGAGGCGCCGCCGGTGCAGCAGGCGGGCGCCGCGCTCGGCCGCCCGCTGTGCGAGATCGGCGGGGACCTGCGGGTGCGGGCCGTCCAGCATGTGCCGGACCTCGTCCTCCCCGCTGCGGCTCACGGCGCGGTCTCCAGGGGCCGTTGCCACCCCCGCCGCGCCGTGGGGCGGCGGGTGCCGCGCATCGTGGCCACCGAGCGGTTGCAGATCGCCCGGACCCGGTCCACCGGAAGCCCCAGCAGCGCCGCGGCCTGCTCCTCCGCGACGCCTTCGTACAGCCGGAGCACGAGGACCAGGCGTTCCTGCGGGGTCAGCCGGTCCAGCGGACCGCCGCGCGGCCGGTGGTGCCGCCGGACCTCGTGGGCGAACCGGACGGCCAGCTCCCGCCGGGTGCGGTCGTACGGGTCCTCGCCGCGCAGCCGTTCCCATTGCGCGTAGGTGCGTGCCAGTGCGGCTGTGAGCATCCGCTGGGCCCGGGGGTTCGCCCCGGGCGGCCGCAGGGGTTCGGCGGTGAGGAGCGTGGCCGTGTGCAGCAGTCGGCCGGCCGCGCCCGCCACGAAGGCCTCGAACTCCTGGGCGCGGCGCCGCTCCCGGCCCGCCTGGCGCTCTCGCACAGTCCTCATCCGAGCCCTTGCGGGGCCGCCTGGTCAAGAGGTGTGCGCGCGGCAGCCCGTCCAGCGGCTCCGGGCGCGGCCGGCTCCCGCTGTTCCGCTATCCGGCCCGGGGAGCGTGGTGCGAGGTCTGCCGGGCGGCCAGTGCCGTGTTGAACCGGGTGAGCAGTGTGCAGAACGTCTCGCGCTCCTCGGGCGTCCAGTCGTCCGTCACCTGCGTCATGAGTTCGCGCCGGGAGGCGCGGACCTCCTCCAGCCGTGCCTGGCCGCGCGGCGACAGCTGGAGCACGACGGCCCGGCCGTCCTCCGGGTGCGAGGTGCGCTTGACCAGGCCGGTGTCGACGAGCGGTGCGACCTGCCGGGTCACGGTCGAGGAGTCGATTCCCATGGCCGCGGCCAGCGCCTTGACGCCCATCGGGCCTTCCCGGTCCAGCCGGTTGAGCAGCAGGTAGGCGGCGCGGTCCATGGAATTGCGCACCTGGCCGACACCGCCGAGGCGGGTCTGCTCGGCACGGCGGGCGAATACCGCGACCTGGTGCTGCAGCGCATCGAGGACGTGGTCGGAACCCGTGGATTCGGGGGTGGCGCCCCCGGAAGGAGACGCAGCTGTCGTCATGTCCTGAGGGGGCATGGCCGGGGGCTCTCTTCGTGCGGTGTCGGATGGGTGGGGGACAGAGTACGCGGCCTCGGTGCAACGCGTACCAGCGCTGCACAAACCTGTGGACAACGGGGCGGTCCGGGATCGTACGAGGCGTCCGGCACCCCGCCGAGCTGCAAGACTTGCGGTATGAACTTCCGTGCGACCGGCCGCTTTCCCCCGCTGATCCTCGATGACATCCTCGGGGCGCAGAAGATGCTTTCCGGTGTGGCCAGGGTGACCGCCATGGAGGGCAGCCGCCACCTGACGGAGCTTGTCGGCGCGCCGGTCCACTTCAAGTGCGAGAACCTGCAGCGGACCGGTTCGTTCAAACTGCGTGGTGCATACGTACGGATCGCCGGGCTGTCCCCGGTGGAACGGGCGGCCGGAGTCGTGGCCGCGAGCGCCGGAAACCATGCGCAGGGTGTCGCACTCGCGTCTGCGTTGCTCGGCGTACGGTCGACGGTCTTCATGCCGGTCGGGGCGCCGCTGCCGAAGGTGGCCGCCACCCGTCAGTACGGGGCGCAGGTCCGGCTGCACGGCCATGTCGTCGACGAGACGCTGGCCGCGGCCGAGGAGTACGCGCAGGAGACCGGTGCGGTCTTCATCCACCCCTTCGACCACCCGGACATCATCGCGGGACAGGGCACGGTGGGCCTGGAGATCCTCGAACAGTGCCCCGAGGTGCGCACCATCGTCGTCGGGATCGGCGGCGGCGGTCTCGCCGCGGGCATCGCGGTGGCGGTCAAGGCGCTCCGGCCCGATGTGCGGATCGTCGGCGTGCAGGCGGCGGGCGCGGCCTGCTATCCGCCGTCGCTGGCCGCGGGGCATCCGGTGTCGATCGACACGCTGAACACGATGGCGGACGGCATCAAGGTGGGGCGCCCCGGCGATGTGCCGTTCGAGCTGGTCAGGGAGCTGGTCGACGAGGTCCGTACGGTCTCCGAGGACGAGCTGTCCAGTGCGCTGCTGCTCTGTCTGGAGCGGGCGAAGCTGGTGGTGGAACCGGCCGGCGCGAGCCCGGTCGCGGCGTTGCTGAGCGATCCGAAGTCGTTCCGCGGGCCGGTGGTCGCGCTGCTGTCGGGCGGCAACGTGGACCCGTTGCTGATGCAGCGCATCCTGACCCACGGCATGGTCGCGGCCGGCCGCTATCTGAGCCTGCGGCTGCGGCTGGCCGACCGCCCCGGCGCGCTGGCCACGCTGCTGGCCGTGCTCTCGGTCGTCGACGCCAATGTGCTCGACATCGGCCATGTGCGGACCGACCCCCGGCTCGGGCTCACCGAGGTCGAGGTGGAGCTGCACCTGGAGACGAAGGGCCCGGAGCACTGCGAGGAGGTCTCGGCGGCGCTGCGCGACGCGGGCTACCTCGTGATGAGCTGACTCTTGTGCGTCGCGATATATCGCGTTGCGATACCTGGCGGCGCCGCCCGGTAGCCGCGTGCGTGTAAGCCATATGTGTTCGTCCAGGCCTGCCGGGTGCTTTTCGGCAACCCCGGCGTGTCGCCGTCGGACGCCTGGCCGGTGGTACACCCGGTCACGGGCGTCGCTGCTCAGGTCGCTGCTGATCCTTGTGGTCTTCCGCACACTGGCGGTGCGCAAGTACCGGCAGGTCGCGGTCCGAGGCGCGCCGCACATGCGGGGAGCCTCCGGCCCACCGGGCCGGAGGCTCCTCGCGTCAGTGCTGCGGGATCAGCCCGTGTACGGCTTCGCCGCGAGGATCTTCACGGTGGCCAACTTGCCGTTCGGCAGTTCGTACTCGGCGTCCTCGCCCATCTTCTTGCCGTTCACGCCGGTGCCGAGCGGGGACTGGGGGGAGTACGTCTCGATGTTCGAGCTCGCGTACTCACGCGAGGCGAGCAGGAAGGTCAGGGTGTCGTCCGGGTCGCCGTCGAAGGCGATCGTCACCACCATGCCGGGCTCGACCACGCCGTCGTCGGCGGGTGCCTCACCCACCTTCGCGTGCTCCAGGAGCTGGGTGAGCTGGCGCACGCGCAGCTCCATCTTGCCCTGCTCCTCCTTGGCCGCGTGGTATCCGCCATTTTCCCGGAGGTCACCTTCCTCACGGGCCGCCGCGATCTTTACGGAGATTTCCGTGCGCGCGGGACCAGACAGGTACTCCAGCTCGGTCTTGAGCTGGTTGTACGCCTCCTGCGTGAGCCAGGTGACGTTTTCGCTGGTCTGGGTCACAGGGTGCTCCTCGTCGGTACTGGGTATACAAAGCATCGCCCTACCCGTAAGCATGTGCCGCCACGGGTGGGCGAAACCACGAGCCTAACAATTCCCCGGGAAAAGGGGGAGAAGGTAATCGCCGGGACCGCGTTTTGCGCAGGTCAGCACCGACAAGAGCGATGAAGCGCTGGCGTGCGGCGGTTAACGTGCCGCCCCGTCGTCGGTGGTGCAGCCCAGCAGCTCGACACTGGTCGCCCTGGACGTCGTACGAAGCGACAGGACGCGGTCGACACGGTCGGTGCGGTCGTCGAAGCGGAAGTCCTTGCGGGCCACCTCGCTGCCGTCCTCGTGCTGCGCGCGGAGGGTGCAGGAGCCCTTGACGTTCTTGTCCTTGCGCACCTCCAGGTGCACATCGACCCGCGCGTCCGAGACGACCTGGCGCTTGATCACCTCGGCGCTGATCCCCTGCCCGGTGATGTAGCCGTAACCGATCCAGCCGACCATCCCGAGCAGGGCGACGCCCAGCACCGAGCCGATGATCCTGAGCTTGCGGTCCGCGCGCTGGTCCGCGGAGCGGCCGTAGCGGTTCTCCGGGAGCGCTTCGCGCACCGCCGTCATGATCGTTCCTCCTGTGCCGGGGATCGAGGAATTTTCCGCCCCCCGGTTCGGTCACTATAGAAGCCTGCCCACGCGCCGAAACACTGAGGATCGAGTCTTGACTGAGCAGCTGCGACTGATGGCCGTTCACGCCCACCCCGACGACGAGTCGAGCAAGGGTGCGGCCACCATGGCCAAGTATGTGTCCGAGGGGGTGGACGTGCTGGTAGTGACCTGCACGGGCGGCGAGCGCGGTTCCATCCTCAACCCCAAGCTCCAGGGCGACGCGTACATCGAGGAGAACATCCACGAGGTGCGCAAGAAGGAGATGGACGAGGCCCGGGAGATCCTGGGCGTCGACCAGGAGTGGCTCGGCTTCGTCGACTCGGGTCTGCCCGAGGGCGACCCGCTGCCGCCGCTGCCGGAGGGCTGCTTCGCACTGGAGGACGAGGAGAAGGCCGCCGGCCGCCTCGTCCGCAGCATCCGAGCGTTCCGGCCGCAGGTCGTCACGACGTACGACGAGAACGGCGGGTACCCGCACCCCGACCACATCATGACCCACAAGATCACGATGATCGCCTTCGACGGTGCGGCGGACCCCGAGCTGTACCCCGAGTCGGAGTTCGGCCCGGCCTGGCAGTCGCAGAAGCTCTACTACAACCAGGGCTTCAACCGGCCGCGCACGGTGGCGCTCCACGAGGCGCTGCTGGCCCGCGGCCTGGAGTCCCCGTACGGCGAGTGGCTGGAGCGCTGGAAGGAGTTCGAGCGCGACGAACGCACGCTGACCACGCACGTTCCGTGCGCGGACTTCTTCGAGATCCGTGACAAGGCGCTGATCGCGCACGCGACGCAGATCGATCCCGACGGCGGCTGGTTCCGGGTTCCGATGGACATCCAGAAGGAGGTCTGGCCGACCGAGGAGTACGAGCTGGCGAAGTCTCTCGTCGATACCTCCCTCCCCGAGAGCGACCTCTTCGCGGGCATCCGCAACAATGCCTGATATGTACGCGACCCAGGCACTGACCCATCTCGTCCCTCTCGCCAAGGAGGTCGACGACAACAAGGTGACCCCCGGCGTCCTCGGCTTCATCGTCTTCGCGGTGCTCGCCGTCGGCGTATGGCTGCTGATGAAGTCCATGAACCGGCACATGGGCAAGGTCGACTTCGTGGAGGCCCCGGACCCGGCGGAGGCGTCCGACGCCCCGGTGGCGGCGGGGTCCGCGAAGCGGAAGTAGGCGCGGGGCGGTACCGGGGCCTCCGGTGACCGCCCCGTACGCCTGACGACGGGCGGGGCGGTCGTGCCCGGCCGGGGGCAGCGATGTCCTCAGACGTCGGACGGGCTGGTCGTGGGCGGGACCGGTACGCCCATGACCTCCCGGGCGTGGCGCGTCGGTGTCATGCCCAGGCGCCACGCCTGCCAGCCGTCCTCCAGGTCCACGCCGCGGTTCAGCACCACCCGGTACGCCTCCGCGCAGTCCTCCAGCTTGCTGTCGCGCGTCGGGTGGCCCGCCAGGAGCAGGTCGGCCAGTTCCTGCTGGGCCACCACCGCGCCCACCTCGCTGCCGCCCGGCGACGCGTACGGCAGCAGCGTGCAGCGCAGGAAGCGGGCCCAGTCGGTGCCCCGCGTGTCGCCGTAGGAGTCGAACAGCTCCGCCGCCTCGTCGCACAGCTCCAGCGCCTGCGGGGCGCGGTTGTTGCCCGCGTCGATCAGGGCCAGCTCCAGACACGTCCACGCCTCGCCGTGGGCGACGCCGATGCGCCGGAAGTCGGCCCGGGCGTCGACCAGGAGCTGACGGGCGAAGCCGGAGTTGCGGAGGTTCCCGGTCTGCGCGGCCCGCTGATCGCGGGTGACCCGGCCCGAGTGGTGACGGGCGCACGCCAGCCCGTACACGTCCCGCATCCGGGAGAACATCGTGCGGGCCCGCTCCAGCTGCCGCACCGCCCGGTCGGTGTCGCCGTTCTCCTCCAGGGCCTGCCCCAGGTAGTACAGCGTCCACGCCTCGCCGCGCGCGTCCTCGTTGTCGCGATGCCGGGCCAGGGCCTGCTCCAGCTGTTCGACGGCCGGGGCCGGGTCGCCGTCCAGCAGCCGGGCGCGGGCCAGCTGGGTCAGCGCCCACGCCTCGCCGCGCTCGTCACGGGTACGGCCGTACAGATCCAGGGCCGTACGCAGCGCCTCCTCCGCCCGCTCCACGTCGCCCATCCGCAGCAGGGTCTGGCCCAGCTGGAACTGCGTCCACGCCTCGCCGTGCAGCGACTCGCCCTCCCGGTGCAGGGCCAGCGCGGTGTCCAGGAGGGTCAGCGCCTGGGCCAGGTGGGCCCGGTCCCGTTCGACGGCGGCCAGGGCGTGCAGCGACCAGGCCCGGTCCTCGGCCTGCTCGTCGGAGGACTGCAACGCGATCGCCTCGCGCAGCCGCGCCGACGCCTCGGTCAGATTGCCCTGGTGGTGCAGGGTGATGCCGAGCGAGCAGAGCGCCAGCGCCGTACCCGCCTCGTTCTGCGCCTCGCGGTAGAGCCCGACGACCGACGACAGCGTGGTGCGGGCCTTGTCCAGCTCGCCGAGCTGACGGGCCGCGATGCCGGTGCGCCACTGCACGGACCGCTCCAGCAGCCCCTTGTCCACGGCCTGCGTCAACTCGCTGATCTCGCCCAGCCGGTAGAGGTCGCCCCGCAGCAGGCAGTAGTCGCACAGCGCGCCCAGCAGATCCAGTACGGCCCCCTGGTCGACGCCCTCCGCGTGCCGCAGCGCCGACGTGATGAAACTCGACTCGTCGTCCAGCCAGCGCAGTGCCGAATCCAGCGAACCGAACCCGTGCGAGCCGAACTGCCCGGCCCGGGTGGACATCTTGCCGTCCACCATGCGGATCACCGCACCGGCCAGCTCCGCGTAGTTCTTGATCAGCCGCTCCTGGGCGGCCGTACGGTCCGCCGCCGCCTCCTCGTCCCGCAGCCGGTCCAGGGCGAAGCCCCGTACGAGGTCGTGGAGCCGGTAGCGCGAGCCCCGTACGTGGTCCAGGAGCCCGGCCCCGGCCAGGGCCGTCAGCAGCCGCTCGGCCTCCTGCTCGTCGGCGGAGAGCAGCGCGGCCGCCGCCGCGGCGCCCAGGCTGGCCCGCCCGGCCAGCGCGAGCCGGCGCAGCAGCCGCCGCGCCTGCTCGGACTGGTCGGTGTAGCGCAGCCACAGCGCCCGCTCGACCGGCGCGACCGGACCGTACGCGGCGAGATCGGCGGCGAGGGCGCCGCGGGTACGTGCGCCGAGCGAGGAGCCCGCTGTGCGCAGCGCCAGCGGCAGCCCGCCGCACAGCTCCACGACGCTGTCCGTCGACCGGGCGTCGTACGGCTCCTCCTCCGCCGCCCCGGCCGCCTCGCGCAGCAGCTCCTCCGCGCCCGCCGCGTCCAGCGCGCCGACCGGCAGGTGATGGACCCGGGCCGGAATGTCGGCGGGCAGCTCCAGGGGCTCGCGGGCGGTGACGAGGACGAGGCTGTCGGAGCGCTCGGGGACCAGCGTGCGGACCTGGGCCGCGTCGGCCGCGTCGTCGAGGACGATCGTCACGGGCGTGCCGGTCAGATGCTGGTGGTACAGCTCGCTCAGCCGCCGCACCTGCTGCTCGGCGGAGGCCCTCTCGCGGAACAGCAGCTGCTCGCGGGGCGCGCCCAGCCGGTTCAGCAGATGCAGCAGCGCGTCCCGGGTCGGCAGCGGCGCCTCCCCGGACACATCGCCGCGCAGGTCCACCACGCACGCGCCCCGGAACTGATCCTTCAGGCTGCGCGCCGCCCGCACCGCGAGCGTGGTGCGTCCCGCGCCGGGCGTGCCGTGCAGGACGACGACGGTCGGCTTGGTCTCCGTCGACGCGCGGGCCTCGCGCACCCACTGCCCGATCTGCGCCAGCTCGGCCCGCCGGCCGGCGAACGGCCCGTCGGCCGCGGGCAGATGGCCGAACGACTGGTCCAGGAGCGCGCGCATGCGGGCCGCGGCGCTGCGGTCCCCGCCCCGCAGCTGCGGGGCGGTCCGCGACTGCGCGGGGACCTTCTTCGCCGGTGTGCGCGACGAGGCGGTGAGCATCCGCTGCTGGTCGAGGAACGGGCGGATGCCCCGTACCTCCAGCGCCGCCAGCCACTGCAGCCGCAGCTGTTCGGCGCCGCCGGGCTGCCCGAGCGCGCCCGCGCGGCGGTGGGCGGCGGGCCAGTGCGACGCGGTGACCTTGGCGACGGTCGCCGTGGCCCCCGCGACCGCGACGACGGCGCCTGCGCCGAGGGCCGGCCCCGTCGCCGTGCCGAATGCGACATCGGCACCGAAGGCAGCGACTGCGGCAACTCCCGTGACCAGCAGGGGAGTTCCAAGGGCGGCCCGGCTGAACCGCTGTGACAGCGGCTGCTGCCCGGCCTCCGCCGCGTCCAGCGCCTGGAGATACGCGGCGTACTCGTCGGCCGCGGCGGCCGTCAGGGAATCGAGTGCCGCCCGCCCGCGTGCTGTCAGCGCACCGGCGTCGGCCCGCCCGCCCGAGCGCCGTACCTCTTCCTCGACGGCGCGTACCAACAGCCCTTCGGCTTCCGCCCGATGGCTGTCCCGCATGTGAGTCCCCCTCCGGATACGACGATGACACCTGCCTCGGCCGTCGTCGCCGCCCAGTGTCCTGCGTACGGTGCGTCGGCGCGAGGGGAGCGAGGCGGCCGACCGGGCCTGAGAGAGGATGTGGGTGTGCCGTCTCGCCTGGACCGTGAGACTTCCCCGTACCTGAGCCGCCATGCCGGTGGGCCGGCAATCCGCCGGCCGGTGTGTCCGGCCGGCTCGGGGCTTTCGGTCGGTCGGACCGCGCGGCCGAGGCGCGGCGGCAGTGGTGTGTGCCGGTCCCGGGCGGCCGGTGTGATGACCGTCACGCCGGTTTCTCCGGGTCTGGTGTAGTCCGGATGCGGGGTGCCGGGCGTAGGCCCGGTGAGACCGAGGAGATCCAGGAGCTTTTTGTTGACCGTCGAGGAGTTCGAAGAGTTCTATGCGCAGACGGTCGCCCGGCTGACGGGGCAGTTGTTCGTGATGCTCGGTGACCAGCACGAGGCGCAGGACGTGGTGCAGGAGGCTTTCGTCAAGGGATGGAGCCGACGGCGTCACCTCGACCGTGACCGGCAGCCCGAGGCGTGGATCCGTACGGTCGCCTGGCGGCTGGCGGTGAGCCGGTGGCGCGGGCGGCGCCGCGCGGCGGATGCCTGGCGGCGCAGCGGTGCCCCGCTCCATGCGGAGGCGCCCGGCCCGGAGTCGGTGGCGCTCGTGGAAGCGCTCCGGGATCTGCCGGCCAAGCAGCGCCGCACGCTGGCCCTGCACTACGTATGCGATCTGACGGTCGAGCAGATTGCCGCGGAGACCGGTCTGGCGGCCAGCACCGTCAAGACGCATCTCGCCCGGGGCCGGGCCACGCTCTCGCACCGCCTGCAGGATCCGCGTACCGAGGAGGGGCCCTGTGTCTGAAGCCGACGACCCGCTGCGGTCCCTGTTCAAGGAGGCCGCGGCCGCCGGCCGGTTCCGCGCCCGGTCCGCTCCGCCCTCGTACATCACCGCGCGCGGGGAGCGCGTGCGCAGGCACCGGATTCTCGCGCTGGCGGTCGGCGCCTGCCTGGTCTTCTCCGGTACGGGCGCGGCCGTGGCGACACTCCTGCCCGACAGTACGGGCACTATTGTCCCGGCCACCACCCCCTCCGCCCCGCAGCCCTCTCCCCTGCTCTCCCCGCCCCGCACGAGCCCGCCGCCGACGGGCGCCCCCTCGCCCGACCGGAGCGCCTCGGGAACACCGACCACCCCCGATCGGAGCGCCTCGGGAACACCGACCACCCCCGGCCGGAGCGCCTCGGGAACACCGGCCACGCCCACCCGGAGCACCAGCTCGCCCCCCTGACATCCCGCGACATCCCGACTTCCGCACCCCGGACCGTGCCGACCGGGGCCGCTCGGCCCGTGCCCCGAACCGCGCCCGCCGGAAGGGGCACCAGGCACGCGCACATCCGATCCAGGCCAGGAGATTCTGTTGTGACCCTTTCGCCCCCCCAGCGGCAGCGTGAACGCCCGCCCGCCCGACCCGGGACCGCTCCCGGGTCGCCCGGCGGCACGCCGTCACCGGGCACGACATCCTTCGGCCGGCGGTTCGTCCGGCTCTGCCGCCGGCTGGGGCCCGCCGACCGCGAGGTGCTGTGGCTGTACCTGCTGACCCGGGTGGGCATCTGGACCACCGCCTACTGCATGCGCTGGCTGTTCGCCGACGACCGTAAGAACCATGACCCCGCCTCGTTCTTCGCGCCGTGGCAGCGGTGGGACTGGTGGCACTACCTGCACATAGCCCAGGACGGCTACTTCCCGGGCGGGTCCGGCCCCTGGATATCCGAATGGGACAACAGAGAAGCCTTCTTCCCCGGCTTCCCCTACCTGCTGCGGGCCGTCCACACCATCGTCCCGAGCTGGCCCGCGGCCGGGGCGCTGATCTCCTTCGTCGCCGGAGGCATCGCCGTACTGGCCCTGGCCCGGATCGCCCGGCTGCACCTGCCGCCGAGGGGCGCGGGAGAGCTGCCGCAGAAGAATGCCGGACAGCTGCCGCAGGAGACCGGACAGCTGCCGCAGAAGAACGCCGGACAGCTGCCGCAGGAGACCGGACAGCTGCCGCAGGAGGGAAGCGCGGGACACCCGGCCCAGGGGAACGCCGGACACCCGGCCCAGGAGAACGCCGGACAGCGCGCCGCCCTCTTCTTCCTGCTCTCCCCGTGCGCGGTCTTCCTGGCCGCCGGCTACACCGAGGCGCTCTTCCTCGCCCTGGCCCTGCCGGCCTGGCTGGCCGCCCAGCGCCTCAACTGGCCGCTCGCGGCCGCCCTGACGTGCCTGGCCACCACCGTCCGGGTCAGCGGCCTCTTCCTCGCCGCGGCCCTCGCGGTCCACTTCCTGGCCACCGCCCGCACCGCCGCCCACTGGCGCCGTCTTCCCTGGCTGGCGCTGCCCGCCCTCCCGCCGCTGCTCTACAGCTGGTACCTGCACACGCGTACCGGCGACTGGATGGCCTGGAAGCACGCGGAGGAACGCGGCTGGTACCGCGGCTTCCACACCCCCTGGGAGGCCTGGCAGAACACCTGGCACGCGGCCTTCGGGCACTCCCAGAGCACGGGGTACGCCCTGATGTCCCAGGCCGAACTCCTCACCATGCTGATCGGCATCGGCCTGTGCGCCGTCCTGATCCGGCAGCGACGCTGGCCGGAAGCCGTGTACATCGCCCTGACCCTGTGGGCCCTGGGTACGTCCTACTGGTACACCTCCATCCCGCGCGCGACCCTCCTGTGGTGGCCCCTGTGGACCGGCCTCGCCGTCTGGAGCCTGCGGCGTCGCCACGTCAGGACCGCCTATCTCACCGTCGTGGCACCCCTGATGACCGTCTTCGCCGTCACCTTCCTCTCCGGACGGTGGGCGGGCTGACCCCGGCCGCGGCCCCGACCCCGTACCCCCGGCACGCGCCCCGCTGCGCACCCGCCTGTGAGCTGTCCCGTGGCGCCTGGGCACGGCCCCGCCGAGTGCGCAAGGATTGGGGCATGCCCAACCGACTCGCGCACGCCACGTCCCCGTACCTCATTCAGCACGCGGACAACCCCGTCGACTGGTGGTCGTGGGAGCCCGCCGCCTTCGAGGAGGCGCGCCGGCGTGACGTGCCCGTGTTCCTGAGCGTGGGGTACAGCTCCTGCCACTGGTGCCACGTCCTCGCCCACGAGAGCTTCGAGGACGAGGAGACGGCGGCCTTCATGAACGAGCACTTCGTGTCCGTGAAGGTGGACCGGGAGGAGCGGCCCGACATCGACGCCGTCTACATGGAGGCCCTCCAGGCGGCGACCGGCCAGGGCGGTTGGCCGATGTCGGTCTTCATGACCCCGGACGGTCAGCCGTTCTACTTCGGTACGTACTTCCCGCCCGAGCCGCGCCACGGGTCGCCGTCCTTCATGCAGGTGCTGGAGGGTGTACGGGCGGCCTGGGACGGGCGGCCCGACGAGGTGGCCGAGGTGGCGCAGAAGATCGTGCGGGATCTGGCCGGCCGGCAGCTGGACTACACGAAGGCCGGACTGCCCGGTGAAGCGGAACTCGCCGAGGCGCTGCTCGGACTCACCCGCGAGTACGACCCCGCCTCCGGCTGGTTCGCCGGAAACACCCGGTTCCCGCCGAGCATGGTCGTCGAGTTCCTGCTCCGGCACTGGGCCCGGACGGAGTCCGAAGGGGCCCGCGACATGGCCGAGGGGCTGTGCGCCGCCATGGCGCGGTCGAGCCTGTTCGACCAGGTGGGCGGGGGCTTCCACCGGTACGTACTGCGCGGGCCCGACGGGCCCCTGATCCCGCACTTCGAGAAGATGCTCTACGACAACGCGCTGCTCTGCCGGGTGTACGCCCACCTGTGGCGGACGACGGGCTCGGAACAGGCCCGCCGGGTCGCCCTGGAGACCGCCGACTTCATGGTGCGCGAGCTGCGTACGGCGGAGGGCGGTTTCGCCTCCGCGCTCGACGCCGACAGCGAGGACGGCACCGGCCGGCATGTCGAGGGCGCGTATTACGTGTGGACGCCCGAGCAGCTGCGCGAGGTCCTCGGCGATCAGGACGCGGAGTTCGCCGCCGCGTATTTCGATGTGACGGAGGAGGGCACGTTCGAGGAGGGCGCCTCGGTCCTCCGGCTCGCGCGGACCGGCACCGACGCGGACGACGACCGGGTCGCCGGCATCCGGGCCAGGCTGCTGGCCGCCCGTGAGCCGCGCCCGCGTCCCGGGCGGGACGACAAGGTGGTCGCCGCCTGGAACGGCCTGGCGATCGCCGCGCTCGCCGAGACGGGGGCGTACTTCGACCGGCCCGACCTGATCGAGCGCGCCACCGAGGCGGCGGACCTGCTGGTACGGGTCCACATGGGCGACGTCGCCCGGCTGGACCGGACCTCGAAGGACGGCCGGTCCGGCGGGCACGCCGGGGTCCTGGAGGACTACGGCGACGTCGCGGAGGGCTTCCTCGCCCTGGCCGCGGTCACCGGCGAGGGGGTCTGGCTGGAGTTCGCCGGCTTCCTGCTCGACATCGTGCTCCAGCACTTCACCGGCGAGGGCGGGCAGCTGTACGACACGGCGGACGACGCCGAGCAGCTGATCCACCGCCCGCAGGACCCCACCGACAGCGCGACCCCGGCGGGCTGGACGGCGGCAGCCGGTGCGCTGCTCTCGTACGCCGCGCACACCGGCTCTCAGGCCCATCGCGCCGCCGCCGAGGGCGCGTTGGGGGTGGTGAAGGCGCTCGGGCCGCGGGTTCCCCGGTTCATCGGCTGGGGGCTTGCGGTCGCCGAGGCGCTCCTCGACGGGCCGCGCGAGGTCGCGGTCGCGGGGCCCGTCGGCGGCGAACTGCACCGCACGGCGCTGCTGGGCCGGGCACCCGGCGCGGTGGTCGCGGCGGGGGAGACGGCGGGGACGGAGTTCCCGCTGCTGGCGGACCGGCCGATGGTGGGCGGGGCGCCGACGGCGTACGTGTGCCGGCACTTCGTGTGCGACGCTCCGACGACGGACCCGCGGGAGCTGGCGCGGACCCTCGGATCGGGCCCGTCGGAGGACTGAGGGCGGAGTCGTCCGGGGACTGAGGGCGAAGCCCCGGCTACAGCGTCAGCCCGGCTACAGCGTCAGCCCGCCTTCGAGCGTGTCCAGCGCCTGGTTGATCATCGCGATCAGGTCGCCCTCCTGGCCGTGCTCGCCCCAGTACAGCGTCACCTCGCGCAGTGCCCCCAGCACCGCTGCGATGAACACCCGGACCTCCAGGTCGTCGGGGTTGCGCCCGCTGCGGTCCGCGAGTGCCTGGGCCAGCACCTTCGCCGTGTCCGACATGGTCTCCGTCATCCGCGCCCGGATGGCGGGGACCTCCACCATCAGCCGGGTGCGCTGCCGCAGTTCCTCCTCCTCGCTCGCGAGGAACGCCGTCAGCGCCTCGGCCATGATGAACCGCAGCGACTCCAGCGGCGGTTCGTCGGCCGGCCGGTTCCGCAGTTCGGCCTCCATGACCGGGTCGTACTCGTCGGTGAGGACGATGTCCTCCTTGGTCGCGAAGTACCGGAAGACAGTGCTCGGCGACACCTCGGCCGCCTCCGCGATCTGCTCGATCGTCGTCGCGTCGTACCCCTGCTCGGAGATCAGCCGGTACGTCGCCCGGCGGATCGCGATCCTGGTCTTGAGCTTCTTCCGCTCGCGCAGCCCCATCGTGGGAGGCGTCCCGGGGGCGGAAACGGAAGGGGCACGAGAGGTGGCGGCCATGGTCGCCATTGTCAGGCATCAGCGGGTGCCGGGGCCATGTCCGTCCGCTCCTGCGACGGGGTGGGGAGGTTCGTCAGGAACGCCCCGACCAGCAGCGCCGACACCAGGGCCGCGACAGCGATGACGAGCAGGACCACGCTCATGCCGTGGAGGTACGCCGTGTCCGCGGAGTCGGCCGGCCGCCGCGCGCCGGGCTTCGCCGCGACGACATGGGCGGCGACGACGGAGTCGCCGGCCGTGTCCGCGGCGGCGGCGGCCGGTACGCCGGTGGTGTCGAGCCGGCCGCTGTACGCACCGGCGAGCAGGCCGCCCAGCAGCGCGATCCCGAGGGCGCTGCCCGTCTGCCGCACGGTCATCAGCAGCCCGGACCCGCTGCCCGCACGGTCCGCGGGCAGGGCGGCCGGCGCGGCGTCCATCGCCGGGACGACGGCGAAGCCGAAGCCGAAGCCGACCCCGGCGACGGAGACCCACAGCGCCGTGAAGCCGTAACCGCTGTCGACCGTCGTACGGCTGCCGAGGAGCGCGGCGAAGGCGAGCACGACCAGGCCCGCCGCCATCGTGGCGCGCGCCCCGAACCGCGCGGTGACGGGGGATCGGGCGCTCGGCGCTGCGTTCCCGCGCAGTCAAGTGAAAGTAACTCTCAAAAGATGGCGAGTGTCAATGTGCTGCCCGCATCGGGGCCCCGACATGGCGAATGGCCGCGGCTTTCAAGCCACGGCCATTGCGGGGAGGAGCTGGAACGGGGTGCTCAGCTGTGGTTGTACGCCACCAGCGAGATGCCGACGTAGTGCACGACGAACGCCGCCAGGGTCAGTGAGTGGAAGACCTCGTGGAAGCCGAACCAGCGCGGGGACGGATTGGGGCGCTTGATGCCGTAGATGACACCGCCCGCGCTGTACAGCAGCCCGCCGACGACGACGAGCACCAGCACCGCGATACCGCCGGTGCGCATGAAGTCCGGCAGGAAGAAGACCGCGGCCCAGCCCATCGCTATGTAGCACGGCGTGTAGAGCCAGCGTGGGGCACCGACCCAGAAGACCCGGAAGGCGATGCCCGCGGCCGCCGCCCCCCAGACCGCCCACAGGAGCGGCGTTCCCGTCGAGTCGGGGAGCAGGAGCAGGGTCAGCGGGGTGTAGGTGCCCGCGATGATCAGGAAGATATTGGCGTGGTCGAGCCGGCGCAGCACCGCCTCGCCCCGCGGGCCCCAGGTGCCGCGGTGATAGAGCGCGCTCACACCGAACAGCAGGCATGCGGTCAGGACGTAGATGCTGCAGGCGATCCGGCCGCGGACGCTGTCCGTCAGCGCGATCAGCGCGATCCCCGCGACGATCACGGCGGGAAACATCCCGGCGTGCAGCCAGCCGCGCATGCGCGGTTTCGCCGGGGCGGTGTCGGGCTCGGCTGGTTCCAGCCCGGTCGGCTCGGGCGCGGCGGCGGCAGCAGTCATCCCCGCATCGTACCTACGCAACCGTAGGTAACGGATGGGAGTGGCAATGCTCACGTGTGCGGCCCCCTGGACATATGGGTGCATCGGTCGGATGATCAAATGAGTGCGGTCGGCACCGGATGAGCGCCAGTGGGATTCGTAGGGGTCGAAGCATCCGGGTCGCAGCCCCCACGGGGCCAACCAAACAGACACCCTCAACAAGGAGCGATCGTGGCGCGCGACATCGCGGCTCCCCTCACTGTCCCCACCAACCACCAGGAGCTCATCTCCTGGGTGAACGAGATCGCAGCCATCACCGAGCCGGACCGGGTGGTCTGGTGCGACGGTTCGGAGGCCGAGTACGAGCGCCTGTGCGGGGAGCTCGTGGCCAGGGGCACGTTCACGAAACTGGACGAGACCAAGCGCCCGAACTCGTACTACGCCGCGTCCGACCCGAGCGATGTCGCCCGCGTCGAGGACCGTACGTTCATCTGCTCCGAGAAGGAGGAGGACGCCGGTCCGACGAACCACTGGAAGGCCCCCGCCGAGATGCGGGCCGTCTTCACCGGTGAGAAGGGCGTGTTCCGCGGCTCCATGCGTGGGCGCACCATGTACGTCGTGCCCTTCTGCATGGGCCCCGTCGGCTCCCCGCTCTCCGCGATCGGCGTCGAGATCACCGACTCCGCGTACGTCGCCGTCTCGATGCGCACCATGACCCGCATGGGACAGGCCGTCCTCGACGAGCTCGGCTCCGACGGCTTCTTCGTCAAGGCCGTCCACACGCTGGGCGCGCCCCTGGAAGAGGGCCAGGAAGACGTTCCGTGGCCGTGCAACAGCACCAAGTACATCTCGCACTTCCCCGAGGACCGCGAGATCTGGTCGTACGGCTCCGGCTACGGCGGCAACGCCCTGCTCGGCAAGAAGTGCTACGCGCTGCGCATCGCCTCCGTCATGGCCCGCGACGAGGGCTGGCTCGCCGAGCACATGCTGATCCTCAAGCTCACGCCGCCGCAGGGCGAGGGCGAGGGCGAGGGCCCGAAGTACATCGCCGCCGCGTTCCCGAGCGCCTGCGGCAAGACCAACCTCGCGATGCTGGAGCCCACGGTCCCCGGCTGGACCGTCGAGACCATCGGCGACGACATCGCCTGGATGCGGTTCGGTGAGGACGGCCGCCTCTACGCGATCAACCCCGAGGCCGGATTCTTCGGCGTCGCGCCCGGCACCGGCGAGCACACCAACGCCAACGCCATGAAGACCATGTGGGGCAACTCCGTCTTCACCAACGTCGCGCTCACCGACGACGGCGACGTCTGGTGGGAGGGCATGACGGAGACCGCTCCGGCCCACCTCACCGACTGGAAGGGCAACGACTGGACGCCCGCGTCCGAGACGCCGGCCGCCCACCCGAACGCCCGCTTCACCGTCCCGGCGGGCCAGTGCCCGATCATCGCGCCCGAGTGGGAGGACCCGAAGGGCGTGCCGATCTCGGCCATCCTCTTCGGTGGCCGCCGGGCCTCGGCCGTACCGCTGGTCACCGAGTCCTTCAACTGGCAGCACGGTGTCTTCCTCGGCGCCAACGTCGCCTCCGAGAAGACCGCCGCCGCCGAGGGCAAGGTCGGCGAGCTGCGCCGCGACCCGTTCGCCATGCTGCCGTTCTGCGGCTACAACATGGGCGACTACATGGCCCACTGGATCAAGGTCGGCGCGGAGAAGCAGGACCAGTCGAAGCTCCCGAAGATCTACTACGTGAACTGGTTCCGCAAGAACGACGCGGGCAAGTTCGTGTGGCCGGGCTTCGGCGAGAACAGCCGCGTCCTGAAGTGGATCGTCGAGCGCCTGGAGGGCAGGGCCGAGGGCGTCGAGACGCCGATCGGCGTCCTGCCCGCCAAGGACGCCCTGGACACCACGGGCCTGGACCTCTCCGACTCCGACCTGGACTTCCTGCTCACGGTCGACAAGGAGCTCTGGCGCGAGGAGGCGGCGCTGGTCCCCGAGCACCTCAACACCTTCGGTGACCACACGCCGAAGGAACTGTGGGACGAGTACCGCGCGCTGGTCCAGCGCCTGGGCTGACGCCCCCCGGGCGCACCCCGCGCGGGTGCGCCCCCGCCCACCCCGCGGCCGGGTCTCTCGACATCCGCCCTGACCTGTGGGGTCAACGGCCCGCCGCGGTACGGCCCCCGGAATCCCCTCACGGTTCCGGGGGTCGCCCTTTTCCCGTCCCCTTTTCCGTCCCTTTTGCGGAGAGCGTCCAGACTTCGCCGTTCGCTTGCGCGCAACACCTCCACAACGCTTCGATGCTCCTTCGCATCGCCTCCGGCCGAGCCGGCCGGAGGGCCGACCGGGCCTGTGGGGGACTCAGTTGAACAAGATCCGGCACCATGGACGCATCACGGCGACGCTGGCCGCGCTGACACTCACCACCGCGGGACTCACCGCCCTCGCCCCACCCGTCGCCCACGCTGCCGACGGCCCCGTGGCCGGCGACACCGTGGCCAAGCTCCCGATCTCCTCGTACTCGGCCATGGTCGTCGACTCGGTGCACGAACGGGTCTACGTCACGGACGACCGCAGGGACCGGACCGCGAACCACATCCACGTCTACAACTTCGAGGGGCAGAAGGTCGGTTCGCTGCCCATCGAAACCGCTCCGTCCGGGATGGCCCTCAGTACCGACAGCGGGACGCTCTATGTCTCGCAGGCCCCGGGGATCCTCGCGTTCGACACCGTGACACAGCAGCGCACCGGCTTCACCATCGCCTCGTACGACGTGGGCTGCCCGCGCGATGTCGCCTTCGCGGGCGGCAAGGTATGGCACACCGAGACGCCGTACTACTCGGGCTGCGACACGAACCAGAGCTGGCTGTACGGCACGAGCGGCACCCGGTCCGTCGACACCGGCTGGAACGCCGCGGGCCGGCTGCGGCTGACGAGCGGCCCCGAGGTGCCCGACCGTGTGGTCATGGCACAGGCACCCAGCACGAAGGAGCCGAACCCGTTCCTCACCACGTTCGACGCGAGCGGCGACACGCTCGTACGCGGCCCGGAGCGCCGGTTCGCGGACAGCGAGGGCAAGGGCGCGCTCGACCTGAGGGACGTCGCCCAGTCCGCCGACGGCCGCCGGATCGCCGTCGCCGACGCGGCCCACGGCACCCGGCTCCTGGACGCCGCCGACCTGTCCGACGCGCCGACCGCGTACCCGCCGCTGCCCGAAGGGGCCAAGGCGTCCGCGGTCGCCTTCAGCGGCGACGGCACGTACATCGCGCGGGGTTCCGCCGCGACCGGGTCCACCCCCGACCTGCTGGTGCAGCCCGCGGACCCGGCCGACGCCACGGCTCCGCTGGAGTTCGCCTTCGAGGGCGCGCTCGACGGGGACCGGATCGCGCCGCGCGGGCTCGGCTGGTCGAAGGACGGGAAGCGCCTCTTCGCCGTCACCACCAACGCGTACGGCAGCGAGTACTGGCTGCATGTCATCCAGCCCCCGGCCGCCCAGTTCGACTCCCGCTTCACCGGCGCACTCTCCACCACCCCGGGGCAGCCCGTCGTCGGCGAACCCCTCGGCATCCGGGGCCGGTTGGAGCTGGACGGACCCGCGCCCGCCGAGCCGGTCAGGGTGTCGGCGGTACGGCACGACGCGAACGGCGACCGTAAGCTCGCCCCCGTCGAGGTCGACGCCGACGGTTCGTTCACCGTTCTCGACGTCCCGTCGCTGGTCGGCGACGCCACCTACACCGTCTCCTTCACCGGCGACATCACCCACCGCCCGGCCGAGGACAGCACCCTCTCCGTCGCGGTCGCCAAGGCCGCGACCACCCTTGAGCTCAAGGCCCCCGCGGAGGCGACGAAGAGCGAGGGCCTGACGATCAACGGCACCCTGACCGGCCGGGGCCGCGCCCTTCCCGCCGGGATCACCCTCTCCGTCCAGCGCACCGACAGAAAGGGCACCGGCACGCTGACCTCGGCGGCCGTCGCGGCCGACGGCACCTTCACGGTCAACGACCTGCCCCGGGCCACGGGCCAGGTGACGTACGAGGTCGGCTACGCCGGCGACGCCCTGCACAGCGCGTCGACGGCGTCGGCGACGGTACGGGTCCGCAACTGACGGCACCGTCCCGCTCGAAAAGGAACGGCGGTCCGGGCCATCGCCCGGACCGCCGCCCCGTCGCACTACTCGTACCGGACCCGGATGGGTGGCACCCGGTCCACGCGCCTCGACGGCCCGTGGACCGGGGCCGTCAGAGGGCGCCGACCAGTCGCGGCGAGGCGGCGGGGGCGGTGGCGGCGATTGCCGCCGTGTGGGCGTCCATGCGCTCGGCCGCGAGAATCGCGACGGCCGTGTCGGCGCGGGACGCGGCGACCACCAGCGCGCGGCCCGCGAGGGCGTGGGCGCGGTGCTGGAGCGTGAGCGCGGGTGCATCGGTGCGACCGGCGTGCCGGGCGGGCGGCGCACCGCGCAGCCTGGCCACCTGCTCGGCGATACGGTCGCCCGCCACGCCGAGGTCCAGCTCGTCGGTGACCGCGAGGAGTGCGGCCAGGTGTCCGGCGAGCTGGATGTCCAGCTCCTCCTCGCGGGAACGGTGCGGGAAGTCGTCGGCATGGTCGGCCGGTGTGTGGACCGATTTGGTGCGGATCGGTTCGTACATGGATGGCCTCCTGGTGTTGCTGTGGAACCATCCTAGCTTGGATTCTGTCTAAAGTTATCCGCAATCGATTCCGAGAGGGGTGCTCGACCGTAGCGGCCGGCCGCTACGGCTGGCCGTACCCGTCCAGGAAGTGCGCGATCCGGGTCACCGCATCCGTCAGATCCTCGGTCGACGGCAGCGTCACGACACGGAAGTGGTCGGGCTCCGGCCAGTTGAACCCCGTACCGTGCACGACCATGATCTTCTCGGCCCGCAGCAGGTCGAGGACCATCTGCCGGTCGTCCTTGATCTTGTAGACCTTGGGGTCGAGCCGCGGGAAGAGATACAGCGCCCCCTTCGGCTTCACACAGGTCACGCCGGGAATCTGCGTGAGCAGGTCGTACGCGACATCCCGCTGCTCCAGGATCCGCCCGCCCGGCAGCACCAGATCGTTGATCGACTGCCGCCCGCCGAGCGCGGTGGCCACGGCGTGCTGCGACGGCATATTGGCGCAGAGCCGCATGTTGGCGAGGATCGTCAGCCCCTCGATGTACGAGGAGGCGTGCGCCTTCGGACCGCAGACCGCCAGCCACCCCGAGCGGTATCCGGCCACCCGGTAGTTCTTGGAGAGCCCGTTGAAGGTGAGCACCATCAGATCGGGCGCGATCGTCGCGGTCGGCGTGTGGGTCGCTCCGTCGTACAGGATCCGGTCGTAGATCTCGTCGGAGCAGACGACCAGGTTGTGGCGCCGGGCGATCTCCGTCAGCCCGCGCAGCATCTCGTCGTCGTAGACAGCGCCCGTCGGGTTGTTCGGGTTGATGATCACGATCGCCTTGGTGCGGTCGGTGATCTTCCGCTCGATGTCGGCGAGGTCCGGCATCCAGTCGGCCTGCTCGTCGCACCGGTAGTGCACGGCCGTACCGCCGGCCAGCGACACCGAGGCGGTCCACAGCGGATAGTCCGGCGCCGGTACGAGGACCTCGTCGCCGTCGTCGAGCAGCGCCTGCATCGACATCTGGATCAGCTCCGAGACGCCGTTGCCCAGGTAGATGTCCTCGACGTCGAGATCGATGCCCTTGGTCTGGTAGTGCTGCATCACCGCCCGCCGCGCCGACAGCAGCCCCTTCGCGTCGCCGTAGCCGTGCGCCCCGGAGAGGTTGCGCAGTATGTCTTCGAGAATCTCGGGCGGGCACTCGAACCCGAACGCGGCAGGGTTGCCGGTGTTCAGCTTGAGGATGCGATGACCGGCCGCTTCCAGCCGCATCGCCTCCTCAAGCACGGGGCCCCGGATTTCGTAACAGACATTGGCGAGCTTCGTGGACTGGATGACCTGCATGTCTGGGAGCTTACGACCGCGTTTCACGGGCCGCCCGGGCTTTGCCCTCCGGTTGCCCCACCCGGGTACTCCCGACGTCCCGCCCCGGCTTCCATCTCCATGCACCCACCACCCCCGAACCGTGGGAACGCCGGTCGGGGGCGGGGGCCGGGCTTGGAATGGGCCGGAACGGGGGCGTGACGGACTCGGCCGGGTGAGATGCGCCACGTCAGCGGCGGTGTTCGGAGCGTGACGTATTGCCTCGCCGCCGGGTTGACCGTCGTATGAACAAGCCTTACGACTTCGAGGTCGAGCCGGAGGTGCGGGCGTGCACGAGCAGAGCCGGATCGACCGTGCTGTCCGCGCCCAGAAAGTCTGCGAGAGCGCGCATCATGAACCGGCGACCGCGATGTACGAGAGGAAGGTGTGATGGCCGGACAGCACAGTCGCTGGATCCCCTCGGACCTCCGGACGGTGATCCGGAACGGATCGCCATTCGTGAGGCCCTGGCCTTCGGTAAAGCCCTCTACGACCGCCGAACCGCACTCGGGCTCAGTGTGGCCGAGCTGGCCCTGCGAACCGGCATGGACGAGGACGACATCGAATGCATCGAAGAGGGCGGGACAGCGCCGATACTCGAACTGCTGAGGAGTCTCGCGGCCGCCCTGGACGCGGACGTGCGCCTCACTCCCGGCCGTGATCTCGGATCGCTCTGGTTCGAAGCGCACGCGGCCTGAACGGGTGACGTATGGGCGCGGAATGCTCGATGAGCGTCCGCGCCGGTACGAAGTCCGATTGCTTCGGATGTCTTGCCCCGACCGTAAGCAATCAGGTGGCTCGAAGGGCCAGCAGGTCCACCGCACCCGTTGTGCTCTCGTTGCCCCGCCCGTCCGCGAGGAGACGTTCCAGCAGGGCCAGGTACGGCGTCAGCAACTCGTCGCTGACTCCCTGTTCCTCGGCCGTGCGCAGGAGTGTGGCGCTGCCCGCGACCTGCATGGCGAGGTTGGACACGACCCCTTGTGTGTAGTCGTCTTCGGCCAGCTGGGCGGCGGCCGCGTGCACGGAGGGCGTCATGGCGACGAGCCAGTCGGCGAGCAGCGGGGCGAAGGCCGTCGGCTCGATGTTCTCCTTGCGGATCAGGGCGAACGCGTGCGCGACGCCGGCGAACATCCCGTACATCGCACTCAGCAGAGCCACATCGTGCAGGGCGGCGAAGCCGGCGTCCTCGCCGACGTAGGAGGTGCCGGCCGGTACGGCCAGGACGGCGCGGTGGGCGTCGAAGAGGGCGCGGGAGCCGCTGTAGAAGACGTAGGCCCCGGAGCCCGGGGCGCCGATCATCGGCGGGACCGCCATGATCCCGCCGTCCAGGAATCGGGCCCCGCGCTCGCGGGCCCGGGCGGCGCGGGCCCGGGCCTGGGCGGGGGTGGACGTGGTGAGGTCGACCAGATCCTTTCCGGCCAGGTCGATGCCGGTCAGGGTCTCGTCGACCGAGGCGTCGTCGAGCAGGCAGACGACGACGAGCCCGCTCGCCGCCACCGCCTCGGCCACGGTCCCGGCCACGGTCGCCCCCGCGGCGGCGAGCGGTTCGGCACGGCCCGGACCGCGGTTCCAGACGGTGAGCGGATGCCCGGCGGCGAGCCAGGCGCGGGCGAGCGCGGTGCCCATGGCACCGAGCCCGAGGAGAGTGAGCGGCGACTTCTCAAAGGCGTTGTCAGTCATGCCGATTAGGCTTGCGGCAGGCCCGGAAGTGATCAAGTACGCACTTCGAAGTGGGTGGTTGCCGCCAGGTGAGCGAGCAGGTGGGAGGGGTGCACCATGGGGACCGTACGGAGGCCGGGGGCGTACGTCTGCGGGATCGACGCGGCGATGGATGTGATCGGCGGCAAGTGGAAGGTGCTGATCCTCTGGGCGCTCAACGAACAGGTGTGCCGTTTCGGCGAGTTGCGCAGGATGGTGCCCGGCATCACGGAGAAGGTGCTCACGTCACATCTGCGGGAGCTGGAGGAGGACGGCATCGTGCACCGGGAGGTGCATGCGGAGGTGCCGCCGCGCGTCGAGTATGCGCTGACCCCGCTGGGCGTCGGACTCAACGAGGCGCTGGGGCCGCTCGGCGCCTGGGGGAGGGAGAACATCCTCGTGGACGCCGAGCGGCCGCTGCCCTGACGGTCGGGTGCCGTTACTTGCTCTTGTCCTCGGCGAGCGTGTGCGCGACCAGGGCGTTGGCGTGCCCGTGGCCCAGGCCGTGCTCGGACTTGAGCCAGTTGACGATCTCCGTGTGCTTGGTCAGCGGCGAGGACCGGATGAGGTCCTTCCACTCCGCTACCGGGCGGCCGTACTTCTTCTCGATCGACGGGAAATAGCTGGCAGGGCCCTTCACTGCATCAGTCATGGCGGGCATTCTGCCATCGCCGACGGTGATCGTCCGGGCGATATTCGACGGCCGGCCGGCCGGCCGTGCCTCCGGCGGCACACCGCGCTCCGGCACACCGCGCTCCGGCACACCGCGCTCCGGCACACCGCGCTCCGGCACACCGCGCTCCGGCACACCGCGCTCCGGCACACCGCGCCGGTGAACGCAGCCCCTTCCTCGTTGCCGCAGGTACGAGCCCTGAGCCATGTCGAGTCCCGGTCCGCGGGCAGGCCGCTCGACGCCGCCCTGCCCCTGACGCTGAACTTCCACCCCGACCGGATGGCGGACGGCCGGCCGATCCTGGTCCGGCCGGCCGAGGACGGTGTCTACCGCTCGCAGTTCAGCAACGGCGGCCTGACCGCGCACCCGGGCGGCGACCGGTGGCGCGGCCCCTCATCCGCCCGTGGGCCGGTAGCTGAGAAGATCGCCCGGCTGGCACTCCAGCACCTCGCAGATGCGGGTGAGGGTCGTGAAGCGGATGGCCTTGGCGCGGCCGTTCTTGAGGACAGACAGATTGACATTGGTCACGCCCACCCGGGAGGCCAACTCGGCCAGTGTCATGCCCCGTTCGGCGAGGAGGCGGTCCAGGTGCACCTCGATGGCGTGGCCGTCCTCGGCATCGGGTGACATCAGACGGTTCCTTCGAGGTCCTCGCGCATGGTGACGCCGGCCCGCACGATCCGCGCGAAGGTGAGCAGTCCGAGCGCGGCGAGTATCGCCAGGTACGGGGGTGTCCAGGTGCTGAGCCAAGCACCGGGGGAGAAGGGGGTCAAGTGGGTGAGAGTCGCGCTCAGCGCCGCCCTGGCGTTGGCCTCGATGATGCCGGCGGCGAGACTGCCGCACAGCAGCCACCAGCCGAGCCGCCGCAGTCGTTGTGCGGTCAGCCGGTGGTGGACCCCGTCCCGCGCCGCCCCGCGGAGCAGTCTGCTGAGCAGCAACAGTCCACCTATCAGCAGCACGAAGGACGGCAGCGAACCGAGCGCGTCGAGGAACCGCTGGTAGGTGCTGCCCGGCGAGGCGCAGTACCGGGGGATCGTCATGACGTCCACACCTGCTCGGGCGTCGAACACGGCGGCGGTCTCGCCGGACCCGACGGAGATCGAGTCCGCGGTGACGCAGACGCCCCCACCGCTCCAGCCCAGATGGACGCCCGTGTCGAACAGGCTGAGGATGAACCAGCCCACGAGGAGGCCGGTCAGCAGACGCAGGACGCCCGATACGACGGTGGAGAGAGGTTCGAGCAGCTTCGAGTCCTCGGTCACGACAGCCTCCAGTTATCGATAATCGATGTTATCGAAAAACGATACACGCCACCTCCTGCCGAGAAAAGCCCCCCACGGAAGATCCTGCGCGCCGCGGTGTGGCGCCGCGCCGCGTGAGTCGTGGATGGGTGTCGTCCGAGGCGGCACCGCGCTGTCCGCCGGGGTCGGGCGGCCCGACACCGGAGCCGCCCGACATCGCGCGGCTTGAAAGCACCCCTTGTGGGGGTCCCTCCCGTGCGCCAACATGCGCATGTCAAAACCGAAGGAACTTCGGTTTCAGGGGCCATCGGGGCCCCGGACAGGTCACCGGAGGGGACCCCCACATGAAGAAGCCTCTCGTCGGCGCGCTTTTCACCGTTCTGCTCCTCGGGGTGGGAATCGCACCCGCGACCGCGACCGCGGCCGCCGGCCACGACGCGGCAGCGACCGGCACGGTCAAGGCGCAGATCAAGGCCAAGGCGGTCAACTTCGCCGGAACCGTGGCGCTCAGCAACTGTTCCGGCTCCGTCGTCCGTACGCCCGACTCCCAGCCCAGCGACCCCGCGCTCGTGCTCTCCAACGGGCACTGCATGGAGTCGGGCTTCCCGGGACCGGGCAAGGTGGTGTTCGACCAGCCGTCCACCCGTAGCTTCACCCTGCTGAACGCCGCCGGCAGCGGAGTCGGCACCCTGCGGGCAAGCAAGATCGCGTACGGGACGATGACCGACACCGACATATCGGTGTACCAACTCACCCGCACCTACGCGCAGATCGAGAGCAGCTACGGCATCAAGGCGCTGGAGCTCAACGCCGCGCATCCGGTGCAGGGCACCGCGATCACCGTCGTCTCCGGCTACTGGAAGCGCACGTACGCCTGCAATGTGGACGGCTTCGTCTACCGCCTCAAGGAGGGTGCGTGGACCTGGAAGGACTCGGTCCGCTACACCTCTGCCTGCCAGACCATCGGAGGTACGTCCGGCTCCCCGGTGATCGACAACGCCACCGGCAAGGTCGTCGCCGTCAACAACACCGGCAACGAGGACGGCCAGCAGTGCACGGACAACAATCCGTGCGAGGTCGACGAGAGCGGCAATGTGACGGTGCGCCAGGGCATCAACTACGCCCAGGAGACCTACGGCATCGTGCCGTGCATCGGCACCGGCAACAAGTTCGACCTCAGCCGGCCCGGGTGTGCCCTGCCCAAGCCGTGAGCGTGTGAGACCCGTCGCCGCCGCGACGCCCATCGGGTGTCGCGGCGGCGACGCGCTCGTCGGCTCAGTGCGTGCCCGTGCGGCGGATCGCCGCCTCGATCCCGTCGAGCAGTACGTCGAGTCCGACGGCGAGCGTCTGCCGCGCCTCGCGTTCCAGGTACGGCAGCGCATCGACGTCGGGGGTGGGCGACGGCGGCTGCGGGGCGGCTGCGCTCTCCATGGCGCTCAGGCTCGGGTAACGGTCCGCGAAGTCGGGTGCCACCTCGCCCAGCAGTGCCGAGCGGGCGAACCACCACTCCTCGTCCGACTCGCCCGTCACCGCCGCGGCCTGCCGTGCCTCGGCGACCGTCCCGGCGCAGCCGCGGACGAAGTGGGTCAGTGTGCCGACCAGCCGCCGCAGGAGCGGGGCGTCGAGCCCGGTCCCGTTCAGCAGGCGTACGAGTGTGTCGAGGGCGGCGTACTCGTGCGGGCCGAGGACCGGGCGGGCCTGGGAGACCTGGAGCACCCAGGGGTGGCGGAGGTGGAAGGAGAGGGTGTCGCGCGCCCAACCGGTCAGCCCGGTACGCCAGGTGACGGCATCGGTGTACTGGGTGGGCAGCTCGGCGTGGACCGCGTCGTACATCAGGTCCAGCAGCTCGCTCTTGCCGGGGACGTACGTGTAGAGCGCCATCGCCGTCCGGCCCAGCCGCTCGCCCACCGCGCGCATCGAGAGCGCGGCCATGCCGTCCTCGTCGGCGACGGCGATCGCGGCGGTCACGATCGCGTCCACGCTCAGCCCCGGCCTGGGGCCCGGACCGGGCGCGCGGCGTGGCCGCTCCGGCTGTTCGGCGCGCCACAGCAGGGACATGGAACGGTGGGCGTCGCCCTGTCCCGCGAAGACCACCACTTGCGACTCCTTACGCCATAAAGTAACTTCGCCGAGGTAATTCCTTATGGCGTAAAGTATCAGTCGCAGAGAGTGGGTGCCGCGATGGGGCAGGCGTTGCCCGTGTCGTATGTACGGGTCGTGGGCGTGGAGCGGATCACCCCGCGTACCGCCCGGGTGACCTTCGCCGGGGACGCGTTGGCGGAGCTCATGGAGGACCGGCCCGACCAGCAGATGAAGCTCTGCTTCCCGAGGGAGGGGCAGGAGGCGCCCCGGCTGCCGGAGCCGGACGTCGACGACACGTACGGCATGCGGTGGTACGAGGCGTACCTCGCGATCCCCGAGCCCGAACGCCCGCTGATGCGGAGCTTCACCGTTCGGGCGTTCGACCGCCGACTGGGCCTGATGACGGTCGACTTCGTGCTCCACGGCGACGAAGGACCCGCCGCCCGCTGGGGCCGGGCCGCGCGCCTTGGGGACGTCCTCGGCATGGTCGGCCCGTCGTCGATGTACGCCAGGCCGCTGCCCGCCGCCGACTGGCTGCTGCTGGCCGGGGACGAGACGGCGCTCCCGGCGATCGGGACGCTCCTGGAATCCCTCCCGGCGGGGGCGCGGGCGGTGGTGTACGCGGAGGTCGCCGACGAGGCGGAGGAGCGGGTGCTCGACTCGCCCGGCGAGGTGACCGTCCACTGGGTGCGCCGGGACCGGGGTGAGACGTTGACGGACGCGGTACGGGTCGCCGAGCTGCCCGCAGGTGCCGGTGCCGCGTGGCTGGCCGGTGAGGCGGGTGCGGTACGGGCCCTGCGCCGCCACCTGGTCGAGGAGCGCGGACTGCCCCGGGCCGCCGTGGAGTTCAGCGGCTACTGGCGCGCCAGCCTGAGTCAGGACGACGCCCCGACCGAGGAGGACCTGGCCTGGGCGAAGGAGCGGGCGGCGGAGGGGACGGAGACCTCATAGGCCCTGGACGCGGCCCGCTCCCCGTACCGCCCGGCCCGCCAGTGCCTGGGTCCGGTGGCCGTCCTCGATGACGAAGCGGCCGTCGATCAGGACGTGCGGGATGCCGGCCGGCAGCGTGCGCGGTGCCTCGAACGTCGAGCCCGCTGCCACGGTCGCCGGGTCGAAGAGGACCAGGTCCGCGCGGTAGCCCTCGCGGACGTACCCCCGGTCGGCCAGGCGCAGCCGCCGCGCCGGGCGGGAAGTGAGGTGGGCGACGCACTCCTCCAGTGACAGGATGCCCAACTCCCGTACGTACCGGCCGAGATACTGGGGGAACGTGCCGTACGCGCGCGGGTGCGGCTTGTCACCCTGGAGGATGCCGTCGCTGCCACCGGTGTGCACCCGGTGGCGCATGATCTGCCGGACGTTCTCCTCGTGGCCCACGTGCTGGAGGATCGTGGAGCCGAGCCGGTCCTCGACGAGCAGCCGGCGGGCGGTCACCCAGGGCGCCTCGCCGCGCAGGCGGGCGGACTCCGCCACTGTGCGGCCGACATGTCCGGCGAGGGAGGGCACGCTCACGCCCGAGATCTCGATCGTGTCCCACTCGATCGGCACGCCGTGGCAGCCGTCCGAGCCCAGAACCTCCAGGTGGTGCCGGATCCGCTCCGCCGTCGCGTCGTCCGCGAGCCGGGTGAGGACCGCCTCGGGGCCGCCCTCGCCCGCCCAGCTCGGCAGCATCGCGACGAGGGTCGTGCAGCCGGGGGTGTACGGGTAGGTGTCGAGGGAGATGTCGGCGCCCGCGTCGAGGGCGTCGTCGAGCAGGGCGAGGAGCTCCGGCGCCCTGTCCTTGTTCACCCCGAAGTTCATGGTGGCGTGGGCGAGATGGAGGGCGCAGCCCGCGTTCCTGGTGAGCTGCACCATCTCCTCGTACGCGCCGAGCGCGCCCGCCCCGTACGAGCGGTGGTGCGGGCAGTAGTAGCCGCCGTACCGGGCCACCACCCGGCACAGTTCGGTGAGTTCGGCGTCGTCCGCGTACATGCCGGGGGTGTACGTGAGGCCGGAGGACATGCCGACCGCGCCGTCCGCCATGCCCTGGGCGACGAGTTCCTTCATCCGGGTCAGCTCGGCGTCGGTGGCCGGACGGTCCTCCCAGCCCATCGCGTACATCCGGACCGTGCCCTGCGGGACGAGGTAGGCGGCGTTGACCGCGATGCCCTGGCCGCCGAAGCCGCGGTCGAGACGGTCCAGGTATTCGCCGACCGTGCGCCAGTCGAGGTCGAGGTCGAGGTCGGAGCCGTCGCCGTTCCAGCCGGTGATCGTCTTCCGTACCTCGGCGAGCGTACGGTCGTCGACCGGGGCGTACGACAGGCCGTCCTGGCCGAGGACTTCGAGCGTCACGCCCTGGGCGGCCTTGGCGCTGTGGTCGGGGTCACGGAGCAGCGCGAGATCGCTGTGCGCGTGCATGTCGACGAAGCCGGGGGAGAGGGCGAGCCCGTCGGCGTCGAGGACGCGGCGGGCGGTGGGGCGCGGGCCCGGGGCGTGTTCGGGGTGTATCCCGACGATCCGGCCGTCGCCGATGGCCACGTCGGCGCGGCGGGCGGGGGCGCCGGTGCCGTCGATGACGTCGGCGTTGCGGATGACCAGGTCCATGGGGGGCTCCAAATCAAGCCCCTCCGGCGATTGAGGAGCGGGGGTCCGGGGGCCGAGCCCCCGGACACGGGAAGGGACGGGCAGGCGTCAGAAGAACGTGCGGATGTAGTCCGTGACCGTGCCGTCCGCCGCCACCAGCGGAATCAGCTGCCACTTGTCGAAGCTCGTGCACGGATGCGACAGGCCCATCCCCACCCAGTCGCCCACCTCCAGCTCCGCGCCCGGCTCCGTACGTACCCACGTGTGCTGGTCCGACAGGCCGCTGACCGTGACACCCGTCGCGGGCCGGACCGTGCCGTCGCGGCCGGACCGGACGACCTGTGCCTGCGGGAGGTCGAGGTCGTACGCCGCGTCCCGCTTGCCCGCGTTGAGGAACGCCTGCTCGGGGGAGGGCCGGGAGACCACCTGGGCCCAGAGCCGGAAGGCGGGCTGCAGGGCACCCTCCTCCGGGACGCGGTTGAACGGGGTGAGATGGCGGTAATGGACGTCGTCGTGCGAGACGTACGCCCCCGAGCGCAGCAGCTTGAGCACCGCACCGGAGAGGTCCGGGACGTCCGCGAACACGTCCGCCACCGCGTCGAACCACGCGCTGCCGCCCGCGCTGATCACGATCTCCTCGCCGGCCGCCACCGACGCCGCGAACCTGCCCGCGCGATCGAAGCCGACGGCCAGCGCCACGAGCCGGCGCAGCCACTCCCGTACCCGCTCGCCGGACGCCTCGGGCACCTCGCCCTCGTAACCGGCCACGCCCACCAGACGCAGCGTCCCGGTCGCGGCCACCGCGTCGGCGACCGCCGCGCAGTCGGCCTCGGTGCGGGCACCGGTACGCGCGCCCTCGCCCGCGCCCAGCTCCACGACGACGTCGACCGGGCGGGAGGCGCCCGCCGCCCGCAGCGCCTCGTCCATCAGCTCCACGCCGCGCACCGAGTCCACGTAGCAGATGAAGCGGAAGTCCGGGTCGCGGTCCAGCTCACCGGCCAGCCAGCGCAGGGCCACGGCGTCGACGAGCTCGTTGGCGAGGAAGATCCGTCGGATCCCGTACGCCCGGTAGACCCGCGCCTGGTGCGGCACGGCGGCGGTGATGCCCCAGGCGCCGTACGCCAGCTGGCGGGCGAAGAGCTGCGGGGACATGGACGTCTTGCCGTGCGGGGCGAAGGCCAGCCCGTGGCGCTCCGCGTACGTCTCCAGAAGGGCGAGATTGTGCTCGACCGACTCGGCGGACAGGGCGAGCACCGGGGTGGTGAAGCCGCCGGTGAAGAGACTGCGCCGCTCGGCGGCGAGGGCGCCGACGGTCAGGCCCTCCGCGTCGGGCGGGAGCGCCTTGAAGCGGTGGTCGACCAGCTCGTCGGCAAGTCCGGCCGCACGTTCGGCCACGGGACGGTCGGCGGCCAAGGGGGCCTCCTCGATCGAAGTGTCGTTGCAGCATATGCAACACCCATTGCGCATATTGCTTGAGGCTGTCTAACATCCGAGCCGACGCCGGGTCAATGCCCAGTGCCGTGACCGGCGAAGCTTGCCGGGCGCCGGAACCGGTGCCGAGTCGGTGCCGGAGCCGGAACTGGTGCCGGTGCCGAGTCGGTGCCGGAGTCGGTGTTGAGCCGGTGTCGAACCGGTGCCGCCCCACTGAACTGAACCGCTGTCCCGCATCACCGAACCCGCCGACCCCCGCGAGGAGCCCCGAGTGTCCGGAACCCCGGCCAGGACCGCCGACGCCGACACGGCCACCGATGTCGTGTGCCTCGGCGAGTCCATGGTGACGTTCCTGCCGTCGCAGCCCGGACGCCTCGCCGACGTACCCTCCTTCGGCCGCGGTATCGGCGGCGCCGAGTCCAACGTCGCCTGCGCGCTCGCCGCGGCCGGGCACCGGGCGGCCTGGGTCGGCCGGGTTGGCACGGACGGGTTCGGGGACCACCTCGTCGAGACGATCGCCGGGTACGGGGTCGACACCTCCGCCGTGCGGCGCGACCCGGCGCGGCCCACCGGGATCTACTTCCGTACGGCGACGGACCGGGCCACCGACGTGCACGAGGTCGCGTACTACCGGGCCGGGTCCGCGGCGTCCGCGATGTCCCCGGACAACGTCCCGTGCGAGGCCCTGTTCGCGGGCCGTGTCCTGCACCTGTCCGGCATCACGGCGGCGCTCTCCGCCGACTGCCTGGCGCTGCTGCGCGACCTGACGGCCCCGCGTCCCGGCCGCCCGCTCGTCTCCTTCGACGTCAACCACCGGCCGGGGCTGTGGCGGGACGCCGACGCGGCTCCCGAGGTGCTCCTGGACCTGGCGCGCCGCTCCGACCTCGTCTTCGTCGGCGAGGACGAGGCGGAGGAGGCGTGGGGGGTGTGCGGGGCGGAGGCGATTCGTGCGGTGCTGCCGGAGCCGGGGGTGCTGGTCGTGAAGCGGGGGGCCGAGGGGGCGACGGTGTTCTCGGGGCTCCGCTCCTCGAACGCCGCAGGGGCTGACACCGTCACCACCGTCCCCGCCCTCCACGTCGACGTCGTCGCCCCCGTCGGCGCCGGCGACGCCTTCGCCGCCGGGTTCCTCTCCGCCACCCTCCGCGACCTCCCCGTACGCGACCGCGTCCGGCACGGCCACCTCATGGCCGCCGCCGTCCTCACCGTTCCCGGCGATCTCACCGCCCCTCCGGCCCGCGCGCACGCCGACGCCCTTGCCGCACTGGACGACGAAGCCTGGGGGAGACTTCGTCTCGGCCCCGGGTGGACGGGGGACGACCAGGAGGTACGTACGACGTGAGCGAGCGCAGCGAGCGAACAGACAAGAGGGACGTCCCGGGCGAAGACCGGGCCGAGGGCAGCGAGGCACGCGTATGAGTCAGACCGTCGACCGGGCGCTGAGCATCCTGCCGCTCCTCGCCGAGGGGCCCGCCGACCTCGGACAGGTCGCCGAGCGGCTCGGCGTCCACAAGTCCACCGCGCTGCGTCTGCTCCGTACGCTCCACGAGCACGGGCTCGTCTACCGCCAGCAGGACCAGCGCTACCGCCTCGGCGCCCGCCTCTTCGCGCTCGCGCAGGAGGCCGTCGAGAACCTCGACGTACGCGAGATCGCCCACCCCCACCTCGTCGAACTCAACGAGAGCTGCGGCCACACCGTGCATCTCGCGGTGTACGAGGAGCACGAGGTCCTCTACATCGACAAGGTCGACAGCCGCTACCCGGTCCGGATGTACTCGCGGATCGGGAAGCCCGTCGCGATCACCGTCGCCGCCGTCGCGAAACTGCTCCTCGCCGACCTCACCGAGCCCGAGCGGCGCGCCATCGCCGAGAAGCTCGACTACCCCATGTACACGTCCCGTTCGATCCCGAACGCCGGTGCGTTCCTCAAGGAACTCGCCGTCGTCCGCGAACAGGGCTGGGCCACCGACCTCGGTGGCCACGAGGAGTCCATCAACTGCATCGGCGCCCCCATCCGGGGCGCGGACGGGCGGGTCGTCGCCGCGATGTCGGTCTCCGCACCCAATGTCGTCGTCACGGCCGAGGAACTCCTCACCCTGCTCCCCCTGCTGCGCCGCACCGCCGACACCATCAGCCGGGAGTACTCCGGCACCAACCCACCCAAGAAAGCCTGAACAGCCATGACCGAGAAGATCGCCCTCACCCCGAGCACCCACACCACCCCGCCCGCGAAGTTCTCGCACGGGGTGAAGAAGGGGAACATCCTCCAGGTCGCCGGCCAGGTCGGCTTCCTCCCCGCCGTGGAGGGCCAGGCCCCGACCCCCGCCGGTCCGACGCTGCGCGAGCAGACCCTCCAGACCTTCGCCAACGTCAAGGCGATCCTGGAGGAGGGCGGCGCGAGCTGGGACGACGTGATGATGATGCGCGTGTACCTCACGGACGTGGACCACTTCGCCGAGATGAACGAGATCTACAACACCTACTTCGGCGAGCAGAACCTGAAGGCGGCCCCCGCCGCCCGTACGACGGTCTACGTCGGCCTCCCCAAGGGCCTGCTCATCGAGATCGACGCGCTCGCGGTCCTCGGCTGATCCAGCTGATCCACTTGCCGCACCCGCTTCACCGCACCACCGCGCACGGCACGGCGCCCCGCACCACGGGAGCGCCGTGCCGCGCTCCCCCTCGGCCATGTCGCGATCACCATCGGCCTCGGCACGATTCTCGAAGTGTCCGGCGGCGCCGAGGTGTTGAGCGCCCGCCTGCTGAACCTCTTCGGCGAGAAGCGTAGCCTGGCTCGCCATGGGCCTGAACGGCCTCATTTTCGGCATCCCGGTCTTCTTCGACGTTGGTATTTTCGTCCTCGCGCCGATCGTGTACGCCGCCGTCAAGGGCTCCGGCAAGTCGATCCTGCTCTACGCGATGCCGTTGCTGGCGGGCCTCTCGATGACCCACGCCTTCCTGCCGCCGCACCCGGGTCCGGTCGCCGCCGGACTCTTCCTCCCTCGGCTGGGTCATCCTGATGGGCGCCGTCGTCGGCATCCCGTCCGTACTCGCCGCCTGGGGCTACAAGCCGGTCGCGCTCTCCACCGTGCTCACTATCACCGGCACTCCGCTGGTGCTGATTCTCGCCGCGACGTTCTCCTCCATCGCGCTGGATCCCTCCACCTTCCGCTCCGTCATCGAGTTCTTCGGCAACCGTTCCTAACCAGTACACATGAGTGAGTCCTGGACCCACTGATGTGTACTGGGCGCATCCCGAACGGTTTTGGATGCGCTGGGTTGCCGCTTTCGCGTCCCGTTCGGTAACGGCTCTCCAGGGAGCCGGTCCGTTGCGGGCGGGCGGGTTCCCTCACGCGCTCGGGTGCCTGGTGGGGCCTGGGCGGTCCGATGCCCCGCACGATCACTCCGGTCGTGTGGGGGCGGTGCCGTCCTTCCCCAAGCTCTCAACTACGTTCGAGCAGGGGATACCGCATCCCGGACCGGGTGTCCGAGGGCGCGTCGTCCGATCGCGATGCCGGCGGCATCATGACGGGACATTCTGCGGTGCGGGGTGGCCAGTGGCTTCTGCCAGTGCTGGGCACCCCACATGCTGGTGTAGGCGGGATCGACCGCGACAATGCTCAGGCCCTGTTCGGCGGCCATGGAAACGAGCCGGGCCTTGAGTTTGCCGGTCGGGATGCCGGAGATCAGCTGCCGGAACCGCTTTTTGCGGCCATGTTTCTCGCGGGTCTTCTCGGCGGTGAAGTCGAGGTCTTCGATGCCGATTGCGGCGACCCCGACGTGCTTGGCCCAGTTGATGAGGCGGGTCAGTGCGTGGCGGATCTGGGCGTCGCGGTGCGTGGTGGTGCCGGACAGGTCGTAGGGGAAGCGGTGCGGGTTGCCGATGGGGTTGCCGTGTGGGTCGAGGTGGTAGGCGGCGAAGTGGTCGGCGTTGGTGTCGACACCGATCACGCCGAGGGCGCGTGCGGCCTCCAACGGGATGGTCTGGACGATGGGGCGTTGCCAGGACGCGGTGAGGTACCAGCGGCGACGGTCCACGTCGAGGTGGATGCGGTAGGCGACGGCCCGGTTCGCCTCGGTGCGGTCGGCCCACTCCTGGCCCCGGTGCGCGAAGCCGATACGGGTGGCGAGGATGTACCGGCCGTGCTTGGCGTTGGCCAGGTGGGCCAGCGGGGCGGGCAGCTTGATGGACACTTCACCGTCCGGGGTGACGCGGATTGTCTCGTTCCCGAACCGCTTCCCGGACTCGCCGTCGGCGGCGATGAACCAGCGTTCCGCTTCCCAGCGTTCCCGCCACTGCTCCTCGGTGAGCCGGGCGTCGGCGAGGTGATGGCGGGTGTTCAGGAGACGTCTGCCGCCCCGCACGACCCGCACCCGTCCGGCCTGCCAGTAACGGACCGCGGCAGCATGTCGCGCTTCCAGCCCCGCGAGACGGCGGGACTTCTGGAACCACTCACCCTTGGAACGGTAACCGCCCCCGGCCCGCTTCGTTCCTCGCTCGCCGATGGGGAGGGACAGGCGGTGCCGCAGCGTCCTGATCCCGGCCTCCAGCGTCTGGATGTGCGCGGCCTGGCAACGGCGCGCGAGCGCCCACTGATCGTGCGTGGCCTTGGTGATCGCACCCGCGATCCGCGACGACGACTGTGCCGTCAGGTCCCGCTTACGCGACGCCCAGCTGTCCGCGCCGTGCTCCAGACCATCCGCACAGCGAACCTTGAGATCACGGGAAGCGAGCGCGCCCTGATACGCGCCGACCGCACGCAGGACCTTCTCGTCCTGGGGCGTGAGGTCCTTGAGACGGTCCCGGACCGCCACCCCGCAAGGCCCCGGGACCACGAAGGGCGCCGCCAACTCCCGCAAACCACCCACCACAACACCCCCTCCCACCAGGCCAGGCACCTGCCACCCAGCCCAACGAGCAGCAACCGCCAAGGTCACCCATTCGGCCCCAGAACCCCCGTTCCCACCCCCGCACACCCACTGACAGGACTCACTCCCGCTCACTTCAGTGCAGCAAACCCGCAGCAGCTCGCAACCCCTTCGTCGCCCTGACGATGGCGCTGCTGCTCGCGTACTACCTGCTGGGGATCCGCCGCGGCTGGTCCCGGAAGCCCCTCGAATCGGTCTCCACTTCATCCCTCAAGCCGGTCGGCAACATCCTGCCTGTCGTCGGCGCGGGCGGCTCGATCGGTCGCGCATGCCGGCTTCGCCCTGTTCGCGGTAGCGGTCGGCCCATCGCTTTGCGGTGGTGGGTGGGGCATGGGGGTTTTCTGGTTTTGCGTGGGGAAGCGCGGGTTTGTGAGATTTCGGACGGTGAAACAGGGAAACCCGCGCGCAGGTCGGCCTGTTGAGGGCCATAGGCGCGCGGGTTGGGACTTGGGATGGTGCGGTGTCAGGCTCCGGTGAGCCTGCGGGAGGCGTCCATGAGGTGCTGAGTGGTCGTGGCGTCCAGAGTGATCGGGGTGCGCTGTTCGAAGCGACCGGCCTTGCCCCAGTAGAGGGGGGGTGCCAGTCGTCGCGCCGGGTGGCTTCGACGACGTTGTGCGCGGAGGTTTCGACGGAGTCGAAGAGGATCGGTCCGAGGAGCTTGGCGCCGGCCCGCATGTACCAGGGGGCGATGCGCAGGATGTCGGTCTTGGCGGTGCCCGCGTTGACGACGCCTGCGGCGAAGCCAGGTTCGGTGCGGGTGAGGTGTGCGGCGTAGTGGTGGTTGGCGAGTTGGATCGGCTTGCGGTCGTGACCGAAGTCGAAGGGCGCGAACTCGGGGAACTGGGCGAAGTCGGCGTCGCCCGGTGGGCGGGACGGCTGAGTCAATGTCGGCGTGGATCGGTGGCCGTCCGTAGTCGGCGTGCTGGGTCAGGCGCCGATGAAGTGCTCGGCCTGGTCGCGGCTGGTGTGGAGGGCCCAGTAGTCGAGGGCGATCTCGTCGGGCGAGCGGTAGGGGACGCCTTCCGGGGCTTCGGTGCCGATCACGAGGTTGATGGCCACGTTGGCCGCGTAGATGCCCTGGTCGGCGAGGGCGTTGTGGAGGTTGATCGCCCAGTTCCGCTGGCCCGCCTGGGCGATGTTGGCGGTGGCGAGCATCGGGTACGGGTTGATCGCGCCGCCGCCGGTGGTGAACACCAGGGTGCCGGATCCGGCCTCAAGCATCCCGGGCAGCACCGCCTGAACCGCGGCGACCGCCCCGTACAGGAGGCTGTCGATCTGCGGCCGCAGGGTGTCGATGGTCACCTCCTTGGGCGACGTCATGGACAGGCCCGCGTGCGGGGAGAACTCCAGGACGTCGATCTGCCCGAACCGCGCGATCGCGGTCTTGAGCGCACCGGTGAGCTGGGCGGGGTCGGCGACGTCAGCGGGAAAGCCTTCCGCGGTGATCCCGTTCTCGGTGAGTTCGGCGACCAGGGAGTCGAGCTTGTCCTTGGTACGGGAGATCAGGGCGACGTCGAAGCCATGGCCGCCGAAGACCTTGGCGATGGACAGACCCAGACCCGGGCCGGCTCCGACGATGGCGATGGTGGGCATACGTACTCCTTGACGAGGGGGTGGTGCGGTCCCGGCCGGTCGGCCGGGCGAAGACGACGGGGCGTGCGCGGGGGTCAGTCCCGGTCGGTCGGCGGGGTGGCGCCGGGCGGTGCCCAGTCGGTGGGACACGGCGCCTGCAGGGCGCCGAGGATGCGCTGCGAGACAGCACCGAGCTGACGCTGCTGCGCTTTGGTCAGCGGGTCGAAGACCAGGCGCCGCACCGCGTCGACATGGCCGGGGGCCGCGGCGGCGACCTTGTCCATGCCGTCGTCGGTGAGGGTGGCCAGGGTGGCGCGACCGTCGGAGGGGTCGGGATGGCGGCGCACCCAGCCGCGCTTTTCCAGACGGATAACCACGTTGGACAGCCTGGAGAGCGTGCTTCCGGCGTACTGGGCCAGCTCACTCATCCGCAGGGTGCGCTCCGGCGCCATCGACAGCGCGGACATCACCACGTAGTCGAAGTGGGCAATGCCCACGTCCCGCTGAATCTGCGCCTCCAGCGCCGCAGGCAGCTGGGTCAGTACATAGGCGAATGCGTACCACTGCTGCTGCTCGTCGGCGTCGAGCCAACGCGGCTCAGTGGTCTCCCGTTCCTCTTCCATACCCCCAACATACTCCAAGCGTGGAGCAAAAAGCCAAGCCGTTTACTCTTAGCTTGAAGTGAGAAGAAGCTATGGTTAGTCCAACCTTGAAGTTACTGGATGAAGTGGTGTGGACCGATGAACGTCTTCTTGTGGATCGTCGCGGGTGTGCTGGCGGCCGTGTTCCTACTGGCTGGGGCGATGAAGCTCAGCCGCCCGCTGCAGCAGCTGGCCGCCTCCGGACTGGGCTGGGCCGAGGACTTCAGTGCCGGACTAGTCAAGCTCATCGGCGCAGTCGAAGTCCTCGCCGCTCTCGGGCTGATCCTCCCGCCGCTCGTCGGCGTCGCGGAGACCCTGACCCCGGTGGCCGCCACCGGACTCGTAGCGCTGATGACCGGCGCGGCCGTCACCCACGGCCGCCGCAAAGAGTTCCAGATGATCACCGTCAACGTCGTCCTGCTGGCACTAGCGGCCGTGGTCGCCTGGGGCCGCTTCGGCCCGCACGCCTTCTAGCGCCCGGCCCCGTCGCCCGCCCGGTGCGGCGCGCGGGGACGCGCCGTTCCATGCCCCGAGGCGGAAGATCACCAGTCCGCTGTGAACGCGGACCAGGAACCGAGAAGGAAGCACACGATGCCCCCTGAGGAAAACGCCGGCGTCATCGCCATCTCCCGAGGCCCCGTCGTACCGCCGCGCTGCCCAGCAGCGCGGCGGCACGACACTTCACAACGGACGCACAGCATCTGGCCCGACTCGCGCACCGACCAGCACATTACGAACAAGCCTCAGCCGCCGTCGGTCGCCGTTCCTAACCTCCGTGGATAGAACATCTAGAGACCTTTAATGGCGGGGGTTACGGCGGTATGAAGTTGAAGCCGGTCTCGGCGAGGAAGCCCTCGGTGAGGGTGGGGCGATCTTGAGCCTGGAGCGATGTCAGAGCGGCTGACTATGCTCCCGATCATGAGCGATTCAACTCCCCAGTCACCCCCGTCTGCGACCACTTCTGAGGCGGAGTCCCTGCGTTCGGTCCTGGAGCGCAACCGACGGACCTTCGCCTGGAAGACGTCCGAGCTCGATGAGGCCGGGCTGCGGGCGACCACGGCCGCCAGTTCAATGACGCTCGGTGGCCTCGTCAAGCACGTGGCCTTGGTCGAAGCGGACTGGCTGGCCGTGAAGCTGGCCGGCCGCGAGTACGGGGCCCCCTGGGACGCTGTGGACTTCGATGCTGATCCTGACTGGGAATGGCGGACCGGGGCGCTGGACGCTCCGGAAGACGTCTATGCGGTATGGCACGCAGCGGTCGAGCGATCGCGGGAGCTTGTGGCCGAGGTCATCCAGGAGCGTGGGCTCGACGGACCGGCGTCGTTCACCTGGCCGGACGGTCGCATACCCAGCGTCCGCGACATGCTCCTGGACATGATCGAGGAGTACGGGCGACACACAGGCCACGCCGATATTCTCCGCGAGGCGGTGGACGGCCGCGTGGGCGAGAACGCACCCAAGGACTTCACCGTCTAGAGATCTCCAATGGCGGTGGGTTGCGGCGGTGCGAAGTCCAGGCCGGTCTTGGTGAGGAAGCCTTCGATCAGGCCGGTCCGGTACTGCATCCGCTTGAGCCGGGTCTTGACCAGCGTGGTCAGCTGGTCGATGCCGTGTTTGGCGAGGTTGGCCAGGGATCGTTTGAGGTGGGACCAGACGGCCTCGACCGGGTTGAGTTCCGGGGCATAGGGCGGGAGTTGGTAGACGGTGAGCCACTCGCGGGCGGCGATCAGTTGTCGCATCGTGCGGCTGACGTGGGTGTTGAGATTGTCCCAAACGAGCACGACGGGTCCGCCGAGCTGCTGGTGGGCGGCGTCCAGGAGGTGCGCGTAGTCGCTCTCGGCGAAGCCTTTGCGGCGGCCTCGGTGCGGGCCGCGATCGACGTGTGTGCGGTAGATCAGCCGCGGCCGACGACCGGGTCTGGTGCAGATCAGCGCGGCCAGCGAGATCCGCTTGGTGCCGGCCGAGGTCACCGCCACGACCGGGGTGTGCCCGCGCCGGCCCCAAGTACGGCCCTTCGGCGGCCTCAGCCCTTGGCCGGACTCGTCCTGGAAGCAGAGCCAGGCACCCAGGTGTGCCGCCGTCCTTTTATCACCGGCCAGTCCACCTCCCGCCAGGCCGTGATCCGTTCCTCGTCGCGCTCGGCCGCCCACCGGGTGGGCACCTGCACGCTCCAGCCGATCCGGTGCAGCAATAGATCCACCCCGGCCAGGGTTGTAGTCCACGCCGAACCGGCGGCGGATCACCTCGACGATCCGCGCCAGCGTCCAGCACTGGTCCTCGCCCCAGCCATGTGCTGCCGGACCGGCATCCAACTCCGCCTCCAGCCGTCGCAACTGCTCCGGGGCGAGCCGGCACCGAGCACCGCCGGGCCCTTTGGAGGCCAACGCCTGCCGGCCACCCGCGGCCAGCGTCCGCCGCCAGCGGTTCGCCGACATCCGCGTCACCCGGAAGTGTCCGGCCACCTCACGATCGCTGGCCCCGGCCTCGATCATGTCCGCCGCGGCCAGGCGCGTCAGTTCCCGCCGGGACCGCTCCTCCGCGGTCAACCCACCACCATCGGGATACCTCATACTCCCGGCATAGCGAATCCCGCGTCAGCAGTCACCCAGCCCAGAACCCCCGCCATTAAAGGTCTCTAGCGCCCCCACTTGTACGTACGCACACGTGCAGCAGCGCCGCCGGGGGAGCGGCGGCGCTGCTGGTCACCGGTGCCGGTCGGTGGTTACGGCAGGCCGTGGACGTGCGGGGCCACCGCGTTCGACCAGGCGTTGCCCGACTTGGCGTCCCAGTTGGTCGACCAGGTCATCGCGCCACGGAGACCCGGGTAGGTCTTCGCGGGCTTGAACGTGCCGCAGTTGGTGCCGACGGCCAGGCAGTCCAGGGCCGCGTTCACGACCGGGGGTGCCACGTAGCCGCTGCCCGCGCCGCTGGTGGAGGCGGGGACTCCGAGGCCGACCTGGGACGGGTCGAGGCCGCCCTCCAGCTGGATGCAGGCGAGCGCGGTGAGGAAGTCCACCGAGCCCTGCGAGTAGACCTTGCCGTCGCAGCCCAGCATCGAACCGCTGTTGTAGTACTGCATGTTGACGACGGTCAGGATGTCCTTGATGCCGAGCGCCGTCTTGAAGTACTCGCCCGACGTCGACTGCATGTCGATGGTCTGCGGGGCCATCGTGATGACGAGGCCGGAACCCGCCTTCTGCGACAGCGCGCGCAACGCCTTCGTCATGTACGTGGAGTTGAGGCCGTTCTCCAGGTCGATGTCGACGCCGTTGAAGCCGTACTCCTGGATGAGCGAGTAGACCGAGTTGGCGAAGTTGGTGGCGGAGGCGTCGCTGTTGACCGAGACGGACCCCTTCTCACCGCCGACCGAGATGATGACGTTCTTCCCGGCCGCCTGCTTCGCCTTGATGTCGGCCTTGAACTGGTCGACGGTGTAGCCGCTCAGGCCCGCCGTGTCCAGGTTGAAGGTGACGGCGCCCGGCGTGGTCGTGGCGTCGGCGAAGGAGACCGCGATGATGTCGTAGTTCGCGGGTACGTCGCCGAGCTTCTGCACGGTCGCGCCGTTGTTGAAGTTCTGCCAGTAGCCGGTCACCGCGTGCTTGGGCACCGAGGTGCCGGGGTCGGGGTTGCCGCCGCCCTTGGCCGTACGGCCGCCGACCGTGGCGGACTTGACGGACTCACCGGCCGCGTTGGTGGCGCTCACCGCGAACTGGTACGCCGTGTCGGCGGCCAGGCCCGTGATCGTGGCGGAGGTCCCGGTGGACGTGGTGGCCTTCGTGCCGTCCTTGTAGACGGTGTAGCCGGTCGCGCCGGGCACCGCGTTCCAGGACAGAGCCACGGAGGAGGACGTGGTCGCGCCGACGGCGAGACCGGCGGGCGCGGCGGGGATCTCCGGTGCGGGGTCGGTGCCGCTGACCGAGATGTCGTCCACCAGGTAGGCGGCCTGCCCGTACCAGCCGTGCGTGTACACCGTGACCGACGTGGTGTTCGGGCCCGTCCTGAAGCTGGTGGTGAGCTGGGTCCAGCTGCTGGAGCCGGGGGACCAGGTCGACACGTCGGTGGTTCCGGTGCCGCTCGCGCCGAGGTACGCGTACCCGCCCTGCACCCAGGAGCTGAGCGTGTACGTCGAGTCGGGCTTCACGGCCACGGTCTGGGTGCACTTCGCGTTGTCCTGGCCGGACGGGGTGGCCTTGAGGGCGGCGGTGCCCCCGTGTACGGGGGAGGAGACGGTGGTGCCGCTGCCGCCGGAACAGGTCCAGTTGGCGAGCCCCGACTCGAAGCCCGCGTTCTTGGCGACGTTGACATCGGCGGCCTGGGCGTTGCCGACGAGACCGGTGGCGGTCAGCGCGCCGGCCGCGAGGACGGCCAGGGCGCAGCCGAGGAGCGGCCGGGTGCGGCGCCTGCGGAGTTCGTGGCCGCTGAGGGGGGAAGGTTCCACTTTGCTGCCTCCGTGGGGGAGTTGGGGATGCCGAGCGGGGGTGTTGGGGGGAAGCCCGAGTAGGGGCGCTGGGGTGTACTCGGGGGTGCCCGGGGACGAGCCGGCGGGGTCGGCCGGCGGCACCTCGGGCTGTCCTTGGAGTGGTGCGGAGATGAAGGGGGAGCGGAGTCGGGCGACGGTGGTCACCGCTGGCCGATAAACTGGTCCAGACCAATCAAGTTGTCAAGACCTCTGGCAACGAGAGCCGCGCGGACCGCGTCCGCCGACCCGCTCTCCGCCCTTCCCGTCAGCCACCCCCGAACGCCCCCACGCAGGTTCCGGAACGGCCTTGGGCCCGCCAAGTGTTGACGTTTTGTTGACCCGGCGTGCCCCGTGCGGGTGACGTGGCCCAGATGTCCGGACAGTGACGATCCGGCCCTCGCCCGGGCGCCGGGCCGCCGGTTCCGCATCGGGTCTGACGTGCGGAAATGAATTCCGGCCGCAGGTAATCGAAAGGTGGATTCGTAACACTCCGCAGTGGTACAGGAGTTAACCGTTTCGGATTTGGTCCGATTTAGCACGGGGGCGTTGCCCGGACATCTCGTGCGCGCTGTCGTACTGGCCTCCGAAAAGTGTTCTCTGCCAGGTAAGACGTGGATAAAGTGCTGAGGCAGAACCGCGGAGCAGGAGCGATTGCGGCCTACGTCATGACCGGCGTTTGGCCGGAGCCGAAACGGGGAACAGCGTGCCGACCGCAATAGCAGTGACCAATGCTGATCTGGTACTACCTCCGACCGACCAGCAGACACCGACAGCTGCCCTGCTGCAGGCGCCCGACGCCCAGGCGCTGGAGATGGCCATCGGCGACATGCACGTGCTGCTCGAACAGCACGGGTACGTCGTCGCCGTCTATCCGACCAGCATCGCGCCCGCCCACGAGCGCCGCCTCCACTCCGTACGCTCCGTGCTGGAGAGCGACCGCATCGCGCTGCTCAAGGTGGACCTCCCCCCCTTGGGCATCGCCGTACTCGTCAGGCAGCTGCGCCAGTTGTCCATCTGTGACTTCAGCCCGGGAGTGGTCGCCTCCGCCGCCCGGCTGCTGTCCCACTACATCCACGCGGGCGCCCTGCTGAACTCGGTCACCAGGTTCGACCGGGTCCCGGTCGACCTCAGGACACACGCCACGTCCTGGGTGCCCGGCTCCCAGTTCGCCGTGGTCGCGGGACCGAATCCGCAGCTCATCAAGGTCGGCCCGAAGGCGGACCTGCCGACCGGCCCGGAGTTCGCCACCGACCTGATGACCGCCAAGGGGCAGTCCCAGTCGGAATGGGTGAAGCGGACTCTCGCACCCGCCTGGCAGGTCCAGTCCATTCACGAGGCGCCCCTTCCGTCCGATTCCCCGGCCTGGTGGGGAACCGGAAAACTGGTGGAATTCGCCGCCTATCTTCCAGACATCTCCGTCCTGTACCAATTGGTGTCCTCCGTACGTCGCGAGAACTGCCACTGGTGCGGAATGGAGCTCATCGGTGACCGCTGCGGGTTCTGCTCCTCCCCGCTGCCCGCGGCCGAGAACCGAATGCACCCCGCCGGTGTCCTCAGCCAGGGAGCGCCCGCACCACCGCAGTCCTAGCGCTTCCGCTTTCCTCCGTAGACGCCCTTCTGTCCGCTGCCCCACGCATCCGATTCGAACGAGGTTGTCCGGCCCATGAACTCCCGCCAGCGCCGCGGCGTGATACTCCTGCTTTTGTCGGTTCTGTGCGCCTTCGGCGCCTTCGCCGGCGTGCTCTCGGTGATCAGCGACGTCAACTCCAAGGTCGGCCCCGAGGTCTCGGCCTACCAGCTGAAATCCGACGTGGCGCCCTATACAGCCCTGTCCTCCGGTCAGTTCGAGAAGATCTCGATGCCGAAGCGCTGGCTCTCCACCAACGCGGTGACCGATCTCTCCGAGGTGAACGGCAAGATCGCGGTCACCCAGCTGCGCAGGGGCTCGCTGCTCCAGTCCGACATGATGCAGAAGCGCCCCGAACTGCAGCCCGGGGAGCAGGAGATCGCCATCATGATCGACGCCGCGACCGGCGTCGCGGGCAAGATCACGCCCGGCGCCACGGTCAACATCTACGCCACCTTCGCCGGTGAGCGCGACGGCGACCCCTCCCAGTCGAAGGTCATCGTCTCCAACGCCAAGGTGCTGGACGTCGGCAAGCTCACCGCCCTGGAGCCGAGCCGCGACGGCAAATCCAACATGGGCACCGAGGCCGTCCCGATCACCTTCGCGCTCAACACGCTCGACACCCAGCGCATCGCCTACGCCGAGTCCTTCGCGGCGCACGTACGCCTCGCGCTCCTGGCCTCCGGCAGCGACAGCACCATCCGCCCGGGTGACCGCACCTACACGCTCGACAAGGACAAGTGAGGATCCGATGACCACCAGGATCCTCCCGGCCGTCGGTGACATCGACGCGGCCAGATCCGTCACCACCCTGCTCAGCCAGCTTCCCGACGCGGAACCAGCAACTCCGGTCGGTGACTCGACCCAGCTCATCGACACCCTCGCCCGGCTCGCGGGCGAATCGCTCGACGATCTGCCCGAGGTCGTGCTGGTCCACGAGCGGATCGGCCCGGTGCCGGCGCTGGAACTGATCCGGGAGGTCTCCCTGCGCTTCCCCGCCATCGGGGTCGTGCTGATCACCGCCGACGTCACATCGGGCCTGTTCTCGTCCGCGATGGAGTCGGGCGCGCGAGGTGTCATCACCTTGCCCCTGAACTATGAGGAACTGGCCAGCCGGGTCCAGTCCGCCGCCCAGTGGTCCGTCGGCGTCCGCCGCCACCTGAGCGCCGGAGCCGATGTCTTCACCGGCCCCGGCGGTACGGTCATCACGGTCAGCGGCGCGAAGGGCGGGGTCGGCGCCACCGTCACCGCCGTACAACTCGCCCTGGCGGCCCAGACGTCCGGACGCACCGTCGCCCTGGTCGACATGGACCTTCAGGCCGGTGACATCGGCTCGTACCTCGATGTGCAGTTCCGGCGCTCCATCGTCGACCTGTCGACCATCACCGACATCTCGCCGCGCGTCCTGTCCGACGCGGTGTTCAGCCACGGCTCCGGCCTCGCGCTGCTCCTGGCCCCCGGCGAGGGCGAGAGCGCCGAGGAGGTCAGCGACCGCTCGGCCCGGCAGATCGTCAGCGCCCTGCGTTCGCGTTACGAGGTCGTGGTCATCGACTGCGGCAGCCAGCTCCAGGGCGCCAGCGCCGCGGCCATCGAGATGGCCGACACGGCGCTGCTGGTCACCACCCCCGACGTGATCGCGGTGCGCGGCGCCAAGCGGCTCGTACGCATGTGGGACCGGCTCCAGATCCGCAAGGCGGAGGAGACGGTCACCGTGGTCAACCGGTTCATCCGCAACACCGAGATCCAGCCGCAGCTGATCGAGAAGATCACCGGAACCCGGACGGCGAACACGGCCGTTCCCGCGAACTTCAAGGAGCTGCAGAGCGTCGTCGACTCGGGCCGGCTGCACGAACTCGATTCCAAGAGCACCGTCAAACAGGCCCTCTGGGCCCTTGCGGGCGAGCTGGGCATCGTGAAGGTTCCTGACAAGGCGGAGAAGAGCGGCACGAGGAGCGGCGCGAAGTTCAAGAACGACCGGGGCTCGATCAGGCGCCGACGCGACCGCGATGGCGACTCCCGGAACCGGCCGACGACCTAGGGGGCAAGTTGACCAATGGCACTTACCGAGACGACAGACATGGGGATACGGGGAAGGCGTTACGGTGACCCTTCCCCGGGCGGGCGCGGGGGTGGGATGCGCGTTCGCCTCTTCGGCCGGGGGCGGGACCGCGGCCAGACCGCGATCGAGTTCCTGGGCGTCACTCCGCTGATCATCCTGCTGGCGGTCGCGCTCTGGCAGTGCGCGCTGATCGGCTACACGTTCTCGCTGGCGGGGAACGCTGCGGATCAGGCCGCGCACCAGGGAGCCATCGCGCAGGGCCTGCGAGGGCAGGCGTGCCGGAAGGCGGCCGAGAAGGACCTGCCGAAGGCCTGGCGGGACGCGATGAAGCAGAAGCCGAACTGCCGCAGCTCGGACGGCATGTACAAGGCCCAGGTCAAGCTGCAGGTACCCGTCCTGGTGCCCGGCGTACTCAACTGGCCGTTCCGCGTCGAAGGCAACGGCGCGTTCCCGCTGGAGGCCGACCGATGAGCAAGCACCCACCCACACCCGGCCGAACGGCCGCCGCCACCACCGTCCGCCGCCGCGACAGGGGTCAGGTCGCCATCGAGTATCTGGGCTTCCTCCCCCTGCTGCTCCTGGTCGGCCTCCTCGCGATCCAGGCGGGCCTCGCCGCGTACGCCGCCAACCAGGCGGGGACCGGGGCCCGGGCGGGAGCCCGTATGGCCAGCATGTCGACAGGCGACTGCGACGAGCAGGCGGGCTTGGACGCGATGAGCGACTGGACGGCCGGCCGGGCTCACATCGAGGACAGGTCCTCCTCCTCCGACAAGGTCACCTGTACTGCCCGCGTCGATGTGCCCAACATCATTCCGGGTGTCCATCTCTGGGGTACGGCAGAACGCAGTTCCACGATGCCCCGCACCTGACCCCTGCGGCGCACGCGCCGCTGCTTCACCAGCGGTTCAACAAGCAAGTCGGAACGAGGAGTTACGGAATGAGTCTGCGGGCACGCATGACCGCCCCCGAGAAGAACGGCGGGGCGCGGGAGGACAGCCACATGGTGGCCACCTACCGCGCCAAGCTGCTCGAAGAGATCGACCTGGCAGAGATGTCCTCGCTCGCCGCCGCAGACCGGCGGGCCCGGCTGGAGCGCGTACTCAGCCACATCATCAGCCGCGAAGGACCGGTCCTCTCGACCGTCGAACGCACCCAGCTGATCCGCCGGGTCGTCGACGAGGCCCTCGGTCTCGGCATTCTCGAACCGCTCCTCGAAGACGCGTCCATCACCGAAATCATGGTGAACGGACCGGACCAGATCTTCGTCGAGCGCAGTGGCAAGGTCGAACAGCTCCCGATGCGCTTCAGTTCGCACGAGCAGCTGATGCAGACCATCGAGCGCATCGTCTCGACCGTCAACCGCCGCGTCGACGAGTCGAACCCCATGGTTGACGCGCGTCTACCCAGTGGTGAGCGTGTCAACGTGATCATCCCGCCGCTGTCGCTGAGCGGTGCGACGCTCACCATCCGACGGTTCCCGAGGGCCTTCACGCTCCAGGAAATGATCAACGTCGGCTCGCTCGACGAGCAGATGCTGATCCTGCTCTCCGGACTCGTCCAGGCCAAGCTGAACGTCATCGTCTCCGGCGCCACCGGTACCGGGAAGACGACGCTCCTCAACGCGCTCTCCGGCCTCATCCCGAACAGCGAGCGCATCGTCACCATCGAGGACTCCGCCGAGCTCCAGCTCCAGCAGAGCCATGTGATCCGGTTGGAGTCCCGTCCGGCGAACGTCGAAGGGAAAGGCCAGATCACTATCCGTGACCTGGTCCGCAACTCCCTGCGTATGCGCCCCGACCGGATCGTCGTCGGTGAGGTCCGTGGTGGTGAATCGCTCGACATGCTCCAGGCGATGTCGACCGGTCACGACGGCTCGCTCGCCACCGTCCACGCCAACAACGCCGAGGACGCGCTCATGCGTCTGCAGACTCTGGCCTCGATGTCAGAGATCAAGATCCCGTTCGAAGCACTGCACGACCAGATCAACAGCGCCGTCGACGTCATCGTCCAGCTCACCCGGCATGCCGATGGCTCCCGCAAGATCACCGAGATCGCCGTCCTCGACTCGCACGGCCGCGATCCCTACCGCATCGTGACCGTCGCCCGGTTCGACGCCCAGCCGATGGACGCCGAGGGCCGGATCAACGGAGAGTTCAGGTACCTCCCGATCCCGCGCAAGATCGCCGAGCGCCTCTACATGGCCAGCCAGCCCATCCCGCAGGCCTTCGGAGTCGCCGATTCCGCCGAACAGCTCGCCACCCGAGAGGCCAACTAGGACCGCGCCATGACGAATCTCCCTCTTCTCACGATCGGCGTCACGCTGCTCTGCGGTGTCACGGGCGTCGCGGGCCTGCACGCCTACTCCGGCGGGAAGGCCGACCGGGACGCCCTGGTGGACCGCCTCTCGCACACCGGCCACATCCCGGAGACCGGGCGCCGTCGCCGATTCCGCGGCCTCGACGCCAGGCTGCGCAAGACCGGTCTGGGCCGGAAACTCGAACTGAAGCTGGCCGCCACCGGCCTCGACATCACGCCAGGCGAGTTCTTCGTCTATTCGCTCGCTGCCATGGCCGGCCTCTGGATGATCGCCTCATCCATGCTCGCCAGCTTCTTCGGCCCGGTCGCCGCACTCATCGGCCTCTGGGGCACCAACGCCTTCCTGAACTGGCAGCGGACCAAACGCACCGAACGCTTCATCAACCAGCTCCCCGAACTCGCCCGTATCCTCGCCAACGCCACCCAGGCCGGCCTCGCGCTGCGTACGTCCATCAGCATGGCGGCCGACGAGATGGAGGACCCGGCGGGCGAGGAACTGGCCCGGGTCTCCCGACGCCTCGCCGTCGGCGAACCCCTGGAGGACGCGATGAGCGAGCTGACCGACCGGCTGCCCTCCCGCGAACTCGTCGTCCTCGTCACCACCCTCGTCCTGTCCAACCGGGCCGGCGGTACGGTCGTCAGCTCGCTGCGCAACCTCACGGAGACGCTGGAGGAGCGCAAGGAGACCCGGCGCGAGGTCAAGACCCAGCTTTCCCAGGTCACCGTCACCGCCTACGCCGTCCCGATGTTCGGCCTGGGCGCCATGCTCCTGATGAACGCGGTCATGCCCGGTGCACTCGACCGCATGACCGGCGCCTTCATCGGTCAGGTCGCGGTGGTCGTCTCCATCGCCCTTTACACGATCGGATTCATCGTGATCCGCCGCATGTCCCGGATCGACGTCTGATGGGCGGGGCGAACATGGGCCTGTTGCTCGCCGGTGTCATGGGTCTCGCGGTGTACGGAGTCATCGCCGGCATCCGCATGTACCGGCGCGACGCGAAGCTCCCCGGCGACCTCGCCATCGCCCTGGAGGTCGGTTCCACCCGCACCAGCGCGGTCGGTTCCGGCATCGACCGGCTCGGCATGCGCTGGGCCCCGGCGGTCCTGCGGATGATGGGCCCCAAGGCCGTCAACAAGAAGCGCCGCCAGATCGACCTGGCGGGCAACCCCGGCGGTCTTACGATCGACCGCTACGCCGCCCGCCGCGCCGTCTACGGCGGCCTCGGCGCGCTCGGCGCCTTCACGATGCTCCTGCGCGGCCAGATCTTCTTCGCGCTGCTGCTGATCGCCTTCGGTATCTTCTGGGTCGAGGTCGGCATCTGGTCCGCCGTACGTGTCCGCCGCGATCACATCGACCGGACGCTCCCCGACTTCCTCGACGTCCTCGCCGTCGTCGTCTCGGCGGGCCTCGGCTTCCGCCAGGCACTGGGACGCGTCGCCGAGAAGTACGAAGGCCCGTGGGCCGACGAACTCCGCATCACACTGCGCCAGATGGACATGGGCGTCAGCCGCCGCGAGGCCTTCGATCAACTGCGCAAACGCAATGACTCGGAGCAGGTCGCGATGTTCGTGACCACGCTCCAACAGGGCGAGGAACTCGGTGCGCCGATCGTCGACACACTGATCCAGATCGCCAACGACATGCGCCGCACCGACGCTCAGAACGCCCGCCGGAAGGCCGCCAGGGCCGTACCCAAGGCGACCTTCGCCGTCACGACGTTCCTGCTCCCCGGAACGCTGGTGCTGCTGACGGTCGGCTTCGTCTACGGAGCCAACATCGACTTCGGCTCCCTCACGGGCGGATGACGTGAACTCGGCGGCCGGCGGGCAGGACGGGCGAAGGGAGGTGACAGGCTCATGTCGTTCCAACTCGGCGGCATCCAGACTGGGCTGAATGTCGAGGTGCGTCAGGCGATTGCCGATCCTGGAGCACGTCCGGCGTTCGCGATCCAGGTCAACGCGCTCCAGGCGATGTGCCGCCAGGTCTTCGGCTTCCGGCTCGCGATGATCGCCATGGCCACACCGTTCGCGATCGGCCACACCGCGAAGGGACTGGCCTCCTGGCTGATCGGCTCGGCCATCCTCGTCACCTTCATGGGCTCGTACGTCCTGTTCCGAGACTGGGAACGCTTCGGCCCCGTACTCCTGCGCCACCCCTGGCTGCTTGGCATAGACGCCTTCTTCGGCGCCCTGCTGCTGATCACCGGCGGCCCTGAGTCCACCCTCGCGTATGTCACCGTGTGCACCCCGCTGCTGGCCGGACTCGTTTCCGGCTGGCGAGGGGCTGCGGTGTTCGCCGCACTTCAGATCGTCATCGTTCTCGGCGTGTACAACACCGGTCCGAAGCTGCAACCCGCCGACGCCACGGCGGTCCTCCTCCCCGGCTTCTGCGTCATCGCGGGTGCCGTCGGCGTCACCCTGCGCAACCTGCTCCTTCGCTTCGGGACGGCCAGCCAGGCCCTCACCGAGACCAGGGCCCGCCTCGCTGTCAACGAGGCCGTGGAGGGCGAACGCACCCGGCTCGCCCGAGAAATGCACGACTCCGTAGCCAAGACCCTGCACGGTCTGGCACTGGCCGCCGACGGCCTGGCCGGCTCGTCCGACCGCATGGACCCGCTCACCGTCAAGCACCAGGCCGAACTGGTAGCCCGCGCCGCCCGCCGGGCCGCCGCCGAATCCCGCGAACTCCTCTCCGACCTGCGCCGCGAGTCCGGACTCGACGGTGGCGTGGACGTGGTATGCGAACTCCGGGCACGCGCGGACGACTTCACCCGCCGCCACGGCCTCACCGCCACCTTCAGACTGCTCGACGACGCACCGATCCCGCACGTCCCCCAGGCCGTCGCGCGCCAGCTGCTCACCGTCGCCTCCGAGGCGATGGAGAACGCCCACCGCCACGCCCGCCCCACCTACCTCGTCGTACTCGTCGGCGTGAAGGGCGATGTCCTGCGCGTCAGCGTCTACGACGACGGACAAGGCCTGCCCCCGGGCACGACGCTCGACGACCTCCGGCAGGCCGGCCACTTCGGCCTCGTCGGCATGGTCGAACGCGCCGCGTCCATCGGCGCCCGCATCCGGATCGGAAAGGGCCAGGCGGCCAGCGGAACCGAAGTCCGCCTGGAACTCCCGATCGCCGCTCTCACCACCGCTCCGGAACCGCAGCAACCCGACTGAACCGCGCAACGTCCCACTCCACCCTCACCCCCCATAGAACCCTGAGAGGAGGTCGCAGATGCCGGACGACGTCTCCCGCGCGTCGGGCCAGAACTGGGCCGCACAGAACCACGCCTCCCAGCACACGACCTCGCACATCACCCCGCTCAACTCGGAGCCCGGTTCGCACGGGTTCCCCGCCCCCGTCCCCCAGCAGTCCGCGGCATCCGAGTCCATGTATCCCTTCCCCGCGCCCCCGCCTATTCCCGGTGCCCTGCGGGTCGTCGTCGCCGACGACAACCCGGTGGTCCGGGCCGGACTGGGCGTCCTGCTCTCCGGCCGCGACGACATCGACGTCGTGGCCGAGGCCGCGGACGGCCGCCAGGCCTACGACAGGGCCGTTCTGCACCGCCCGGACGTCGTCCTGCTGGACGTCCGCATGCCCGGCGTCGACGGCATCTCCGCCCTGCCCCACCTCGTCCGGGTCGCACCGGTCGTGATGCTGACCTACAGCCGCGAGAGCGAGATCGTCCACGAGGCGCTGCGCCTGGGCGCGAGCGGCTACCTGGTCCACGGCGAGTTCACCGCCGACGAGTTGGTGCAGGCCGTACGCGACACCAAGAACGGCCGGGCCCACTTCACCGCCACAGCAGCGAACGCGCTCCTGGCCCACATGCGCCAGGGCCCCGGCCCGCAGGGACGAGCGCTCCCGGAGGGCCTCGGCGCGGCCCTGACCACAGGTGTTCCCTACCAGGGGCCCGGCTACGACGGTCACGTCCCGAGTTCCGCTCAGCAACACGGTGCGCCTGCACATGCACCCAAGCCCGAACCGGTTCCACCTGCGATGCGACCGGGCCGCCCCGCACAGGGTCTTTCGCATCTGCAACCAGCTGTGGCACAGTCTTCCGTGACCGGGGGCTCGGGCGTTGCTCCCAACAGGCGGCAGTACGGGCTGAGTTCGCGGGAGGTGGAGGTCATGGAGCTGATCGCGTCCGGCATGAGCAATCAGCAGATCGCCGCCACCTGCTTCATCAGCGAGAAGACGGTCAAGAACCACATCAACCGCATCTTCACCAAGCTGCACAGCGCCACCCGCAGCGAGGCCATCGCCCGCTGGCTCGGCACAGCCCCCACGGCGGGTCCGGGGGCGCACGGGGCCGGTGGTCACCGTGGCTGAGCGTCGCAGCGGCAGCGTGGTGGTACGTGCGGGGCGTGGGGCCCCGCACACGCCGACGCCGGAGGCCCAACTCACGCTTTGGGCCCGGGAATGGGCCCTGGGACCCTCCGGTGAGCAGGGTGTGCCGCCGTATGTTTCTCATGTCGCCGGCGGCTCCGGCCAGGAGGAAGCCGGAACCGCGGGCGACACCCAAGAAACGTGCGAGTCGGCCGACCACCGGTCGGCCGAACCCGGAGGGGAATTCCATGTCGAAAATCACCCTGAAGACCGCCGTGCGCGTCAACGGCTGGGCCAACACCGCGGTCGGCGCGATCCAGAAGCGTTACGAGGCCAAGGACCGGGGTCAGACGGCGTTCGAGTACCTGGGCATCATCCTGGTGGTCGTGGCGATCATCGGGGCGATCATGGCTACGGGTATCGGCGGCAACATCTCGAGCCGAATCGACGGCCTGGTGACCTCCATCACCTCGGGGGGCAAGTGATCGGACGTAGCCGCCGCGATGCAGGGCAGGCCTTCCCCATCTACGTAGTGATGGTGGCGGGCCTGCTCTTCCTCGTGTTCGCATTCTTTGCCGTCGGCAAGGCGTCAGCCTTGCGCAATGGAGCCCAGGGTGCAGCGGATGCTGCCGCACTGGCTGCTGCTCAACAGAATCGTGAAAACTTCGGGACCGGGTTCCTCGCGTCGCTCCCCGGGGACATGCTGGAGCAGTTCCTTCAGGCCCACCGGGTTTACGGGTGCCCCGCGGCTCGCAAATTTGCCGCAGAGAATCAGGCAAAACTCAGCGACTGCTTGCCGACGCTCGGCGGCTATCGAGACCGGATCAAGGTTGAGGTCAAGGGCCGTAAGCCGGTGGACTCGTCGGTGATTCCCGGTACGAAGAAGAGGGTCGCGAAGGCCACGGCCACTGCCATTGTCGAGTTCCGTTGCCCCGGGTGGAAGGCCTTGGACTTCAACGATGACGGTGTCAAGGACTTGTACATCTTCACGTGTGAGGGCGCCGGGACGGTCGAAATCGCCCCGGGCAGTCCCCCGCCCTGGTCCGAGGTGAGCAAAATTCTCTACGACGTGCACCTGGTCGACAATTGACGGCGAACGACGAGTAAAGGAATCAGAACCCATGAGCATTCGGCGCTCCACCAAGTCCCGAAGGGCGGTGGCAGCCGTCTCGCTGGCGGCGGCCTTGGCTCTGGCCGTCACAGGTTGCGGCACTGACGGTGGTGGCAAGAAGACGAACGATGCTGGTTCGTCGCCGTCCTCCGAGCCTTCCAAGTCCTCCGACGGGGACAAGGGGGCGAAGCAGGAGGACACTGCGGCCGGGGACAACGTGGACCCGAATGTGAAACTCGCTCAGGTCAATGGCCGCGACGGGCTGATCCTTGTCGTCAATGAGGTAAAGCGCGATAGTGGCGGGTTCGTCACTGTCAATGGCGTGATCAAGAATGAAGGAGAAGATGTTAGCAGTGGCTCCCAATGGTCGGGGAGCGAGAGTGCCATCGTGGCCAAGAATCCGAATTCTGTAGCAGGCGCGACACTTGTGGACAAGGTCGGCAAGAAGCGTTACTACATTCTTCGGGACACGGATGGGCGATGCCTCTGCACAACCGGACTGACAGCGATCCCTTCCGGAAAGTCTGTCTCTGTCTTCATGCAGTTCCCGGCACCGCCGGAAACCACCAATGAAGTCGACTTCACACTGCCGACGTTCGCCACTGCCTCGCTGAAGATTTCTGGGTGATGGCCGACATGAAATGCGTTCGTACACGGCACGGGCAACGCCATGTCGCAGGGCGGGCCATCGCTGTAGCGGTACTGCTGGCCGGCAGTACCGTCTTCGGCGCGACGACGGCTCTGGCTGATGACGACCCGAGTGTGCCGCCGGGCACCGAGTCCACATCAGTGCCCCCGGTCGAGCTCGACCCCAACGATCCCGATCTGAAGATGCCCGAAGGCGGCATGCTCGCCCCGGCCAAGGTTCTCGACATCGTCCAGGTGATCGAGGACGAGGGCGGCGAAGAACGTCGCGAGGACAGCAACGCGAACATCAAGTTCGCGCTCCAGGCCGAAGTCCTCTTCGGCAAGGACAGCGCCAAGCTGAGCTCCGCCGCCAACGCGCGTATCGCGGCCATCGCCACCGAGATCAAGAAGCAGAACGCCACCAAGGTGCGCGTGTTCGGCTTCACCGACAATCTGGGTTCCTCGGCCCACGGTGACGTGCTGTCCAAGCAGCGCGCCAACGCCGTGCAGTCGGTGCTGGTCCGGCAGTTGGGCTCGAACGTCACCTTCGATATCCGCGGATACGGCGAGCAGTACCCGATCGCCGACAACAGCACGGAAGAAGGCCGCAAGAAGAACCGCCGCGTGGAGGTCTCCTTCCCGCGCGGTACCTCTTCCTGAGCACCCGGACCCCCACAGGGGCCCTGTAGGGTCTCAAAAGCCTTGGCAGAATCTCACGGCAGTTGGCAGATGGATGGCAGAAATGCCACTGCCATGAGACTTGCAGTTCAGGGGCTTCACTCGTTTGGGTGGCTCGGGCGGTAGTCCGGGTCACCCAGGACGGGCGCTCAGCGCCTCGTCTCGTACCTGGTCAGGATCACGCCGCAGGGAAGCGTCCGCGTCTCCACCAGGTTGAGGTTCACCCAGTTGTCCAGCGCGGTGAAGAACGGCGTGCCGCCGCCCACCAGGACCGGCGCGGTGGCCAGCACGTACTCGTCAATCAGCCGGGCCCGCATGGCCGCCCCGGCGAGCGTCGCGCCGCCGATGTCCATCGGGCCGCCGTCCTCGGCCTTGAGCCGGGTGATCTCGGCGACCGCGTCGCCGGTGACCAGGCGGGTGTTCCAGTCGACCTCGTCGATCGTCGAGGAGAACACCACCTTCGACATGTCCCGCCAGCGGCGCGCGAACTCGATCTCCGCCGGGGTGGCGTTGGGCTGCTGGTCGCCGGTCGGCCAGTAGGAGCTCATCGTCTGCCACAGCTTGCGCCCGTACAGCGACAGGTCGGTCGCCTGCAACTGGTCGGACCAAAACTGGAACAGCTCGTCGCTCGGCACGCTCCAGCCGATGTCGTCGCCGGGCGCGGCGATGTAGCCGTCCAGGGTCAGGTTCATGCCGTAGATCAGTTTCCGCATGGCGCCAGCCTTCCGTGAGTCGGTCTCACGCGTACAGACCGGCGCGGCGCGGAAAACTCATCGGTGTGCGATCTGAGCTCACATGTAGTCCTCGTGCTCGGTGGCTCAGCCGCAGACTCATCGTTCCGCCGAGGAAATGGCATCGATCTGAGACTGATCTTGGGTGACATCGCGGTGAGACAACAGAGAACCAGCAGGTCACAGAAGATCGACATTTCATCGGCGGCGAGACCCTACAGGCCCTGTAGGGTCTCAGATTTCGCTGCACAGTCTCACGCCTGCTGCATATCGGCTGCACTTATGAAGTGGACGTGAGACAACCAGTAAATCACCAGGTCACAGTCTCCTGTGGCATTGAGCCTGTCGGATTCTCACCGCTTCTCGTTCGTGCTGTCGGATTCTCATAGCGTCGCGCGCTGAGCGACGACGTTTGCCCCGTACGTGGGGTTTGATCTCATTTTCCTGGTCCGGTTCTCGCGGTACCTGTCACGGTCGTTTCGGCAGGTACGCGGAGCCGGAGGTGGCGATGGATCTGGGTCTGGTCGATATCGAGTGGGCTGACGGTGAGGGCGGCGCTCTGCGCCAGGCCGCGGAAGGTGATGGCCTCGCCGCGGCGGATCATGTCCCGTAGCCCCTTCTCGGCGCGGGCCCGTGCGGCGGCGCTCTTGCGGGCGGCGGCCTGGCGGAGGTTGTCGGGGTTGCGGCGCATGCCGGTCACCTCCCGTCCCGGGTGCGGGTGATCGCGTCGGATCCGGCCGCTGTGGGAAGCACGCCTGAGTCCGGTGCCGCACGTCCGGCAGCACCTGGGAGCCGCACTCCTGGTCAGCCTGATGGTGGTGAACAGCCGCACTGACCTCACTCCAGTGGCAGCTGAACTCGGCGGCCCTGCAACGTCGCCCGCGTCGCCGACTGGATCGACACCGCACCCAGAACACGACGCCGGGCCACGCACTTCCGCACTCTGTGCTCAGCCACCGCATGATCTGCCCGACATCACCAGCAGAGCCGCGTCGTTGGGTTTCGCGTCGAGGGCGCGATGCATGAAGAGAGGGCGCCGTGTCCCGGCGGGGCGGGTAAAAGCCGGTCCGTAGGGAAAGATGACAAGGCGCGGTCCTTACCCGTGCTGTAGCGGGCTGGAGGGAAGTTCTCGTGAGACGAACGCCTGCAAACGCAGGCACCGAGATCGCAGGGTGGGCCATCCCAGGGGACGGCGGGCAATGGTCTGCCCCCCTGCAGTGCAAAACCCGGGACCTCTCGCTGCTCAACCCCGGCCTTCCCCACGTAGAGCCGCACGTCACGGCGTGGGCGCAGAAAGTGGGGCTGCTGTCTGCGGAAGCGGCTGAGCAGGCCCGCAGGGAGCGTCATATTGCCTTCGCCGGACGGGTCTGGCCATGGGCACCCCCGGAGCGGCTGGCAGAGCTGTCTCGCTTGGCCCTGTGGATGTTCGTCGTCGATGACCGCAGTGACGCCCGCGGGGACGATTCCGGAGCGGTCGACACAGAGCTGCAAGCCATGATGCGCATCGTCACCTGCGCACAGGACGTTGTGCCCGAAAAGGCGCCGGGGACCGTACGCGTCCTGGCAGAGGTCGTGCCCCGATTGGCCGATCAGATGAGCCCCGCATGGAGCGATCGCTTCCGCCGGCATCTGGCGGAATGGATACGCACCAACCAGGACATGATCCGGCGCCGGGTGGAACGCAGCGTACCCACGCCTCATGCCTACGTCGCCTGGCGCCGGGTCTCCGGAGCGGTCGGCTGGTGCTTCGACCTCACCGAATACGCACAGGATGCGGAACTCACCGAGCTGGTGTGGTCCTCGCCGGCCTGCCGACAGCTGCGGGATACCGCCGCCGACATCATCTGCTGGACCAACGACCTGTACTCCCTCGGCAAAGAACTACGCACCGGCGAAACCAGCAACCTCGTCGTGATATTGCAGCACCATCACCACTTGACGCTGCAGGACGCTGTCAACGAGGTGCACCGCCGGCTCTCCCTGCGAATCATCGAATTGCCTGCCGCAATAGTCAGTCTGCAGACCACCGCCCTCGCCATGAACCTGACGGTGCAGGAACAGGCCGCAGTTGACCGGTACGTGGACGGGATCCGCGCATGGGCTCGTGGATTTCTCGAATACAGCCAGGAGTCGGCACGGTACGCCGAGGCCTCCGTTCCCCCAGCAACGGCGGGGCTGCGGTTGTGAGCCAGGATTACTGTGGAACGGGCGACCGGTCGATGTCCGCCCGACCGGCTCGGGAAGCCTCCCGAGCGCACTGTCAGCTCGCCGGACCGCCCCCGGTCCTGCTGCCGGCCCTTCACCGGCTGGCGGTACGCCCCGGAAAGCCCCGAGGCCGACGCCGGGTTCGACGACTCGTCCTGGCGGCTCTGCGACCTCACCACGTCCCACAGGCACGGCTGGGCCAACGACGCCTTCAAGTCGGCCCGTGGACATGCCCCCGACGGTCCCGCACGCCGTTCTCCCAGGTCAACCCACGAATCCGCCGATCACGTGTGTCTGCCTACCGATGAAGTCGGGAGACCCCGGCGACGATGGCCCGTGAAGCCGAACCCCACGCCGGCGTTGCGAGATGCCACCGCACGATCGCCCGCATCCAATCCCCCAACATCTCTGCCGTGTATATGTGTGTTTCGCTAGGCTTCCCCGCATGCTGGCAGAGCAGGGGGAACAAAGTGTCGGAACGTCACCGCACCGGGAGGACCACCGTCGTGGACGGACGCGATCGGGTGGGTAAGCCCCTGTACGAGCGCCAAAACGAGGTGGTCGCTGCTCGGAATGCGGTGGAGGGGATCTGCGCAGGCGGCGGGGACGGCGAAGGCAAGCAGGGTGGGCTGCTGTTCTTCAGCGCTGCCGCCGGGCTGGGCAAGACGACCGTGCTGGCCGAGGTCCGGCGCATCGCCACTGCCCGCGGCTGCACTGTACTGTCCGCCCGAGGCGGCGAGCAGGAGCATACCGTCCCCTTCCATGTCGTACGCCAGCTGCTGCAGCCCGTCCTCGCTTCCTGCACCGAGGCCGAGCGTCGCGAGATGTTCGGCGGGTGGTACGAGATCGCCGGCCCGGCCGTTGGTCTGTTCGCTCAGCAGACCGGTACCGCCGCCCCGGACCCGCAGGGCGTCCGGGACGGTCTGGACTGGGTCGTCACCCAGCTGGCCGTGCGACGGGCACCGATAGTGATCGTTCTCGACGACGCCCATTGGGGTGATCTGGAGTCACTCGCCTGGCTCGCCGCGTTCGCGGTGAGAGCGCAGGAACTTCCCGTGCTGGTGGTCCTCGGCTACCGCCCGGACGAAGTGCCCACCGAGGCCGCGACGTTCCGCGAACTGATCGACGGCCGCAGCGGACGCCCGATTCCCCTGCACGTTCTCAGCCCGGAGGCAGTGGGCGAACTGGTGCGAAGTTCGCTCGGAGCGGAAGCCGACGACCTCTTCTGCCGCGAGTGTTGGGCGGTCACGGGCGGCAACCCCTACGAGGCCGTCGAGCTCATCGCCAAGGTCCAGGACCGCAGCCTCGCCCCGAACGCGGAGTCGGCCTCCCTGCTGCGCGAACTCGCTGCGAGCGCACGCGGCGCCGGACTGGTCAAACGGCTGGAGAGGCTCGGCCACGCCTCTGTCCGGCTTGCCTGGGCCGCCGCGGTGCTCGGCACCGAGATCTCCCCGGAGCTGGCCGCAGCAGTGGCCGGACTGCCACCGGCCGAGGCCCAGGACGCCGTGGACCGGCTGCGCGTCGCCCGTATTCTCACCGGCAGCCGGACACTCGAGTTCATCCATCCACTCGTCGCCACCGCTGTATACCAGGCCATCCCGCCGACCACCCGCACCGCGCTGCACGGTCAGGCCGCCTGGGCGGTGGCCGACGCGGGCCTGGGCGTCACAGCCGCCGCTCGGCATCTGCTCGAGACCCATCCCGAGGACGACCCACACACCGTCCTTCAACTGCGCGCTGCCGCGCGCGAGAATCTCCGTCTTGGCGCGCCCGACGCGGCTCGACGCTGTCTGGAACGTGCGCTGCGCGAACCGCCGGCGCCCGAGGATCGCGCGGGCGTGCTCTACGAACTCGGCTGCTCTGCCCTGCTCACTGCCCCGGCCGTCACCGTCAATCACCTCACGGCAGCCCTGGAGCAGCCCTTCCTGGACCCCGCGCTCAGGGAGGACGCCACCTTCCGGCTGGCTCAGGCATTCGCCCACAACGACCAGCCCGCCAGAGCGGCCGCCGTCGCGGGCGCCGAGGCGGCACAGGCAAAGTCCGCTCGAGCGCGGCTGCGCCTGCAGGCAGCGCATTATCTGTGGCTGGCCTTCGACGCGCACGAGGCGCAGGCGTCCGAGCGCTCCCGTCGGCTCGTACGGCTTGCCGAGCACGTGCCCGGAAAGGACATCGAGGAGCGGGCCCTGCTGTGCGTTCGAACCTGGGACGCGATGTTGCGCGGGGAGCCGACCGCGAACACGCTGGCCATTGCCGCACGTGCCCTGGGACTGAGCTACACCGACCCGGACTGGGGTTTCGAACTCCCGAGCCTGACCGCGCTCAGCTACATGTACGCCGACGAGTGCGACCGCGCGGAAGAACTGTTCAGTTCGGCCATCGCAGAGTGCGAGCAGGTCGGGTGGAGTGGTGCCCACCTCTCTTTCGGCTTCACTCTCCTCGGCCTGGTCTGGTTCCGGCGCGGGATGCTCGTCGAAGCAGAGGACTGCGCGCGTGAGGGAGTGCGCCTGGCCGAGCGGGTGGGCCCCCGGGTGCCCGCCCAATGGTATGCCGTCGGACTGTTGCTGGACGTCCTGCTGTCCCGGGGCCGCGTCGAGGAGGCGCTTCGCGTCGCCGAGACGTACGACTTCGCGCCTCCCTACCCGAACGCGGTGGCCTTTCCCGACTCCCAAACCGTCTACGGACGACTGCTTCTCGCCCGTGGTCTGCGCGAGGAGGCTGTGGCACAACTCACCGCGGCCGGGAAACGGCTGGAAGCCAAGGGCATCCTCAACCCGACCTGGTGTCCCTGGGCGGGATACCTCGCCATCGCCATCGCCGAGGAGGACCCCCAGGGCGCCCGCGCCCTCGCAGCGGAGATGCTGCGTCGGGCAGAGCGCTATGGGACGCCCACCGCCATCGGTGAGGCGCTGTGCTTCGGCGCGGCGGTGGACGAGGACGGGCAGGCGCTGCCCCAGCGAGAGCGCGCGGTGAAGGTACTGAGCCGGTCCCCCAACCGGCACGCGTACGCTGAGGCGCTGATTGACCTCGGCGCGGAGCTCAGGCGCAACGGCCGCACCGACAGGGTAGCCGAGCTGCTGTTCGAGGGTATCGAGCTGGCGGACCGATGTGGTGCCGACCATCTCGCTGAGCGAGGCCGTGCGGAGATGGCCAAGGCGGGGCTGCGGCTGCATCGGCAACGCACTTTGGCGCAGCGTCGGGTGAGCGCCGCAGAGCAGGGCTGACCTCGAGCGAGGCAACGGGGTCGGCCCCCCTGAATGGGGCCTGTGTGATGTCGTGATCAATCTTGCAGATCCGGATCCGCCTGGAAGGCGGATCCGGTGGGAAGACGATCGCGACGCGCAGGCAACTCACCGATGAACAGTGGAAGTTGATCGAACCGTTCCTGCCGATAGCTGAGTACGGCCCGTACCCCGAGCGGCTGCGGGATCAGTTTGAGGGGGTGATCCGGCGGTTCAGGACAGGCGCGCAGTGGCGTGAGATGCCGGCCGTGCTTCACAGGCGGCACCCGCTGCCCGGGACGGTGACGATCACCGGCGGGTTGCCGAGCCTGGCACACAGCTTGCTCATCGTGACCTCGACGACGGTGGTGAACGGGTCGGTGTTGGCGTCCCACGCCTTGGCGAAATCGTCAAGTGGCCTTGGGCGCTCGAACGGTGTGGATCTCGGCGAAGGACAGGAGAAGTGCGGCGGTCCGCGGCGGATCCTCCAGAATGGGTGTGTGTCCGGCACCGGGCAGCAACTCGACTTTCGCGCCCGGAACGACGCGGTAGTCGGCCGCGGACGAGGGTCGCCATCTGCGGTCTTGGTCGCCGAAGATCACCTGCAGCGGCTTACCGAGGGCCATCAGCCGATCCGGGAGCGCATGCTGGTTCAGATAGGCGGTGGACGCCTGCATTGCTGCGGTGACCGCGTGATAGGTCATGCCGCGCAGTTCGTCGACGAGTTCTTGTGGGACCTGGTATCCCGCGCGGAATGCCGTGCTCGCGAACTGGCGGATCTGCTCGTCGGTCGGTGGCCACTGTGCGGGGTGGAACGCGGTGGGCCCCGGTGCGATGAAGGCATCCATGCTGGGGCCGGTGTTGATGAGCGCGAGCGCGGTCACCAGGTCGGGTCGTTGCTCGGCGAGAGCGGTGGCGGCATAGCCACCGCTGGAGTGGCCGACGACTATGGCGTGCTCGACGCCGAGCCGATCCAGTGCCATGCCGATCCTGCGTCCCTGCTCCGGGGTCGCGTAATCGCCGTCGACCGGTTCGGCCGAGCGGCCGTGCCCCGGCAGGTCGACTCGGATGACGCGATGGAGCGTGGTCAGCAGCGGAACCAGGGCGTCCCACGAACGGCTCGAGGCGGCGGATCCGTGGATGAGCAGGAGCACGGGGGCGTCGCGCGGGCCATCCTGGCAAACGTAGATGTCGCCGTGCTCCAGGCAGAGGATCGGATCCTCGGGGGCGCCGGCGTCGCCGTTCATATGAGGGTGCCTGTCGGGAGGAGTCATGAGCCCACTGTCGCCGCCGGTGCACACCGGCGGCTTGGACAAACGTTCCCTCCTTGGCCCGCGTAGCATTTGGTGATGGGGTCCACCATGAGTGAACGTGACGATTCCGCTGTGTGGGACGTCGCACGTCCGCAGCGGCCCAGCCGGGTGGCTGGTGTCGATATGGCAGGGTTCCGTGTCCCCGGCCCGCCCGTCGGTGGCCTGCGGGTGGTTCCGCACCCGGCCGTGATGCTGATCCTGGAGTTCGGGGCGAGCGCGTCCACCATGGAGGATGGCGCTGGGCGGCGACATCGGGGAAGTCTCGTCGCCGGGCCCGGGTTCGGCTCCGGAGGCGGGGTTCGGGCGTGGGGCGAACATGTCGAGTGCGTGCAGGTGCGCCTGTCCCCAGTGGTCGCAGGTACGGTTCTGGGCGCCTGTCCGGCCGATCTGGCCGGTTCCCTGGTGTCCCTCGACGAGGTGTGGGGCAGGGAGGCGTCACGGATTCGCGAGCAACTGGGCGAAATCCCCTCGTGGGAGGACCGCTTCGCGTTTACGGACGCGTTGCTCGCCCGCCGACTTGAGGCGCGGTCGCCGGTGGACCCGGCGGTGGCCTGGGCCTGGAACCGGATCGTCGTCGGCAGGGGCCTCGTCCGGGTCGACCACCTGGCGGCCGAACTCGGATGGAGCCGCAAGCGTCTGTGGTCCCGGTTCCACTCGCACATCGGCATTCCACCGAAAAGTGCCGCGAAGCTGGTCCGCTTCGACCACGCCGTGCACCGACTGGTCGCGGGTGAAGGCGCAGCCCAAGTCGCGGCGGACGGCGGCTACTACGACCAGTCCCATCTGCATCGGGACGTCATGGCGTTCACCGGTACAACCCCGGCGACCGTGCTGGGCGAGCCATTCCTGACGGTGGACGACCGCGCATGGCCGACCGTGGGAAACCCAACCAAGACCCGCGTTTCCACGGATCTCGGCTCGGTGGTCCCCGACGTCGGCTCACGAGGTCGCTGAGGAAGTGCAGCGACGCTGAGACGGCCCACAGTTGAAGTGGCGTGAGACAGCGGAAGAAGTCGCAGGTCGCAGCGTCGCCGTATGAAGCCGAGCGCGAGATCATACAGGCCCGGCACCGCGAGCGTGTCGCGATGCCGGGCCCTTGTTGTTACAGCAGGTGGTCGGCTTTGCCGGCCTTGATGTCGCGGATCATCTGCTGAAGCGCCTCTCGGCTGTCGGTGAGGTAGTGCGCCTCGGCGCCGGTGACCGCGATATAGCTGTTTCCCGCTTCATCGGTGCCGATCCGGTAGCAGGAGTTTCCTTCGCCGCAGAACGAGTCTTCCCAGTTGACGTCCGACATCGGTCATCTCCTCAGAGTTGGCGTGCGATCGTGTGGATGAAGTCCCGCGACTTGTCCGGCGACAGCGCGATCCCTTCCATCCAGTCCAAGTGGGCCCGGTACTTTGCGAGTTGTGCGTCCGAGTGAACGAAGACGGGGCCATGCGAGTTGTCGATCTGCACGGTGTCGAGCTGAGGCACCGGTCCTTCCGCGTACAGGACGGTCTGTCCGGCGCCCGGGAAGGCTCCCGCCTCGAACGGGATGACCAGCAGCGTCACATTCGCTTGCTCGGACTTCTTCAGCAAATGATTGAGCTGGGCACGGGCCACGTCGCGACCGCCGAACTGCATGCGGAGCGCTGCTTCGTGGACGATCCCTGTGTACGGCGTGGGCCCGTCCCCGTCCAGAACCTCTTGGCGCTCCACGCGATGTGCAAGCCGCAACGCGACTTCCCGTTCCGGCAGTTGGGGGATGACCACCCGGAAGAGGGCCAGGGCGTGGTCGGAGGTCTGGAGCAGCCCCGGGATGTGCATCGAGTACGCGGCTCGCATACGCAGCGCGTGCGCTTCAAGTTCGGCGATGTCGAGCAGACCTTGAGGCAGTGTGCCTCGGTACCTCTCCCACCAGCCGCGCCCGCGTGGTTGGGCCATCTCGACGAGTGCGTCGACGTACTTCTCGTCCGTGCACTCACAGTTGCAGGCCAGCGTGCGTAGGCGATCCGGGCTGATGGGGCGTGCGCCCGCCTCGATGTTCGAGATCTTGCCACGGTCCACACCGAGCAAACCGGCCGCGAACTCGGCGGAGAGGTCGGCCGACGTGCGCATCCTCCGCAGCTCGGCACCGAGTCGCCTCTGACGTTCGGTAGGAGACGTCCTTGCTGCCATGCCGGTCCTTTCTGCATGCGGTCACCGGCAGTCTGCCGCGTGCGCGTGCTACTCGGCCACGAAAGGGTTCAATCACCAGGATCTGAGGGTTATTTTGCCCCCATGGGGCTACATTAAGTGATGCACCGCTCACGCAGTGACGAGCTGAAGTGCATCACGCGGTCCTGCCCGCAACCTCCTTCCCTGGGAGGGGCAGTCCCGCGTCAGGGAGACAAGCCACTGCTCGTCCGCAGCGCAACAGTGTGAGCCACCTGTGCGCGCCCGCGCGAAAGAGAGATACCGCCAACTCGCCACCCGTATCAGGGGAGTCAGCCATGCACTCGTCTCCATTCACCGCAATCTGCCCGGTTCTTGCCGAGGCACGTACGGCGGGCCTGTATCCGCATCCTCATCCCCAGCCCCATCCCCACCCGCATCCGGATCCGCGCTCGGCCGCACCTCGCAGCCCGCACCAGCAACTCCCACAGCTCCCGCAGCCCTACCTGCGCTCCAAGGGCCGCTCCGCGCGCGGCCTCGCGCTGAGTTTCACGCTGCCGGGCGATGTCCGTAGCGCGTTCATCGGGCGTACGGCAATTGCCGCCGCGCTGAAGGCGTACGGGCTCGCCCCGTACGTCTGGTCGGCCACGCACGCTGCGGCCGAACTCATCGCCGTCACGGCCAGGATGAGCCCGGGAAAGGAGCTCTACGTCTCCCTGCGCCACCGGGACGACGCGCTCCGCCTCCTCGTCTGGGACCAGCACCCGCAGCACCCCGAACCGGACATGGCCACGCTCTGCGAGACGCGGCGTCGGCGGGCGCTCTGGCTGCTGGCCGCTGTTGTGGACGACTGGGGCGGGGAGTGGGGTGCCTGCGAGGCCAACCCGCCGCAGCGGGGCATCAAGTCGTGGGTGCAGCTGCCCCGTTGAGACGCGCGGCAATGGTCCCGACGCGCGGCTGGGATCGGTGTCTGCCGTACGGGGTCAGGGTCGTCCGGGTCGTCGACAGGTGCCCGGCATGCTGCGACTGCAACCACTCCGAGGAGATCAGGAACCCGTTACGGTGACGGGCATGTCTGACACCGACTTCTGGACCTCGCCTCCCGACCGCATAACCCAGGGCAGCGGCGGCCGCTACGAACTGACCGTCCTCCACCCGCCGTTCACAGTGGACGCCGGCGAGCTTCCGCCCAATGCCCGGGACCGGGCAGCGGAGTTCGCCCGCTCCCTGGAGACGATCGACGACGTGATCGAAGACCTCGGCCCCCGTAAGCAGAGCGACACGGTTACGGTCGCCACGAGGGCTGATCTGGACGTCGTCCAGGTGGGGGCGTGGGGGAACGTCATGTCGATCTCCGATCCGGCGTTCGCGGACGACGGCAACGACATGCCGCTGCTCGCGGAGGCCACCCGGCTGCGTGAGCGCTTCCCCGACGCGCGGATCGTAGGCCGGGTGGAGGTGCACTGCGGCGCCGAGCACACCGAAGACCTCGTGTGGCTGCCGGACGGCACCATGTTCCATACCTGCGGCTGGCCCGGTGACGAACCGTTCGTCGTGACCGGCGACCCGCAGGCGGTGATGTCCGCCCTCGGGATCACCGCGGAAGTCCTCGAAGACCTCGACGTGTACTTCGACCTGGACGACGACCCGAACCAGAACGACTGGGGCGCCCTCGCCACGGCATGCCTCGGGGACGCGGACCCGTGGGGAAGGGCCGATCTGGACGCCTCCTCACTGCGGGTGCGGCACAGTGAGCACGCGACCAGCCACATGGAAAGCCTGTACTTCACCGGCTGAGCACTCTTCAACTTCCTTCGCATGCAACCGGGTTGACGTGTCGACACGCCCTTAGCAGCTTCTTACATGCCGGCGGATCGTTCTAGGGTGAACGGGCGGCGCGTACACGTCACGGGGGCCTCACGCGCCGCCCCTATCCCCTCAAGGCCCCACACGTGAGGGAAGATCACACTTGAATAGAGCACTGCGCATACCCAAGCGGTGGCGTCTGGCAGGCCGCGTTCTGGCCGTGTTCGGGATCGCCTCCGCGATCACCGTGACCGGCCTGCCCGGCATCGAGACCGACACCGCCACCGCCGCGCCGCGCGCCGTCGCGGCCAGGATCAAGCCCGGCGCGAAGCGCTGCGACGTGAAGAACCTGGGAAGCAAGTACCAGAGCACGCCGACGAACTCGGGGTTCCCCAACGACCCCACCGGCTCGAACTTCTCCGCCTGGCAGGGCAACCCGAAGAACTTCAACTACGACCTGCCCGGCAAGGCGTACGACGGGGTGAAGCCGCCGACGGCCACCGACAGGACCGAGGCCCTGTCGAAGGTCCCGAACGACACGGAGAAGAACTACAAGGCGTGGCAGAAGATCGCGGACAAGTCCGGTGACCCGGAGGACCGTAAGTTCGAGATCTACGCCCGGTACTTCCACAACAAGGAGGGCCTGAGCTTCGACCACTGGTTCGAGCACCGGTTCATCCGCAACCAGACCAACAACCACAAGGGATCGGCGTTCGAACGCCAGCTCGTCCGTGACTTCCGCCTGGTCGGGCCGGACTGGCTGTGTGAGGTCACCGTCGAACTCATCGACGCACAGGGCAACGTCGTCGACACGCGCCGGTACGACGCCTACAACCAGCGGACCAAGGAGTTCAACGAGTTCAAGTCGAACTCGGAGCTGACGAACAAGCAGCTCGCGAAGGACCGGAAGATCGCCCGGTTCATGTCGGACCACAAGTTCCGGTTCACCGGCGCGAAGACGTTCACCGAGGGCCAGCGCAAGAAGATCGACAACCTGAACCGGTACGTCAACCGGCTGCGGCCCGGCCAGACGAACCAGGTCCGCGGTAACCAGCGGATCTACAACCCCGTCCCGCGGACCAAGCCCATCAAGGGCTACTCCGACTACCAGCGGTGGTTCGCCCCGGGCTGCCAGGGCGGTCAGGGCAGGATGCAGCTCGCCGCCGCCTCCACCTGCGGCACCCGCGGCCCGCTGAACGACCGCATCAACGGCTCCGGGAAGACCCTGAAAGAGGCCAAGAAGATCCAGGCCGACGCCCGCCGGATCGACACCCGGGGCACCCTCCCGCGCGGTGGCCCGGGCGGCGTCGACTTCACCACCCTGGAACTGCGCTACGTCGGCGGCCTGGGCAAGGGCAAGGGCATGCAGTACTCCATGCGTGCCGACCAGATGCCCAACCCCGACGAGAACCCCGGCTTCGGCGGCGAGGCGCGCATGCAGCTCTCCTCCGACGCCCTGTTCACCTGGCTCGCACTCACCCCGGAGAAGTTCTGGGTCAACCTCAACCCGGACGAGCCCGACCGGGTCATGGACGCCAAGTTCGGCAAGACCGACGCGGGCCGGGTCCTGCTCGAAGCCGACCTGGAGATGAAGCACGACTTCTCCGAGGCCCTCAACCCCGACAAGCACGCCGGCGCCAAGCGGTACTGGGACACCGCACCCCGCCAGAACGGCATGCCCTGCTTCCCCGGCGTGCGCATGTGGATCGAGCCCAAGCCCGCCCAGGTCCGCGAGCAGGACGGCGGAATCTACATCCTCGACGCACCCCTGAAGGTGTCCACCCAGTGGCTGGACGTTGAGTGGCAGGCACCCGGCTCCACCGAGTGCAAGGGCCTGACCGACGCGCAGAAGCGCGCCATTGAGGCGAACGCCCGCACGAACGTGATGCCGGTGGTAGAGGAACGGGTCAACACCGACCCCGACTACGCCGACCTGCGCGCCGTCTACACCGCCCGCGTCGCCGCCGAGTACATCCGCCAGCAGGACGCGAAGACCCCGACCGACTTCCACAAGATCATCAACTCGAACGACGGCTCCGCGTGGCCGCTGCGCGCCCCCAACGAGAACTGGACCCGCGAAGGCGTCCACAAGCGCTACATGGACTCCATCAAGGAGGGCATCGAGTGGTTCGAGCTGGAGTACGGCGGCAAGGTCTACAACCAGGGCGTCGGCGGCGTGGACTTCTCCAAGCAGCCCAAGCAGAACATCTCCCGCACCCGGTTCAACGTCGAACACCGCACCCTGGACAGCACCACCAAGACGTCCCTCCAGTCCGATGACGTCTCCTACCGGGACACCGACACCCTTTACCTCGGCGGCGGCCGCAACGTGGCGGCCGGCGAAGGCGAGGACCCCAACCCCACCCCCACCCCCACGAAGCCTGGTCCCGACCCGACCAAGCCGGGTGACGACCCGTCGACCCCGGCCCCGGACCCGACCCGGACCGGCGGGAACACCCAGCCGCCGGCGAACAAGCCGGACCCGGACGGCGGCCTCGCCGACACCGGCTCCGACACCCCGATCGGGCTGATCTCCGGTATCGCCGCGGCGGTCTTCGCCGCCGGCGCGGCCCTGGTGTGGTGGATGCGCCGCAGGCGTCAGGACGCCACCGGCTGAACCGACCAGCGGCGATTCGCACGCTCAACACGAGAAGGGCCCCACCCCCGAAAGGCGAGGGGGTGGGGCCCTTCTCGTATGCGCTCTACGGCTTTGCTTCGGCCGTCGACCCGGTCCACCGAGAACAGCGCACGCAGCGCGTCCTGAGGGCCCGTCCCCTGTCGGGCGGATCGGCCGGGGCACGGGATCACCGGGAGTCGGGGCCACCACGTGGAGCCCGGGCCGTGACCAGGAGGCCGGTGAGCAGGCCGGCGAGCAGTGTGAGGCCGACCGCCCACCAGAGGATGACGGAGTAGCCGCCCAGGACCGCCCTGTCCATCTCCCTCACGACGCCGGCCAGTGCTGCCGGAAGCTTCTGCCCGCCGAGCAGGACGCCTTGCTCGGCTGCTTTGGTCAAGCCCTCGGGAGCGCCTGACGTGTGATCCAGCCGGCCGGCGACCGCCGAGGCGAGGATGCCGCCGAACAGGGGCGAGGCGGCCCAGCCGCCCGACTGCTGGGCCATGCTGACCATCGCCGCAGTCCCGCCGGAGTCCTGCGGGGAGATCCCGCCGGTCGCGGTGGCGAAGAGCGGCACGAAGGCCAGGCCGAGACCGAAGCCGATGAGGAGAGTGCCGGGCAGCACCTGGGTGGCGTACGCACTGTCGGTGTCGAGGCCGGTCAGGAGCGCCAGGCCGATCGCCGCCAGTACCAGGCCCGGCACGATGATGTTGCGGGGCGCCAGCCGGCGGTACAGGCGGGCGGAGACCTGAGTCGAGGCGATGACGACCGCACCGGCCATGGGCAGCAGGGCCACGCCGATCTGGGACGGGCTATAGCCGAGGGCAAACTGCAGGTACCTGGTCAGGACCAGCTGCTGGACGAACACGCCCATGCCGATGAAGGTCAGGGCGAGGCAGGAGCCGAAACGGTTGCGGTCCTGGAAGACGTACGGCGGCAGAAGAGGGTTGGTCGTGCTGGTCTGCCACCAGGCGAAGAGCAGGAGCAGGGCGAGTCCGCCCACGAGGAGGATCACGACCAGGAGATCGGCCCAGCCGTGCGACTCGGCCTGGCTGAAGCCGTAGACGAGGGCGGCGAGCCCGACGGAGCCGAGCAGCAGGCCTGGTACGTCGAGGCGGGCAGGGGTGCGGACCGGGGTGTCGTGTACCAGGGCGGCCGCACCGATCAGGCTCACGGCGAGCGGGATGCCGGCGTACAGACACCAGCGCCAGCTCAGACTGTCGATCAGCCATACGTTCGCGTACAGGCCGATCGCCGTCCCGCCGCCGGCGATCGCCGCGTAGATCCCGAAAGCCCTGCCCCGCTCCTTCGGATCGGTGAAGCCGGCCGACACCAGCGCCAGCACGACCGAGGAGAGCAGCGCGGCGGACGCGCCCCGCAGGACGGCGGCCCCGAGGAGCGCGCCGAGAGAAGGGGCCGAGCCGCCGATCGCGCATGCCACCGCGTAGCCGGCCAAACCGGTGATCAACATCCGTTTGTGGCCGAGGAGATCGGCAATGTGTCCGCCGAGCAGCAGCAGTATGCCGAATGCCAGCCCAGAGGCGAGGGGCATCGAGTCCAGGTCGTCGGCGGAGAGGTTCAGATCGGCGAAGATCGACGGGAGCGCCATGTTCGTGGTCGTCGAGCCGATCAGCACCAGCAGCTGCGCCAGCGCGGCCACCCCCAGTCCCCACCACCGCCTGGGGTGCGGGACCTGGGCACCGGCCGGGGCGGGGGGCATGGGCAGGCCGCCGGGCACCGGGCCCGCGGATGGTGCGAATCCCGGCGGCGCCGGGCGGTGGTCGGGGGTCGTCGGGGTGTAGGCGGGAGGCGGGGGAAGTGGCTGGGGCTGCGGGGGATGCTGGGCCTGGGCAGGAATACGCGGGTCCGACTGCGCGACCCGTGTCTCGGGGGTGAAGTCCAGCAACTTGGCTGCGTGGCGCCCGAGTTGGGCGAGCATCGAGCCGGGTAGCCATTCGCCGTCCTGGTCGGTGGCCGTGCGGGCGGCCACGTCGGCGGGCGTGGGCCGCTGTGCCGGGTCCTTGTGCAGGCATTCCCGTACGAGATCGACGAGCGACTCCGGTACGCCGGTCAGGTCCGCCTCCTCCTCCGCGATCCGGAAGAGATGCGCGTTCAGGCCGGTTTCCGTGGCGCCGAAGAGGAGGCGGCCGGTCGCGGCGTAGACCAGGACGGCCCCCAGGCAGAACACATCGCTGGCCGCGGTGAGTTCGAGGCCGCGCACCTGCTCGGGCGACATGAAGCCGGGGGAGCCGATGAGCATCCCCGTGCGGGTGTGCAGGCTGTCCCCGGCGAGGCTGTCCATCGCCCGTGCGATACCGAAGTCGATCACGCGCGGGCCGTCCACCGTCACCAGCACGTTGGACGGTTTCAGGTCGCGGTGGATCAGGCCCGCCGCGTGGACCGACTGAAGAGCCACTGCGAGGCGGTTGGCGAGCGTGCGGACCGAGTGCTCGGGCAATGGCCCGAAGTCCTTGGCGACCACGGTGGTCAGATCGGGCCCGGGGATGTACTGGGTCGCCACCCAGGGCACCGGGGCCTCGGTGTCGGCGTCGAGCACGGCTGCCGTCCAGGTCCCGCCCACCCGCCGGGCAGCCGCCACCTCGCGGGCGAACCGCTTACGGAATTCCGGGTGCTGGGCGTGCTCGGCCTGCACCACCTTCACGGCCACGGTCCGTCCGGCTTCCGAGCGTCCCAGGTACACCAACCCCATACCGCCCGCGCCCAGACGGGCTATCAGGCGGTACGGGCCGATGCGTGTCGGATCCTCGGTGATCAATTGGTCCACGGCAACAAAGTAGTTGAGGAGCCCGGACCCCGGTGTCGATTCACGGTGAATGAATCCGCCCTCGGCCGTACTGCGCAGCCGTACCGGCAGCTCCCGCAACTCCCGCAGCCCTGCCTGCGCTCCAAGGGCCGCTCCGCGCGCGGCCTCTCGCCGGGCCTCATGGCACGCCACCGGAGCATGGGGGTCAAGAACAAACGTGACACTCCGGGGGCCGGATGTCACGTTCCAGGACAAGGGCCCCTACCCCCGGAGGCATTTCGAAGCCGCTTTCCGCCTCCGTGGGGTGAGGGCGACGAAACGCGCGGCGCTCGTCGCGTACCGGCCGCTGGCGTCACGAGGTCTTGACGGCGTACGGGCCCGGCACGGAGGTCGTCACCGTTCTTGGCGTAGCGGCGTTAGCGCGACGGGAGCGGTGTCCGGCTGTCAGTCCCCGCGCCTAGGGTGCCCGCGTGATCAGCTGGATACAGGGCTCGTTCCGCGGCCACGAGGTGAATGTCGTCCTCGCCCGCGGCGTCCCCCTCGACACGCTCACCCAAGGCCTTCGCGACCGGCAGCGAGAACCGCTCGCCTCCGGCGAAACGGACGGATGGGCGTGGGCGGTGCATTCTCTGAACTAGAGATACAAGACCGTTCCAGCGGCCGCTGCCCGCGTATTTCGGAACTGGCGTGGCCAATTGCAGCCCGAATTGCCTCGGACCGCTGCTTCGCGTTCGGCTCTTGCTGCCGTGAGTGAGGCTCTTGACCCTCACGTGGCGTCAGGCTGCATAGTCGGTGCCGTGGGAGATCACTGGACCGTGGGACGCGTGGCCGAGCTGGCCGGCGTGAGCGTCCGCACGCTGCATCACTATGACGAGATCGGGCTCGTTCGGCCGTCGGCGCGGACCCTGGCCGGGTACCGGGCCTATTCGGCGGGCGACGTGGAGCGGCTGCGGGAGGTGCTGGCCTATCGGCGGTTGGGCTTCGGGCTGCGGGAGGTTGCGGAACTGGTCGGCGACCCGTCCACCGACGCGGTCGCGCACCTGCGCCGACTGCGCGGCCTGCTGCTGGAGCGGCGTGATCGCGCTGACGCCATGGTGGCGGCCATCGACAGGGAACTCGAGGCACGGGCGAAGGGACTGAAGGTGACACCGGAGGAGCAACTGGAGATGCTCGGTGCACGGCTGTACGACGCGATCGGCGGCGCCTACACCGCGACACGGCGTACCGAGCCGCGGATCGCCGCGCAGATCTGGGACGCGCTCGGGGACGCGCAGACGGTGCTGAACGTCGGGGCCGGCACCGGCTCCTACGAGCCTGCTGATCGCGACGTGACTGCAGTGGAGCCATCGGCGGTCATGCGGGGGCAGCGGCCGGCCGGCTCGGCGCCGTGCGTGGCCGCCGCCGCGGAGAGCCTGCCGTTCGAGGACCACTCCTTCGACGTCGCGATGGCCGTCTCCACCGTTCACCACTGGGCGGACCCGATAGCGGGGCTGCGCGAGATGCGGCGCGTGGCCCGCCGCGTGGTGGTGCTCACGTTCGACACCGACGAGCCCGGATGGCAGGACCGGTTCTGGCTTACCCGCGACTACCTGCCCGAGTTCGCCGCCGTCCTCGCAGAATTTCCCTCGCTTGCTGGGATGGCCGACGCGATCGGCGCCCGCGCTGAGCCGGTGCCCATCCCGTGGGACTGCGCTGACGGCCTGTTCGAGGCGTACTGGCGCCGACCGGGGGCGTATCTGGAGGATCACGTGCGCCGTGCAATGTCGGTGTGGACGAGGGTCGGGCCGGAGGCCGAGCAGCGGGCGGTACGAAGCCTCAGCGACGACCTCGCATCCGGCCGTTGGGCCGAGCGCAACAGCGACCTCGCCGACCTCGACGCGGCAGACCTCGGCCTCCGCCTGCTCATAGCTTGAACCGCGTGGCAGCGTCAGTGTCATGGCGGCTCCTGGACGGCCCGCCGGTCATGTGCGGCGCTGAGCGGGCATGGCGCTGGGACAGGACAGGACCGGCGGCGCGACCCGGCATGCCCGGGTCGATCGCCCGCGAGCTCAGCTGATCGATCCGTGCAAGCTTGTCCTCCGCTCCGGCGAGGCTGATTCGCAGACCTTCGATCTCGCCGAGCCATCCTTCGCGTTCGGCTTCGGCGATACGGGCGAGCAGGTTGTCCCGGATCTCCTCCAACCGGGCGCGTTGGGCCGGTTCGGGTCGGAGGAGCGAGCAACGAACACAAGCGTGTTCATGAACACAAGGGCTTGAAAAGGCACGAGCGCAGATGCCGATGGATACCTTGCGCTTCTCGAAGTGCGCGAGGAATGCGTCCCACTCCTCCTCGGTGGGGGTCCGGTACTCTTCACCGGGTCGGGTGGCCCGGCGGCAGGCAATGAAGGCGCGGTGAGCCTCGATGGCTTCGGCCGGATAGATCGCCTTGTAGCCCATCGTCGTATCAAGGCTCTTATGGCCGCAGATCACTTGGGCGATGTGGGGTGGCAGGCCGTTCATGATGGCGTCGGTCACGAAGATGCTGCGGAAGTCGTGCGGCGAGGGGATTCCTCATATCCCGCGAGTCGAAGCGGAACGTTTCGACCTTGTGCCGACGGCTGTCGGGCCCCCGCTCGTACGTCCACTGTTTGGTCGCGGTGGTCGCCCGCCCACGGCCGTACTCGCGCGACGCGGACCGCCTGGGCGGGTCCCCGACCCACGTCACCTCCCACTGCTCGTCGAGGGTCCGCACCTCGCGCTTCGAGGGGACCAGGCGCATCCGGGTCCTGATGGTCCGCTCCAACTGCCCACGGGAGAAGGAGGAACCCGTGACAGGCTCCAGGATCCGCCACTCCGCCACCAGGTCGGCCTTCTCCGAGGGGTTGGCGCTGCGCACGGCGAACGGCACGTCCGGGCCGTGACCAGCGGAAGCGGCTCCTCGACCCGCCCCTCCGTTCCGTGAGGGCCGCAGCCCCCGTCTCCGTCGCACCTCGCGGCGCGGTACCCGAATTGACCTCCGCCACCGGCGGACAGTTCCGAGGCGCCGGAGAGGATCAGCACCGCGGCGTACGCGTCCGGGCATCCGTGCCGACTGCCGACCAGCCCGGACGACCGGAGTAGGCGTAGTGCCACGCACAACGCACACCCGGGCCGGAGGGAGCCCGTTGGCGCGCGAGATCGCCGGGGGCGACCGGCCGCCCGGAGAGCAACGCGGCGTACAAGGCCTCTGATTCCGGGTCGACGTCCAACACCTCAAGCCTGGCGGCCGTTCTGGCCGTCCGGACGGCCAGAACGGGGGGCGGAACAAGTGGCGCAGACTCGCCATTGACGACCTTCCGCCGGGCTCGGATGTTCCTGGCAGTGAGCCGGTCCGCTTCACTTCCACCGACAGCGCACCCGAACTGTCAGCCTGCGTTAACCCTGACGCTGCCGTTATGGCGTCACTCGGGTGCGTCCCGGCCCGCGCCCCCGAGAGGCAACCGATGCATATCTCCTCCGAACGAATACGGCGAACCGCCGCCACCGGGGCGGCTCTTGCCGTCGCCCTGTCCCTGACCGGTCTGCCCGGTGCCGCAAGCGCGGCGCCTGCCCCGCCCGGTCCGCGCCCGGCGGGCGCGGGAACGCTGCCCGTGTCGCAACGGCCGGCCCCGTCCATGGTGACCCTGATCACCGGGGACAAGGTCGCCGTGACGACCGCCGCCGACGGCAGGCAGTCGGCGAACATCGTCGACGAGGCCGGCTCGTCGAAGCAGTTCGAGATCACGAGCGGACCCGACGGCGACCTGTACGTCTACCCGGACGACGCTCTCCCGGGCGTCAGCGCCGGCATCGTCGACCGCGAATTGTTCAACGTCACCCGGGCCGTCAAGGACGGCTACGGCGACACGAAGTCCGGCAAGGTGCCGGCCATCGTCGACTTCCAGGGCACACCCTCCGCCGCCGCCTTGAAGCAGCAGTCCGAGGAACTTCCGGGCAGCGAGAGCAAGCGGGTCATGCCCCGGCTCGGGCTGACCGCGGTGAACGTCGACAAGGCGAAGGCGGCGTCCTTCTGGAATGCCGTCAAGCCGCGCCCCGGAAGGGCCAGGAGCGGGGCAGGCGCCGTCTCGCCCGGCAGCGCCGGTGTGGCAAAGCTCTGGTACGACGGCAAGGCGAAGGTGACGCTGGACCACAGCGTTGCTCAGATCGGCGCCCCCGAGGCCTGGGCCGAAGGCTACGACGGCAAGGGTGTGAAGGTCGCGGTGCTGGACACCGGCGCCGACCTGAACAACGCGGACATCGCGCCCAGAATCGCTGCCAGCCAGAGCTTCATCGCAGGGGAGACGGCCCAGGACGGCCACGGTCACGGTACGCATGTCGCGTCCACCGTCGTAGGCAGTGGCGCCAACTCCGGCGGCAAGTACAAGGGCGTCGCCCCCAGCGCCGACCTCCTCGTCGGCAAGGTGCTCAGCAATGAAGGCTCCGGGGCCGAGTCGGAGATCCTCGCCGGTATGGAATGGGCGGTGGCGCAACACGCCGACATCGTCAGCATGAGTCTCGGGATGTCGAACCCCGATCCGGACGGGGACGTGCTCACCGAGGCCGTGGACTCGCTCAGCGCCTCCTCCGGCACCCTGTTCGTCATCGCGGCAGGCAACGACGGCAGGAAGGGCGAGTCGACCCTGGGCAGCCCCGGCGTTGCCGACGCCGCGCTGACCGTCGGCGCGGTGGACGGGTCCGACGTACTGGCGGACTTCTCCAGCCGCGGCCCGCGCCTCGGTGACATGGCCATTAAGCCGGAGATAACCGCTCCAGGTGTCGACATCGTCGCCGCCCGGGCGGCCGGCACCGCCATAGGCACCCCGGTCGACGCCCACTACACGGCGCTCAGTGGCACCTCGATGGCCACCCCGCATGTCGCGGGCGCAGCGGCGATCCTGGCCCAGCGCCACCCCGACTGGACCGGACAGCGCATCAAGCAGGCACTGGCCGCGCACTCCCAGCGGTCGGACAGCCAAACCGTCTACCAGCAGGGCTACGGCCGGGTCGACATCCCGGCCGCGCTGGACTCCGTGCTGGAGCTGTCGGGCAAGGCCGACTTCGGCCTGATCAAGTGGCAGAAGGACACCTACAAGAAGCAGAGCCGGACGATCACCTTCCGTAACGCCGGAGCGTCGGACGCCACTGTGACGCCGGTCGCCTCGGCCAAGCGGAGCGACGGCAAGGACGTCGCCGAGGGCGCGATCGTCCTCTCCAGCTCGGGCCTGACGGACGGGAAGCTGACCGTCCCGGCCGGCGGCAGCGCCGAGGTCACCGTCACTCTCGATCCGAACGTGGTGACGGCCGGCCAGTACAGCGGCTACGTCACCGCGACCGCCGACGACGGCGCGCCGGTGCACACCCCGATCGGTTTCATCAAGGACGCCGAACACCGCGATGTCACAGTCAAGTTCACCGACCGCTTCGGCAACGTTCCTCAGGTTGTCAACGTGGCCGTCCACGGCATGGACAACAGCACCTCCAAGTCCGCGCGGCTGTGGGCCACGGACAGCGCCACCTTCTCGCTGCCGGTCGGCCGCTACTCGGTCGAGGGCACGCTCTACACCGCGTACCCCGGCGGCAGTCCGATGGACCTGTACTCGGGCGACCTGTTCGCCGTGCCCGAGATCGATCTCGCCGACCGGGACCGGACTTTCGCCGTCGACGGCACCACCGCCACCGACTTCACCGCCGAGACAAACGGCGAGAAGCGGCCGTTGGAGGACGCCGCGTACTCCATAGCTCTGCAGCGCCACGACGGGACCGGGGGCCATCTCGGCATGTTCGCCCTCACCGGCCTGCGCAATACGACCGAGCAGAAGTCCGGCGCCATCCCCAGTGAGGCGGCCACCACCGGCGCCCTGGGGCTGGAGAGCTTCGTCACCCGGCACGAGCCGCTGCTCCGCGCGTCGGTGACCAGCCCCGAGCGCCTCAGTATTCCCCTCAAGTCTCCGCAGCTCGCCCAGCGGTTCGAGGGCACCAAGAACGTCCCGCTGATCGACGCCGGCACCGGCACCGAGCAGGACTTCGCCACCATCGGCGCCACCGGTAAGGCGGTGCTCATCTCCGCGTACGACACCAGGTCCGTCAATGCCCAGGTCCGCCGCGCCGCGGCCGCCGGGGCCGTCGCCGTGATCGTGGCGCCGTCCACCCCGGGCCCGCGTGGCAGCGGGGTCGCGGGTGACCTGACCATCCCGGTCGCCGACACCAGCTACGACAGCGGACGCACACTGCTCTCGCTGCTCGCCAAGGGCAAGGTCACCATCAGGCTGGACGGCGCCCTGGAATCCGGCTACACCTACTCGGCGCAGTTCGCCGACAAGGGCCGCATCCCCGCCAGTCTGGCCAAGACCGCGGCCACCCGCGATTTCGTCAAGGTGCACAACACTTTCCACTCCGACCAGACCCGGCACATGGGCCACGAGGTCCTCAGTGCCTGGAGCCCGGGCCAGCCGATATCGGTCCACCAGATCCAGAACATCAATCTGGGTGTCAGCAGGGATGACTACATACTGGCGAGCCCCGATCTGGACTACCAGCCCACTGTGTATTCCAACTTCGGGGACAACCTGTCGATGGAAGTCCCTCGTCTCAAATACAGCACGCCGGGCAAGAACTACCAGCAGCACTGGTTCGCCGCGCCGATGCGCGTGTCCCCGTACGATCCGGGGTACTGCACCTTCTGCCGCACCGACACCTGGATGCGCGGCATGTCCGTCGGATACGGCGGGGACAGCGACCCGACACATGTCATGGGGGGCGGGCAGAGCAGCCGCTGGAGGTACTTCCGCGACGGCGAGCAGATCACCGACCCCAGCAAGCTGATGGTCCCGCAGAAGGCCGACTACCAGTTCGTCCAGGACCTGACCCGGGCCAGGGACAGTCTGGGTATCACCTTGGGCGGAAAGGTCCACACCGAGTGGAACTTCACGTCCGCCGCGGCGACCGGCATGGCCGTCAAGGACTGTGAGAAGTACCGGCCCGAGCCCACCGTCTGCGAGTCCATGCCCGCGGTCATGCTCGGTTACGACGTGCCGTTGAACATCCTGAACCAGGCAGCGGCCGGCCGGGCGTTCGCCTTCACCGTGGACGCCGGTCGTCCCAAGGGCTGGACCGGGTCCGGCGGCATCGCCGGCGCCAAGGTGTCGGTCTCCTACGACGACGGGGCCACCTGGAAGTCCGCCAAGGTGCTGCGCAAGGACAGCAACTCCTTCCGGGCCCTTGTGCAGCATCCCGAGGCAGCGGACACCAACGGGTTCGTGACCCTCAGGACCGAGGCCTGGGACGCCGCGGGCAACCGCACCGTCCAGACCATCACCCGGGCCTACGCCCTCAAGTAGCGAGACGCTCACGCCGGGCTGGACGCGGCGACTTGCGTGCTCGGCGCGAGCCCGTCGTTCAGCTCGGCCCTGTCCGAGGCAAGCAGCCAGGCCCCTGAAGGGTCACGGCTGAAAGTCAGTGTGTGGGGAAGTGAGTACTGCTCGTACTCCGGCGTATGCGTCGGCCGGGCGGCAGGAACGGTGCCGTATCGCGCGAGCCGGACACCCTGGCGGCCTCCATGTCGTGCCCGTGCCGGTTTCTCGTCCAGGGCTCCCACCGGCGAGCTCGTGGGCACGGGGCCGGCTCGGCCGGGTGTACCGAAATGCCGATGGCTCCGACCTCGCGTAGCGTGGCAAATCGGTTGCGAAGAACATGCCCGACCGCGCGTACGTGAACGTCGACGCAGTGCAGAGCGAGTACGCCAAGCACGAGTCCAGCTGAACACCTCGGCCGGGGCGGCGACGCCGTCCCGGTCTGCTCCCCCATGACCCGCGGAGGTCGGACGTGAAGCTCGGCTTGCACTACTGGAACTACTCGACACCGGCCGACCCCGCTCTCATCGCGCCGACCCTCGCGGAGTCGGTGCGGATCGCCGAGCAGGCGGGGATCGCGTCGTTCACCGCGATGGACCACTACTTCCAGATGGACACCGGGCAGACCGTCGCCGACGAGCCCATGCTGGAGGGGTACACCACGCTCGGCTACGTCGCGGCGGTGAGCGAGCGCATGACGCTCGGCCTGATGGTCACCGGAGTGATGTACCGGCACCCCGGGCTGCTGGCGAAGATCGTCACCAGCCTCGATGTGCTGTCGGGCGGCAGGGCCAGGCTGGGCATCGGCGCCTCCTGGTACGAGCGGGAGCAGTACGGGCTCGGAGTGCCCGTGGTTCCGGTCGCCGAGCGCTTCGAGCGGCTGGAGGAGACGATCCTGATCTGCCTGCAGATGTGGAGCGACGACAACGGCCCCTTCCACGGCCGTCATTACCAGCTCGCCGAAACGCTGTGCGTGCCCGAGCCGATCGGCGAGCGCCCCTCGATCATGATCGGCGGCGGGGGTGAGAGGAAGACGCTGCTCCTGGTCGCCCGGTACGCGGACGCCTGCAATCTGTTCGCCACCGGCCAGGAGGAAGTGGCCCACAAACTCGATGTGCTGCGCGCCCACTGCGCCGCGGAGGACCGGGACTACGACGCCATTACGAAGACCGTGATGTACAACGGCCCGGTGCTGGACCGGCCGGACGTGTTCCTCGCCGACGCGGAGGCGTACGCGAGCCTGGGCATCAGCGAGATCCAGGTGCTGCCGGACCGGCACCCGGTCAGCTTCACCCACCAGGTGGCCGAGCACCTCGCACCCGCGATCGCCGGGATCGGGTAGCCGAACGCCGAACGCCGAACGCCGTGCGACGCGGGTGCGATCGCGGCTCGCCGCCGAGGCAAGGCGGTCAGCGGCAACAGCCCGGACCGGCACTGCGCAAGGCGGACGCGTCCTAGACCCCGGTGGTGCCGTCGACGATCTCCCGGATCATGTCGAGGTGGCCGTTGTGCCGGGCCGTCTCCTCGATCAGGTGCAGGACGATCCAGCGCAGATCCGGGTAACGGCCGTCGCTGCGTGGCCGTTTGGCCGGCGTGTCCAAGTCGTGGGAGGCGACCAGTTCGCGGTAGCGGGTGGTCCGTGCCTCGTACTGCGCCAGCACATCGGCGAGCGGCATGTCCACCGCGATGCGCATCTCGCGGTCGGGGTCCTCGTCCGTCCAGGGGCCCTCGTCCTCGCCGCCGAGGAAGTCCACCTCGAACCAGGCGTACTCGACCCAGCTGAGGTGGTTGATCAGCCCGGCGATCGTCATCAGCGGGGAGCCGGGCAGCGGGGCCCGGCGGGCATCCTCCGGTGAGACGCCCTCGCACTTCGCGCGTGCGGTGTCGCGTACGTAGTCGAGGAAGGTGGCCAACTGGGTGCGCTCGTCCCATGCGGGAGGCGAATCGGTGCGTGTCATCGACGTACACCATGGGCGATTCAGCCGGCGTTGTCCATCGGATAGTCCAAGGGCGACGGACACCGGCCGGTGACCTCGACGCGGTCGGGCAGGGGGACCTGAGTCCCCCTGGAAATGGGGGTCAGGCCCAATGCTCCCGGCGCCGTCGCACGACAGACTGCTCTCTGCCGGACCAAGAGGCCACTCGCAGGAGGCAGCAGCCATGACCGCACCAGCACCGCCCAGACCCTGGCAGCCGCCACTGCGGGGACTCGCCCTGGTGGCGCAGAAGGTGCCACAGCTCGCACTCTTCGTCCTGATGGTGATCTCCCTCGTGTATCTCGGGCTCGGCGTGGGTGTGCTGCTCCTGCCGCTCGTCGTGGCGGGTGTACGGAAGCTGGCGAACCGGTCGCGGCGCCTCGCGCACACCTGGTCCGGGGTCAGGATCTCCGAGCCGTACCGTCCGCTGCCGGCCCGCGAGCCGGGATTCGCCGGCCGGTGGCACCGGTGCCGGCACCTGCTCTCCGACCCCGCCACCTGGCGGGACATGCTGTGGACGGTCGGCGACCCCGTCGTCGGCACCGTGCTCGCGCTGCTGCCCGCGGCGCTGCTGGTCTACGGGCTGGAGGGCCTGGTCTTCCCGTTCGTCTGGGACGCCCTCGTGTCGGCCGGCTACGACGACCACTACGCCGGTCTGATCCGGGTGAGCGGCGAGCGGGGCGTGGGCACCTGGCTGATGCCCCTGGCGGGCATCGGGTTCATCGGCCTCGGCCTCTGGGCCGGACCCCGGCTCCTCACCGCCCACGCCCGGTTCACCCGCAAGCTGCTCGGCCCGCGCCCCGGGGACGAACTCGTCGCCCGCGTCGGGCATTTGACCCGGACGCGCGGGGCGGTCGTGGACAGCCAGGCGGCGGAGCTGCGCCGCATCGAACGCGATCTGCACGACGGGGCGCAGGCCCGGCTGGTCGCCATGGGCATGAATCTCGACGCCGTCGAACAACTCCTGGACACCAACCCCGAAGCCGCGCGGGCCCTGTTGGCGCAGACGCGGGACTCGTCATCGAAGGCGCTCGGCGAACTCCGCGACCTTGTCAGGGGAATTCACCCACCGGTCCTCTCCGACCGGGGACTGGGCGACGCCGTACGTGCCCTGGGGCTGGACAGCCCCCTCCCGGTCGACGTCGTCGTCGATCTGCCGGGGCGGCTGGACGCACCGGTCGAGTCCGCCGCGTACTTCGCCGTCGGTGAACTGCTGACGAACACGGCGAAGCACGCCCGTGCCGGACGCGTCTGGATCGACATCCGGCACGACGACGACGCGTTGCGCATCAGCATGAGCGACGACGGGATCGGCGGTGCGAACGCGTCGGCGGGGACCGGGCTGCGCGGAATCGAGAGCCGCATTGCCGCATTCGACGGCATACTTGCCGTGAACAGCCCCCAGGGCGGACCGACGATGGTGACCATGGAGATCCCGTGCGCATTGTTCTCGCCGAAGATCTCTTCCTCCTGAGGGAAGGCCTGGTCCGCCTCCTGACGGCCCACGGATTCGAGATCGCCGCCGCCGTCGACAACGGCCCCGAACTCCTGGACGCGCTCATCGAGCACCGGCCCGACGTGGCGCTCGTGGACGTACGCCTCCCCCCGACCTTCACCGACGAGGGGCTGCGCGCCGCCATCGAGGCCCGGACCAGGATCCCCGGACTTCCGGTGCTGGTGCTCTCGCAGTACGTGGAGCAGCTCTACGCCCGCGAGCTCCTCGCGGACGGCTCCGGCGGGGTCGGCTACCTGCTCAAGGACCGGGTCTTCGACAGCCGGCAGTTCATCGACTGTGTGCGCCGGGTGGCCGCCGGAGGCAGTGCGATGGACCCGGACGTGGTGGCGAAACTCCTGGCGGGCAACGCGAGCGACGAACCGCTGGGCCGGCTCACCGCACGCGAGCGCGAGGTGCTGTCGCTGGTGGCGGAGGGCCGCTCCAACGCCGCCGTCGCGGGACGGCTCGGCGTCAGTGAGAAGGCCGTCACCAAGCACACGTCGAATGTCTTCGCGAAACTCGGCCTGGCACCCTCCGACGACGACAACCGCCGCGTTCTCGCCGTCCTCGCCTATCTGAATTCCTGAAGTTCGCAGCCGTACAGGCGCCGCACAGCCATCACGGGCGTGCCGCGCCCGATGAGGCATGACCTCATTCGGGGGAGAGGCCCTGGTTCCGTCGTGCCCGCGACCACGCGGCGGCGGCACTCGCCGCGCACCCCGCGCCCCGACTACGCAGTCCCCCTGCCCGACCCTGGACGAGGAGCCCCCATGTCAAGACCGCACAGCTGGGCCGACCGGCTCGTGACCTCACCTGCCGGAAGGAAGGGAAAGTGGCTGACGCTGATCGCATGGCTGATCATCGTCGCCGTGTCCGTGCCGCTCGCCGGACAGCTGTCCGGCATCGAGAAGGACGAACTCACCGTCGAGCTGCCCCGCGGGGCCGAGTCCACCGAAGTCGCGGGCCTCGCCGACCGGTTCGCCGACGGCAGGATCTCGCTCGGCATCGTCGTCTACGCCCGCGCCGAGGGGCTCACCGCCGAGGACAAGGCGAAGGTCGCCGCCGACATCGAGGAGTTCGCCACGCCGGCGGCCGGGCCGGTCGGGCCTGCCAGACCCTCCGCCGACGGCAAGGCGCTCACCGTGCTGGTGCCCCTCGACAAGGAGGACGGCACCGCGCTCGCGGACAACGCCGAGAAGGTGCGGGACCGGGCCACGGCCGGCCGGCCCGACGGCCTCGAAGCGAAGCTCACCGGCCCGGCGGGCAACTCGCTGGATGCCACCGACGCCCGTGAGTCGACCGGCCGCGCGCTGACCGTCATCACGGTCCTCGTCGTCGCCGGGCTCCTGCTGATCACGTACCGCAGCGCGATCCTGTGGCTGCTGCCCCTCCTCGTCGTGGGCGTCGCCTTCCTCACCACCCAGGCCGTCTCGTACCTCCTCGCCAGGGGCTTCGGCCTGACGGTCGGTGGCGGGAACGAGATCGTGGTGACGGCCCTGCTGTTCGGTGTGGGCACCGACTACGCGATGCTGCTGCTGGCCCGCTACCGCGAGGAGCTGCGGGTCCACGACGACCGGCACCTGGCGGCGCGGACCGCGCTGCGCCGGGCCGTACCGGCCATCGCCGCGTCCGCCGCGACCGTCAGCATCGGTCTGCTCTGCCTCACCCGGGCGGACGTCGGCTTCAACTACACGCTCGGCCCGGCCGGCGCCATCGCCATCGGCTGCGGACTCGCCGCGATGACCACACTCTTCCCGGCCGTGCTGGTGCTGCTCGGACGCTGGGTGTTCTGGCCCCGCGTGCCGCGCGCCGGGACGGCCGGGAAGAACGCCGGCCACCGCCTGTGGGACCGGATCGGCGACCGGATCTCCCGGCGCCCCCGCCTCGTGTGGATCGGCTCCGCTCTCGTCCTCACCGTCCTCGCGCTCGGCTCGCTCGGCCTGAAGACCGGACTCGACGACGAACACCTCGTGGTCGGCAAGCCGGGCTCGATCGCCGGCCAGGACCTCCTCGCCGCCCACTACCCGGCCGGACAGAGCCGGCCCGCCGAGGTCATCAGCAAGGCCGGCGCCGCCCCCGCGATCGCCGCCGCACTCAAGGGCATCGACGGGGTCGCCGAGGTCGCCCCGGCGGAGAAGTCCACCGACGGCACCCTCGCCGCCACGCGCGCCGTGCTGAAGGACAGCGCGGACAGCGCGGCCGCGGCCCGCACCGTGGACCGGATCCGGACCGCCGTGCACGCCGTGCCCGACGCCGACGCACAGGTCGGCGGGCCCACGGCGATGGCCCAGGAGAAGGCAGCGGCCCAGGCCCACGACCGCAAGGTGGTGATCCCGCTGGTGCTCGCCGTCGTCTTCCTCATCCTGGTGGCGCTGGTACGGGCGCTGGTCGCCCCGCTGCTTCTGATGGCGACCGTGGTGCTGTCCTACTTCGCGGCGCTCGGCATCAGCCGGCAACTGTTCGAGCACGTCCTGGGCTTCCCGGCGGTGGACGTCCAGGTCATGCTGATCGGCTTCCTGTTCCTGGTGGCGCTCGGCGTCGACTACAACATCTTCCTCATCCACCGCATCCGCGAGGAGGCCGGTCACCGAGGCCACCGCGCCGGGGTGCTCGCCGGCCTCACCTCCACCGGCGGCGTCATCACCAGCGCGGGCGCGGTGCTCGCGGCGACCTTCGCCGCACTGACCACCGCGCCGCAGGTGGCGTTCATCGAGATCGGCCTCGTGGTGGCCATCGGTGTCCTCATCGACACCTTCCTCGTCCGGTCCGTGCTGGTCCCCGCCCTGGCCCTCGATGTCGGCCGTACGTTCTGGTGGCCGGGCCGGCCCGACTCCGCGGCTGCCGCAGCACGGGCCGCCGAGGAGGCCCCCGCCGCGGCCGCGGTGGTCGCGGACGGCGGAGGCCGTGGTGTCCGGTGCCCGTGACCGGCGGGCCCTGCTCATTGGGGCCCGACCCTGGGCCCGTGGGCCCAAGCCCGGGCAGGCGGGGCTCATTACGCTCGTACGTGACCGACCGTGAGCACATCCGACCCGGCGCCCGTCACGGGCGCATGTCCGGCGCGCCCATACGCACGTTGATCTGCACCCTCCACCTGTATCCGTTCCCTGGGGTGATGTATCGATGAGTAACGGTTTCTTCTACTCGTACCATCTCGGCTGGAGCCGCCCGGACGCCGAGTCGCTCTTCGGCGATCTCGACGCTGCGGGGCTGCGGCTCAGCCACCCCGTCACACGGCGGGTCACGCTCCTCGGCCCCGGGCCCGATCCGTGGGGCACTCCCTCGTGGGTGACCAGGGAACAACTGGTACTCCTGGCCGGCCTGCAACGGATCGACACGGTCGACTTCCTGCTGTGGGTGAACAGCGGAACCGACGTCCCGGCGCGTGTCCGGCGGATGAGGGACGGAGTCGTCGCGCTCGAATTCGGATTCGGGCGGCTCACGCGGGACGAGCAGGAGGTGGCCGCGCGGGCGATCAGGGAGGCGATAGGGCGCGCTTCCGTGCTGTGCATCGGCTTCGTCGTCGACCGGGAGGGCGCTTCCGCGGCCACCGACTGGAGCGGTGTCGTCATCAACGGCACGACGTTCTTCGACAGTTGGCCCGACACACTCGCCGTACGGCACGAAATCGCCGCGACACAGCCGCAGTTGTCCGGAGTGGCATCGTTCGACCAGTCGCCGTGGATGCTGTTCGGGAGCGAGGTCCCCAGCCGTTAGCGCTGTGCCCGGGCAAGGCCTTGCCGGGAGGGGCACCGGCAGGTCAGAGCCACCCGCGCAGCGCCATGAACCCCAGCAGCAGCCCCACCGCGAACACCCCCGGCACCACGGCGAACACCGCGGGCATCACCACCGGCCCCCACGACCCCGGCCCCGCCACCGTCGCGTGCTTCGCCGGGTCCGCCGGGTCGTAACTGACCCGGACCGGCGCCCCGACCGCGAAGCCGAACGGGCCCGGGGCATGGTCGGTGAACTCGATCTCGCGGCCGTCGCGGGTACGGAACGCGAAGACGTACTCGGTGACGTAACTCCGCTCCGTGCCCGGCCCCCGGTCGACCGTCCGGCGGTCCGCGCACCGGCCCTCGGCGCGCTCGCCGTGCCGGACCAGCCGCAGCACGCGGCTCAGCCGCAGCGCCGACCGGATGGCGAACGCGCCGAGGAGGAGGCCGAACAGAAGCAGGAACGTGGCCGTGCCTCCGGGCAGGATCTGCATGAACGAGAGCCCCTGATCCGCTACTTGACCGTGATCGACTCGACGAACGCGTCGAGGTCCTGCCGGCTCAGCGAGCCCTTCACCGCATTGATCCGGACCAGGAACGGCACGTCCTTCGAGTCCATTCCCGCCACCAGGACCCCGGTCATCCGGGTGCCTTGCGCCGGGGTCTGCTCCTTGCCGCTCGACGTGAACTCGTAATCGATCCTGCGCGCGCCGAGGGCACCGTCGTCGCCCGCGAGCTGCACGTCCGAGGTCTCCTTGCGGGTCGCCCCGAGCCCGATACCGGCGCCCGCCGCGGCCGCTGCCTCACCGGCGTCGTCCACGCCCGAGGCGAAATCGAGCTGCACCGAGACCAGGCCGGTGCGCAGCCCGCCCACCTCCTTGACCGCGACGGCGGCGTTGGCCTTGGCGCGGTCGGCCGCGGGCTGCTCCTTGTAGCCCTTGTTCGCGGGGTAGCCGACGGAGAGGCTGCCGGTGTCGAGCCGGTCCCAGCCGTCCGGGAGCGCGGCTGCGTCGTCGCCGCCGCAGCCGGTGACCAGGGCGAGGCCCATGACGGCGGCAGCAGCTGCGCCGAGTGCCCGGGACATCTTCATCGTCGTCATCGCCTATCGCCTCGTCGTCGTGCGTGCTTGCTGCGCACCGTAGCCGTACCCGGTGTACGGACTACTTCGCGCAGTAGCTGTACGGAAGGTACGAGCGCTTGTCGCCCTGCGGAGCCCCGAGGAACTGCGCGTCCGTCAGTGTCTCCTTCTTGTGCTCGTCCGAGATGGAGATTCCCAGACTCATGCCGAGGGAGATCTCGAAGCCGAACTCCTGGGCGTCCGTCTCGCCGTGGTACTTCATGGTGCTCGACAGGCCGTCCTGGAACATCAGCTGATCGAACGGGTCGGTTCCGGTGGGCTTCTGCTGCGGGGAGTGGTCGCCGAACAGGTACTCGAACGGGGCGGTGTTGTTGCCGGAGCCGTCCAGCCACTGCTCGGCGACGGCCCGCTTGTCCTCGGTGGCCTTGTCCGTGTCCTTGCCGAAGACGATCGAGTTCGTCCTGACCTCGATGCCGGTCTCGCCGGAGGAGTCGGTGCCGCTGACCTTGCCGCCGCGCTTGTCCTTGCCCTTCTCGCCGTTGTCGCCGCTGATGTCGCCCTTGGCGGACGTCGAACCGTTCTCGACGGTCTGGGTCATGTCGATGCGGACGATCTTGCCGGTCTTCTGGTCGCGGGTGACGGTGATCGCCCCGGTCCGGCTGTCCTTCGCGGCGGCCGCGCCGCCGAGCGGGCCGGCCGAACCGCTGACCTTGCCCTCCAGGTCGAGCTTGGCGGTGTACGTGTACGACTCGTTGCCGTTGACGCCGTCCTTGGTGATGGTCACCTCGGGGGAGAACTTGGCCTTGCCGCCGAGCTTGGCGCCGAGCTTCGTCTCGTCGCCCGCGCTGATGGAGAGGCCGCCGTCCGCGTACGCGTTGAGACCGATCGTCGAGTACGAGATCTTCTTGTCGCCGATCTTGTCCTCGACGTCCTTCTTCTTGTCGGCCCACTTCATCCCGGAGTACCAGCCGCCGCCGTAGCCGCCGCTGTACTTGGTGGAGGTCTCCCACATCTTCATTTCCTCGATGTCGTCCCGCATCTTCTTGGCGTCCTCCTCGCTCTTGAAGACCCAGGTGTCACCGTTGGTGATCTTGATGCCGCCGCCGACGTCCACATCGGCCTTGCCCAGCTTGCCGAGCTTGACGCCGGGGGTGCCGGCGGTGACGCCGGCCGAAGCGGCGTCGGTGAACGTCATGTGGACCAGCTTGTCGTTCTCGTCGACCCTGCCGTCGTTGTTCACGTCCGTCCTGGCCTGGCTGACCTTCTGCTGGAAGCCGTACTCGTTGCCCCACTCGAACCAGCCGATCTTGACCTTGTCGCCGACGGTTTCGGAGATGCTGGAGACCTGGCACATCTTGGGCTCGTAGTCGGCGTCCGTCTTCGGCTTCGCGGTGGTGTCCCCGCCGCCGGTGGAGCAGCCGCCACCGCCGCCGCCCAGCGAGCTGATCGCACAGCGGATGCGTTCGCCGATCTGCCCGCCGACCCCCGCCATGGCCATCGCGCCGATCATCGTGACGACGAGGACGATCACCCCGAGGTACTCCGTGGCGGTGGCCCCGCCGTCCCGCCAGGAGTACGGGTGGTACGGCGACGGGGCGGGCTCTTCGTCGCGGTCGTCCAGCAGCCGGTCGACGGCCAGCCCCGCGGCCGAACCGGTCGCCAGTGTGACGACCGGCATCAACGTGCCCTCCAGGCCCACGAGATGCCAGGACACGGCGAATCCGTGGGCGAGCGCGGCCAGCGGGACACCCAGGGAGGCGAGCAGGGTCAGCGGCCGGGACTCGCGCTGCTCGTCGGGCAGGACGCGGGCCGAGGCCAGGACCGTGAGCACGGTCGTGATGACGGTCGGCACGTGCAGCAGGCCCAGGCGCCAGCCGAAGCTCGCCAGCCGCTCGTCGGTGGCGAGCATCTCGACGAGCCCGCGCGACACCAGATATCCGGCGGCGATGTAGACGAGAGCGCCGGCGGCCCAACTACGGGTCAGGGCGAAGAACACGCCACTGCTCGCGCCGGAACCACCCCCGACTCCCGGTGGTATGCGGCCCGTGCTTCCGCTTTCCCAGCCCCCGCCACCACTCACGGTTCTTCCTCTCCGACGCCTGCTTGACATGCCTGTGCCCGCAGTTCCGCACTTCGGGTGTGGCGTGAGCGTACGGGTGTACGAGCCGGGTGACCTGGGCCCTTGGCCCCAAACCCGGGCCCAATGAGCGATGCCCCGCCCCGCCCGCGGGGTGCGGGAGGGGCAGGGCATCGGGGGAGGAGGGGCGGGGCGGGAGAGGCGCGGGTCCGGCCACGGGGCGGCCGGTCCGGGGTCCGCTCCGGAGGGTCAGTCCAGGTCGTCCGCGAACGTCCCCGCGCGTTCGGCGACCTCCGGCCTTCGGACCCGCAGCACGGCGAAGCCGACGATGCCGACGACCAGCGCGCCGACGAACACGTACGGCAGCACGCTCAGCGGCCAGGCCGGGACGGGCCACAGGTTGCGGTAGAAGACGTAGATCATCGCGGCGGCGCCGATCAGCCCCAGGCACCAGGTGACGATCAGTCCGCGGGCCCCGATCCGTCGTACGAACAACGGCGCGGCCAGACACACCAGGGTGTAGCTGAGCATGTAGCCGAAGACGCCGACGGTGTCGATGTACGACGTCGCGTTCAGCGGCTCGGTCCCGGCGCCGACCACGAGTACCGCGGGAACGGCGACGAACGGGGCGACGGCCCAGATCGCCACGGACGGGGTCCGGTGACGGGGGTGGGCGACACCGAGCCGGGCCGGCATCACACCCTCCTTCGCCATCCCGAACAGCAGCCGGGCGGCGACGGTGATGCAGGCCATCACCACGGCCACGAACGACGCTGCGAAGCCCGCGTGCAGGAAGAACTTCAGGAAGCCGAGACCCGACAGCTCCGCCAGTTCGTCCATCGGGTCGCTGCTCCTCGCCAGGGCGTCCGCCCCGCCGAACCCGGCGACCTGCGCGTACGTGGCGAACATGTAGAGCACACCGGCCAGTACGGCGCTGCCCATCACCGAGCGGGGAATCGCCTTGTACGGGTCGGTGGCTTCGGCTCCCAGCGATGCGGCGCCCTCGAATCCGACAAAGCCGAGGACACCCAGCACCACCGCGAAGACGACACCGTCGAGGGTGGAACCGCTGAGGCTCAGCTGATCGGTGTCGATGATGTTCCCGCTCTTGAAGAAGGCCGGGACCAGCACGACGACGATGAGGACGATCGACACGACCTCCAGCACGGAGGCGACGCGTGCCGCCGTCCGCACACTGGCGATGGTCAGTCTGATCGCGACGGCGGCCAGCAGCACGTCGAGCAGGATCTGGCCGGGGATGCCGGTGAAGAGCCCGATGCCGATCTGGTCGAGGGCGCGCGCCGTGTAGTACCCGGCGCCCGCGAGCGAACCCGAACCGATGCACACCGCTCCGATGAGCAGGGCCCAGCCGGTCACGAACGAGCCGGGCGCCCCGAGCGAGAGCCGGGAGAAGGCGTACAGCGAACCGACCCCGGCCCGCCTGCGGGCGAAGACGCAGATGCAGTACGCGATGGCGAGGACGGCGGCCATGGCCAGGAAGAACGAGAACCAGGCGCCGTTGCCCGCGGACGCCGCCATGCTGGCGGGGGCGAACGCGATGACGGCGCTGGGCGCGACATTCGCGACGCTCTGCGCGCCGACCTCGAACGTGGAGACGGAGCGGTGGGCCAGGCCGTCGGCCGGCTTTCCGGGAGCGGCCTGCTTTCCGGCGGTGCTCATGTCCGGTCCTTCATCATCAGCAGCTGGCGCAGGGCGTGGCCGGCGGCGAGGTCGGCCAGTGCGTCGCCCGCCTCGTCCAGCGGACGCCGTGCCGAGATCATCGATTCCACGTCGAGGTCACCCGACACCACGAGATCCACCAGGGCGGGGATGTCGCGGCCCGCGTCGACCGAGCCGTAGTTCGAGCCGAGAATGCGCTGGTCGGCCTCGGCGAGTGCGAGCGGGTCGAAGCGGGCGGTGCGGCCGGTCGGCGGCAGACCGACGATGACGGCGGCGCCGCCCTGGCCGAGTGCCGCGATGGACTGCTCGGTGGTCTCGATCTTGCCGATGGCGTCGAACACGTAGTCCAGACCCTCCGGGACCAGGGCCCGCAGCGCCTCGACGACATCGCCGTCCCGCGCGTCGATCGCGTCCGTCGCGCCGAGCCGGCGTGCCAGTTCCAGCTTCTCGGGGACCACGTCGACGGCGACGATGCGGCCGGCCTTCGCGAGCCGGGCGCCCTGCACACAGGACAGGCCCACACCGCCGCAGCCGATGACGGCTACGGTGGCCCCGGCCTCGACCCCCGCGGTGTTGCGGACCGCGCCGACACCGGTGGCGACGGCGCAGCCGACGAGGGCTATCACATCGAGGGGCGCGTCCTTGCGTACCTTGATCGCGCCGGAGGCGGGGACCACGACGCGCTCGGCGAACGAGGAGACGCCCAGGTAGTGGTGGGCCCGCTCACCGTCGACGGAGAGCCGGCTGGTGCCGTCGTACAGCACCCCGCCGGGCGCCACGACCTCGGCGACCAGGCTGCACGCGGCCGGGCGCCCGGAGACACAGAAACGGCAGGTGCCGCAGGACGGGACCCAGGACAGGACGACATGGTCGCCGGGTTCGAGACCGGAGACGCCCTCGCCGAGCGCGGTGACCACGCCCGAGCCCTCGTGGCCCATCACGACCGGGGTGGGGTGGTCCCACTCACCGCGGATGACATGCAGGTCGGAGTGGCAGACACCGGCCGCCGTGACGGCGACCTCGACCTCGCCGGGACCGGGCGGGGCCAGAGTGACGTCGGTGACGGTCACCTCTTGCCCGGGGGAGCGGAAGACGACGCCGCGCACGGTGCGTGCGGTGCTCTCTTGGGAAGACGGGGAGCTCATCGGCTCACTCCTCGGATGGTGCGGGACGGGCAGGGGAGGGGGAGGGCGGCACAGCGGTCCACCAGGACGCCTTGTTTAGCGTCATTAAACTTTCGTCAAAGTTTTACAGCACTAAACTCGATGGGTAAAGACCCTTCTGACCTGCATTTGTCCCCGACCACTGACCGTGACTTCCTCGACAGGTAGCGTGTCCGCCATGCCCGAAGCCCCTGACAGCCACATGTCCACGATCGGCCCGCGGCTGCGTGAGCTCCGCCTGGCACAGGGGCTGACACTCGCTCGGATCGCCGAATCCGCAGGCGTGACCAAGGGGTTCGTCAGCCTCGCCGAGCGCGGCAAGACCTCGGTCTCCGTCCCGACCCTGATCCGTATCTGCGAGGCCCTGGGTACCGGCATCGCCGCCCTCTTCGACTATCCGGACCAGGACGTCGTCAAGGGGGGCCTGGGCGCCAAGCTGGAAATGGGCGGGCACGGCATCGAGGAGTTCCTCCTCACACCGGCCGAGGAGCGGCACGTCCAGGTGATGCGGACGATTCTGCGGCCCGGCGGCGGTTCGGGCGGCGCGTACAGCCTGGAGGCGGAGACCGTCTTCGCCTACCTGGTCCGCGGCACGCTGCGCCTCAGCGTGGACGGTGAGCCGAGGTTCCTGGAGGCCGGCGACTCGACGACGTTCTCGGCCCGCGCCGCACACGCCTGGGACAACCCCGGCGAGGACGAGGCCGAGGTCCTCTGGTCGATCGCCCCCGCCCTGCCGCTCTCCCGCACCAAGCTTCGTCCGTAGCCGGTCCGGGCCGTGGCCGCAGCCCGGCGCCGCTGCCCGCCCCGTGACGGCCGAGGTCACCCGCTGCGGAGATAATCGGCAGTATGCCCGACGACGATCCGGCCGCTCAGGCCATCGCTCCCGCACCGCAGCTCGTGCGGCAGCGCGGCCACCGAACGCAGCCGCAGCCTCCCGCCCGAGGCCGTCTCGCCGCGGCCCTCACGGCGGCGGCACCGGCCCTCGGGGCGTACGCGGCCGTGCGCCTGATCGGTCTCGTCGTCCTCGCCGCCGCCGCGTCGAACGCCGGGAAGAGCGCCTTCCACCTCCTCGGCGAACGCTGGGACTCCGTCTGGTACCAGCGGATCGCCGAGAACGGCTACGGCCACACCGTCACCCTCCCCGACGGCGGCATCCACTCCGACCTGGCCTTCTTCCCGTTGCTGCCCGCTCTGGAGCGCGGCATCGCCGAGCTGACCCCGCTCTCCCTCGCGGGCGCCGGACTGCTGGTCGCCTGGGCCGCCGCGCTCCTCGCCGCCTGGGGGATCTTCGCCGTCGGGGCGCATCTGTACGGCCGCCGGACCGGGGTGGTGCTGGCCGCGCTGTGGGGTGTGTACCCGACGGCGTTCGTCCAGTCGATGGCGTACACCGAAACCCTGTTCACCGCCTTCGCCGCCTGGGCGCTGTACGCCGTGCTGACCCGGCGCTGGATCGTGGCGGGCACCCTGTGCGTATGCGCGGGGCTGACCAGGCCCTCCGCGGCTGCGCTCATCGCCGCCCTGGCGATCACCGCCGCGGTCACGCTCGCAGGGGAGTACCGGGCCGGCCGGACGGACGGCATCGTCCGCCGCAATGCGCGGATGCTGACCGGTACCGCGCTCGCGCCGCTGGGCTGGCTCGCGTACGTGGTGTTCGTCGCCGTACGGGAGGGCAGCCCGTTCGCGTACTTCGACGTCCAGGCGCAGTGGGGCAACAGCATCGACGGAGGTGTGGCGCTCGCCTCGTTCATCCTCGGACTGCCGCTGCCCGGCGCGCTCGGGCTGGGTGCCGCGCTGGCGGGACTGGGATGGGTGGTGTTCCTGTGCGTACGGCAGCGCCAGCCGCTCCCCGTACTCGCCTATTGCATCGCCGTCGTCGTCATCGCGCTGATCGGCTCCGGGTACTTCGGGTCCAGGCCGCGGCTGATGATGCCTGCGTTCCCCCTGCTCCTCCCGCCCGCCGTCGCGCTGCTGCGGCTGCGCACCACGGCTCGCACGGTGACGGTCGTCGCCGTGCTCGCGGTGGCTTCGGCGGCCTACGGGGCATGGACGCTGCTCGGCTCCGGCCCGCCGTAAGTGCGAACTCCGGCCGCCCGGCGCCCTCAGCCCCGGCTCTCCTCCGTCTGGACGATCCGCACCCGCGCCCCCCGCCGCAGCCCCCACTTCTCCATCGCCCCGGCCTCCGACTCGATCACATGACGGGCCCTGGGCCGAGGCATCCCCAGCCGGCCCGGCTTCATCGTGTGGACCGCCACGACGTTGAACTTCCGGTCCAGATACGCCACATCGATGGTGAACCGCATCCGGAACGAGTGCACGCTCCCGCACGGAGTGATCAGCAGGGCGCCGTCGATCCCGTCCTGCCCGAGCAGCCCCCGGCTCCGGGCCCGGTACGAGGCCGCGATCCGCAGCGGTATCTCCCGCTCCTGACCGCCCGCCGCGTCGGTGACCGTCAACGTTCCCTTGCCATTGCGCCATTGACCCATGGCGATGAAGGTAGCGCCCGGTGACGGCCGCTGGGTCCGGAACGGCACGCAGTGGGCCCCAGGACCCATGCCCCGTGCCCGGCGCCCGCCTAGGGTCGGCTCCGTGTACGCCATGCTGACAGTGCTCGCCGCACTCTGGGGCGCAGCGGCCGGACTGCTGCTCCCGCGCGCCGCCTACCGGTTCTCCGTCGAACCGGAGGACGACTGGCGGGACACCTGCCCGGCGGGCCACGCCCTGACCGGGGCCGTCCGCGGCTGGCTCGGCTCCACCCGGTGCGCCCCGTGCGCGGCGGCGGTGCCGGTGGCCGCCTCCGCGGGCGACGAGCCGGGAGACCGGGGCGCCGGGGCGGACCCCGCACGGCCCGCGGCGCGGTACGCCCCCGGCGTCCTCGTCCCCGTCGTCACCGCGCTCGCCTGCGCCGTCCTCGCGGCGGCCACCGGCCTGCGGCCCGAACTCGCGGTGTGGCTGCTGCTGGCCCCCGTGGGCGTACTCCTCGCGACCATCGACCGCCGCGTCCACCGCCTGCCCGACCGGCTGACCCTGCCCGCCGCCGCGGCGGCCGTCGTGCTCCTGGGCGTTGCGGCGCTGCTCCCGGAGCACGGCGGATCCTGGCTGTCCGCCCTGCTCGGCGGAGCGGCCCTGGGCGCCTTCTACTGCCTGCTCTTCCTCATCAACCCCAACGGGATGGGCTTCGGAGACGTCAAACTCGCCCTGTCGCTGGGCGCAGCCCTCGGCTGGTACGGCTGGGCGGTGGTGTTCGCCGGCGGCTTCGCCGGGTTCGTGCTCGGTGCGGTGTACGGGTTCGGGCTGATGGTCCTGAAGCGGGCCGGGCGCAAGACCGGCATCCCGTTCGGACCGTTCATGATCACGGGCGCGTTGCTGGGCATACTGCTCGGCGGCCTGTCCGCCTGACCATCCGCCCGGAGTACGGGCCCGCCCGACGACCGCCCGGAGTACGGGCCCGCCCGACGACCGCCCGGAGTACGGGCCCGCCCGACGACCGCCCGGAGTACGGGCCCGCCCGGCCACCGCCGGTATTGAGGTCGCGCGGGCCACCGCCCCGCTGACACCATGTCCGTATGTCCGGAACACCCGCCGAAGCGGCGGAACGCGCACGGTTCGACGCCCTCGTCGAGGACGCGGCCACGGTCTCCGTCGACGGCTGGGACTTCTCCTGGCTCGACGGCCGGGCCACCGAACAGCGCCCCTCCTGGGGTTATGCCCGCGCCATGGCGGACCGGATGGCACGGGCGAGGGCCGCACTCGACATCCAGACCGGCGGCGGCGAGGTCCTCGCCTCCGTGCCGAAGCTCCCGCGGCTCACCGTCGCCACCGAGTCCTGGCCGCCGAACATCGCCCGCGCCACCGCTCTTCTGCACCCGCTCGGCGCGGCCGTGGTCGCCGATGCGGATGAGCCGCCGCTGCCGTTCGGCGACCGCGCCTTCGACCTGGTCGTCAGCCGGCATCCGGTGACCACCTGGTGGGCGGAGATCGCGCGGGTGCTCACCCCCGGGGGCACGTACTTCTCGCAACAGGTGGGCCCGGCCAGCGTGTTCGAACTCGTCGAGTACTTCCTCGGCCCGCAGCCGCCCGAGGTGCGCGGCGCCCGTGACCCGGAGCGGGCCCGGGCCGACGCCGAGGCGGCCGGGCTCGACGTCGTCGATCTGCGGATGGAGACGCTGCGCACCGAATTCTTCGACATCGGCGCCGTCATCTACTTCCTGCGGAAGGTGATCTGGATGGTGCCGGGCTTCACCGTCGAGGAGTACCGGCCGCGACTGGCCGAACTGCACCACCGGATCGAGACCGAGGGGCCGTTCCTCGCCCACACCACCCGATTCCTGATCGAGGCCCGCAAACCGGGGTAGGCCGCGCCCCCCTGCTTTCGCCCGAAGGGTGCGACCCTTGACGGTGAGCGCACGGGAGGGAACCGGCCATGTGGGTGGGGAACGAAGACGAGACACCGCGTGTCCCGGAGCGGGGCAGGGCCGACTGGCTCAGAGGCGCACGGATCGTCGGAGTGCTCGGCGTCTTCTACCGGCCGGAAGGGCGGATGGGGGAGCCGGAGGCGGTCGAATTCCTGCTGGCCGACGGCCAGTCGCTGCTCCTGACCTGTGCCTCCGACGGGACCCTGCATGTCGGCCCCGGCAGCTGGCCCCGGCTGCCCGGCTGGTGCGTACCGTCGGGACAGTGGGAGTTCGCCGCCCTGCCGAACCTGCCGCAGCCGCCCGACGGCGGCTGGACCGTCACCCGCACCGAGGAGCGCAGGGACGAGAAGGGCGAGGTGCACGAGGCCGTCATCCGGTGCGAGGGCGGACGTTTCGTGGTCCTCGGCGGTGACACCGTGTCGATCCGCTTCACCCGCGGCCACCGGGGCGCACCGGCGAGGGGCTGATTCGCTGCTTCCAGCCCGTCCGGCGTTCGAGGACAGGACGGCGACCGGACGGGCCCGGTGAACCAACGCAGCACCGGCCGCGACGGCAGGCGCTACGCGTGCGGCCCCACCGTCACCTTCCCCACCGTCAGTTCCGGTGTGCCCTCAAGCACTTCGCCGACTCGCGTCACCTGCTCCTCCAGCCCCCGCAACTGCCCGGCCGTGAGCGGTGACAGTGGCTCCACCGTCACCGCGATCCTGCGGCCCGACCGGTGCTGGTGCCACACCCCGGCCACGGTCCCGTCGATCAGCAGCACCGGGAAGTTCCCCGCCTGGCCACCCGCCAGCGCACGGGTGTACGCCACCCCGGGGAAGAGCTTCTCGCGCGGCTGGGACGCGATGAGATACGCGTCGAAGTAGGGGAGCAGCCGCACCCCGCGCGTCGGCTCCACCGGAAACGCGGTGTCGCCCGCCACCAGCCAGGCCGGCTCCCCCTCGTACGCCACCTCCTCGATCTCCCCGCGCGCGGCCATCCCCGCGAACAGCTCCGCTGCCCAACGCTGCGGCGCCGCGAGCCACTTCGCGAAGTGCTGGGGCGTGGCCGGGCCGTACGCGTACAGATAGCGGCGTACGAGACGGACGAGCGCCTCGGGACCGTCGAGCGGGACGGCGTCCGGGCGGGTGTAGGTGACCTTGCGGCCGCGACCGGGCGCGAAGCACAGCGCGCCGCGGTGACCCGCAAGATGCATCACCTGCCGCCAGCGTGGCCACATGTCCTGGAAGCCGGGCACCACCCGGTCCCCGGCCCATGCCCCGGCACGTTCCACCACCGCATCCGAGAGCTCGTCGACGGTCAGCTCGGCCCCGGTCAGCGCGTCCGTGATCGCGGCGAGCACGGCCTCGGTCTGCTGCGGCGTCATCCGGACATCCGCGGGCAACGGATTGCGTCCGGCCGGTACGGCGGACAACGCGCCGGTCCACATGGGCAGTTCGGTCGTCGGCAGCAGATGGATGGTGCCGCGCGGCCCGTGCGTCTTGACCAGGGTGCGCTCGGTCCACAGCGCCTCGCGCACATCGGTACGGGTCGCGCCCGCCGTCCGCAGCCCGACGGAGAGCTCGGCGGCCGACAGTACCTGGGCGTGTGCGGCGGGCAGCGCGCCGACCGCATCGGCCGGGGTGAGGTGCACCGGAGCGGCGAGCCCCTGGCGTTCCATCCGGCGTGCGTTCGCCCCGGTCCAGGTCACGGTCGCGGTTCGTGTCGTCATGATGCTGAAACTAGCGGCCCATCAGGTCAGGGGCTGTCCCATATTCGGCCCATGACCTCTGCGAGACGTACAGCCAAGGCTCTCGCCACCGCGTCGGTGCTCCTCCTGGCGCCCGCCCTCGCCGGCTGCGGCACGGAGCGGGCCGGGGCCACCGGACCTGGTGCGGGATACAGCCCTCCGGCCGTGGGCGCCTCCCCCTACGTCGAACCGGACGCCGGTGACGGCGCGCCGCACTATCGGGAGAACCACGCCTTCCAGTCCACCGCCGAGCTGTCCCCGGACGACCGGGCCAAGGGTGCTGCCGAAGTGAAGAAGGCCGAGGCGGGCCTGGCCGGCATCGCGGAGGGCCGCAAGACCACCGAGTCCCAGCTCCATGAGGCACTCGCCGGTCTGGGATACGGCCCCGAGACCATCTCCACCGGCACCTTCGGCCCCCACCGCAACACGCTCATCGTCGACCTCGGCCCGATCTGTGTGGAGGGGGCCCTGGACGGCGTCGTCAACGGGCTCGTCAAGGCGGAGGTCCACGGCCGCTACCTCGAAGGAACCGGCTGCGTAAAGCCGGTCGGCGGCCACTGGGGCCACGCCGGATGCCGTGCTCGCAGCGGAGTCCGGCGAATTCGGAGAGTAATTGTGGAGTGGCGTGGCACGCAGCATCACTTACGAAGGGTTATGGTGGAAACCCCCCCTCGGGCCGGTCCGTATCCCCCCCCACGGACCGGCCCGTTTTTTGTGGGCCCGCTGTGCGCACCGCGTGGCGGCCGCGTGCCGACTGCGTATCAGCCCCGCGAAGGCCGCCTCCGGTCAGCTCCGTCCGGCCCAGATGTTCGTGCCCGCGGTGTCCACGGCGAAGGTGTCGATCTCCTTCAACTCCTCGGCGGACAGCGGCGGCCCGGCGAGCGCCGCGACGTTCTCCTCCAGCTGCTTCACACTCGAAGCGCCGATCAGCGCCGAGGTCATACGGCTGTCCCGCAGCACCCAGTTCAGCGCCAGCTGGGCGAGTGACTGACCGCGCCGCCGGGCGATGTCGTTCAGCCCGTTCAGCCGGCGGAGCACCTCGTCGGAGAGCAGGCCCGGGTCCAGGGACTTGCCCTGGGTGGCGCGCGAACCCTCCGGGATGCCCGTCAGGTACTTGTTCGTGAGCAGGCCCTGCGCGAGCGGCACGAAGGAGATGCAGCCCATGCCGGCCGCCTCCAGGGTGTCGAGGAGCCCGTCGTCCTCGATCCAGCGGTTGATCATCGAGTAGGACGGCTGATGGATCAGGGCCGGTACACCCATCTCCTTGAGCAGCCGGGCCGCCTCCGCGGTCTGCTCCGCGCTGTACGAGGACACACCCACGTACAGCGCCTTGCCCCGCTGCACGGCGGAGGCCAGCGCCCCCATCGTCTCCTCCAGCGGAGTGTCCGGGTCGAAGCGGTGGGAGTAGAAGATGTCGACGTAGTCGAGCCCCATCCGCTTCAGCGAGGCGTCCAGCGACGACAGCAGGTATTTGCGGGAGCCCCATTCGCCGTAGGGGCCGGGGTGCATGTCGTAACCGGCCTTGGTGGAGATGATCAGCTCGTCCCGGTAAGGGGCGAAGTCCTGCCGGAACATCTTGCCGAAATTGAGCTCGGCGGAGCCGGGCGGCGGCCCGTAGTTGTTGGCCAGATCGAAGTGGGTCACCCCGAGATCGAAGGCGCGGCGCAGGATCGCCCGCTGGGAGTCCAGCGTGCGGTCGTCGCCGAAGTTGTGCCAGAGGCCGAGGGAGACGGCCGGGAGCTTGAGACCGCTGCGGCCGGTGCGGCGGTACTCCATGGAGTCGTAGCGCGAACCGGCGGCCTGGTAGAGGATAGGAGAATCAGTCACGTATCTCTCCTTATCACGGACTTGTGACAGGCCGGGTTGGGCCGGTGTGCCGCCTGCGCAGTAATGTGGCGGCCTCGGGGACTGCCACGGCACGGTGGGGCGATGGACCCTGCGGAACGGGTGCGACGACCCCCAGGGGGGCGGCCCCGGCCCCCGGGTCATGGGGCGGGCGGGCCCGCACAGAACCGAGAGGTGAACTCAGTGAACTTGCGCGACCTGGTGTACGGGCTCTACGCGCGCCGGGTGGAGGCCCGCCTCGACCTCACCCAGGTGCCCAAGCACATCGGTGTCATCCTCGACGGCAACCGGCGCTGGGCGAAGGCGTCCGGCGGTACGGCCGCGCAGGGGCACCAGGCAGGCGCGGACAAGATCCAGGAGCTGCTCGGCTGGTGCAGCGAGACCGATGTGGAGGTCGTCACACTCTGGCTGCTCTCCACGGACAACTTCGACCGGCCCGAGTCCGAGCTGACGCCGCTCCTCGGCATCATCGAGAACACCGTGCGCGACCTCGCGGCGGACGGGCGCTGGCGCGTCCACCACGTCGGCACGCTCGATCTGCTGCCCGCCCGCACCCAGACCGTCCTCAAGGAGGCCGAGCAGGCCACGATCGGTGTCGACGGGATACTGGTCAATGTCGCCGTCGGCTACGGCGGCCGCCAGGAGATCGCCGACGCGGTCCGCTCGCTGCTGCTGGACCACTCCGCCAAGGGGACGTCCTTCGAGGAGCTCGCGGAGATCGTCTCCACCGACCTGATCTCCGAGCACCTCTACACCCGGGGCCAGCCCGACCCGGACCTGGTCATCCGCACCAGCGGTGAGCAGCGGCTGTCCGGCTTCATGCTCTGGCAGAGCGCCCACTCCGAGTACTACTTCTGCGAGGTCTTCTGGCCGGCCTTCCGCCGCGTCGACTTCCTCCGCGCCCTGCGCGACTACGCGGCCCGCCACCGCCGCTACGGCGGCTGACGCCGCCGCCAAGCTCACGGGGCGCCCCGTCCGCCGTCAGGGCACCGCTCCCGGCGGCACCGGTTCCGTCCTCGAACGCCGGACGGGCTCGAGTGGTGCCGCTCACCGGCCTTCCCCAGCCCCATCAAGCCCGTCCGGTGATTGAGGACGGAACCGTTGCGGCGTTGGGCCCGCACCGACGTGCCCGGACGCACCGATCCCGCTCACCCCGCCCGCCCCAGGGCGGCATGGCTTCGCGTTTCCGAGGGAATACCCCTGACAGGTCGACGTCCGGTCACCAACCAGGCGGACGTCGTGTCCAAGTGAGCGGCACGGAGTCCGCTCGCCCGGGAGGCCCTTTGCACACGAAGGACCGTACATACAGTGCGGCCGACGCGGAGGGCCGGCGCTCGGCCCGTGCATCGGGACCGCAGCCCGGTCCGTTCTCTCCCATGGGGATGCTCCGCGACGCCGTCGCACCCCAACCTCGTCCGAGGGGGTACGTCCTTCCGTGGTGACCAGCACGAAGCGCCGCATGCTCGACAGGCGCACCTATGTTCTCGACACCAGCGTCCTGCTGGCCGATCCGAACGCCATGGTCCGGTTCGACGAGCACGAAGTCGTGCTCCCGATCGTCGTGGTCACGGAACTGGAGGCCAAACGGCACCACCCGGAGCTGGGGTACTTCGCCCGCCAGGCCCTGCGCCTGCTGGACGACTTCCGCACCCGGTACGGCCGGCTGGACGCCCCGATCCCGCTCGGGGATCTGGGCGGGACCCTGCGCGTCGAACTCAACCATTCCGACCCCGGCGTACTGCCCGCCGGCTACCGGTTGGGGGACAACGACTCACGGATCCTCGCGGTCGCGCGCAACCTCCAGGCCGAGGGGTACGACGTCACGGTCGTCTCCAAGGACCTGCCGCTGCGCATCAAGGCGTCCTCGGTCGGCCTCCTCGCCGAGGAGTACCGCGCCGAACTCGCCATCACCGACTCCGGCTGGACGGGGATGTCGGAACTGCCCCTCGCCGCCGAGCAGGTGGACCTGCTCTACGGAGAGGAGACGCTGTACGTACCCGAAGCCGCCGAACTGCCCGTGCACACCGGACTGGTCCTCCGGTCCGAGCGCGGCAAGGCGCTCGGCCGGGTCACCGCCGACGGCAATGTGCGCCTGGTGCGCGGTGACCGGGAGGTCTTCGGCATCCACGGCCGCAGCGCCGAACAGCGGATCGCGCTCGATCTCCTCCTCGACCAGGACGTCGGCATCGTGTCGCTGGGCGGCCGGGCCGGCACCGGCAAGTCGGCGCTGGCGCTCTGCGCCGGTCTCGAAGCCGTCCTGGAGCGCAGGCAGCACCAGAAGGTGATGGTCTTCCGCCCGCTGTACGCGGTCGGCGGGCAGGAACTGGGCTACCTCCCCGGCACCGAGGCCGAGAAGATGAGCCCCTGGGCGCAGGCCGTCTTCGACACGCTCTCGGCGGTCGCCGGACGCGAGGTGATCGAGGAGGTGCTGGGGCGCGGCATGCTGGAGATCCTGCCTCTCACCCACATCCGGGGCCGCTCGCTCCACGACGCCTTCGTGATCGTCGACGAGGCACAGTCCCTCGAACGGAACGTCCTGCTGACCGTGTTGTCCCGGATCGGGGCAAATTCCCGAGTGGTGCTCACGCATGACGTGGCCCAGCGGGACAACCTCAGGGTCGGCCGGTACGACGGAGTCGTCGCCGTGGTCGAGAAGCTGAAGGGCCATCCGCTCTTCGCGCACGTCACGCTCACCCGCTCCGAGCGCTCGCAGATCGCCGCCCTGGTGACCGAAATGCTGGAGGACGGCCACATCTGATACGGGATACGACAGTTGGTGCCGCCCGGCGGGCAAAGCAGCTTAGCCGGGCGGCATCGTGCTGCGGTGGCATTTCGCTAAATCACTTGCTCCAAACGGGGTGTGAGCTTTCACACGCAACAGAGAATTGCTTCCCGGCGTGCCGTTCCGGCAGAGTCTTGCTTCCGTCAGGCCCCGCATACGGCACACCCGCACCTCCAGAGGTGCCACGCACCACACAACTCAACAACCGCCGTCCGTATGCCGCCCGCGAGCACCACGCGGCACTCCCTCCGGGGAGTCGCCCACCGGGTCCGTGCCTCCCGTGACCTAAGCAGTAGGGAGGCCAGCGCCAGGGGCACGATTGCGTCCGCGAGGTCACCTAAGCGGGCGATGCTGGAAGGACACCGTGTGAGCCGGATCTCGGTCCGGGGGTTCGCCGTGGCGTCAGCCACCGCGGTCACCACCGTCGGCGCCGTCGTAGGCGTTGCCTCGGGCAGCACTCCCGCTGTCGACGACAACAACTTCGAGGCGGCCGCAGCCGACACGACGCTTCTCGCCGACATCCCTGCGGGCCAGCAGGCCCAGGTGCAGACCGCCTCGCTGACTCAGCAGGCCGATGCCCAGGCGTCCGCGGCCGACGCGGCGGCGAAGAGGTCCGTGGAGGAAGCTGCCCGCATCCAGGCCGCCAAGGACGCCAAGTCGAAGAAGCAGGCGGCCGAGGCCAAGCTGGAGAAGGAGCGCCAGGACAAGAAGGACGCGGCCGAGCGCGCCAGCCGTTCCGAGATCCGCAGCGCCTCCACGTTCGCCCAGCAGGGCTCGTACACCGTGGCCGAAATCAAGGCGATGGCGCGGCAGATCGTTCCCGCCGACCAGTTCCAGTGCTTCAGCAACATCGTGAACGTCGAGTCGACCTGGAACTACCGGGCGAGCAACCCGTCCTCGGGTGCCTACGGCCTCGTGCAGGCGCTGCCCGGTTCGAAGATGTCGACCGCCGGAGCCGACTGGCAGACCAACCCGGCCACGCAGATCAAGTGGGGCCTCAGCTACATGAACGGCAAGTACCAGAGCCCGTGCGGTGCCTGGTCCTTCTGGCAGGGCAACCACTGGTACTAGAACCTGCCGAGATCCCGGTCTCGACCTCTCGAAGCCCCTCGCCGTCCTGCGGTGGGGGGCTTCGCGCGTGTACGGTCGGTCCGGACCGCTCGGCGGGGGAGCGGTGGGGAGAAATGCCGGGGGAAAAGGAACGATCATGTCGAAACTACCGGGGTGGCTCGGCCGTCTGGGCGCCGAACTGACCGACCTGGGCGAGCGGCTGGAGCGGCGCAGGGCCGAAGCCGAGGGGGGCGAGGCCGAGGGGGGCGAGGCCGGGCCCGTCGAGCCGCCGGTGCCCGCCGCCGTACGCGCGAGAGCCGGCGCCGTACGGGACGAGGCGGCCCGGACCGACACCGCGGCCGGCGATCGTGTGCCGCCGCCGCCCGCGTACGCCCCCTCCGTGGCCGCCCGGCCCGATCCGGTCGCGGCGATCCCCTGGGGCATGCGGGTCGCGGCCGAGGCCGGCTGGCGGCTGCTCGTCCTGGCGGGCACGCTCTGGGTGCTGATGCGGGTCATCAGCGCCGTACAACTGGTCGTTCTGGCCTTCGTCGCCGCGCTGCTCGTCACCGCGATGCTTCAGCCGACCGTCGCCCGGCTGAAGGGGTACGGTCTGCCGCGCGGACTGGCCACCGCGGTCACCGCGATCCTGGGCTTCGTCATCATCGGGCTGGTCGGCTGGTTCGTGGTCTGGCAGGTCATGGACAACATCGACACCCTCTCCGACAAGGTGCGGACGGGTATCGACGATCTGAAGAACTGGCTGCTCGACAGCCCCTTCCATGTCACCGAGCAGCAGATCAACGACGTCGCGAAGAACCTCAGCGACACCATCGGCACCAACACCGAACAGATAACCTCCGCCGGACTGCAGGGCGTCACCGTGATGGTGGAGCTCCTCACCGGGATGCTGCTGGCGATGTTCTCGACGCTCTTCCTGCTGTACGACGGGAAGCGCATCTGGCACTGGGTGCTGAAACTGGTGCCCGCGCAGGCCCGGCCCGGTGTCGCGGGTGCCGGGCCGCGGGCCTGGCGGACGCTGACCGCCTATGTGCGGGGCACGGTCGTCGTGGCGCTGATCGACGCGATCTTCATCGGGCTCGGGATCTGGTTCCTCAATGTGCCGATGGCGGTGCCGCTCGCCGTCTTCATCTTCCTCTTCGCCTTCATCCCGCTGGTCGGCGCGGTGATCTCCGGGGCGCTCGCGGTGGTCGTCGCGCTCGTCACCGAGGGCGTGTTCACCGCGCTGATGGTGCTGGCCGTGGTGCTCGCCGTGCAGCAGATCGAGGGGCATGTGCTGCAGCCGTTCATCCTGGGACGCGCGGTACGGGTGCATCCGCTCGCCGTCGTCCTCTCGGTCGCCGCGGGCGGCATGATCGCGGGCATCGGCGGAGCGGTCGTCGCCGTGCCGCTGGTCGCGGTCACCAACACGGTGGTCGGCTATCTGCGCGCGTACGGGCAGGAGGAAGCCCTGCGGCACGCTCCGCCCCCACGCGGGGCGTCCGCGCTCGATATCGCTCCGACGCCCGCGCCGGGCTCGCCGACCGGGGACATCGACTACGGCGACGACGACAGCGGCGGCAAGACGGCCACGTGAACAGAAGAAGGGCCCCGGGGACGGTCGGTCGTCCTCGGGGCCCTTCTCGTACATGGGGGTACTGCTGGTCCTACTCGGCGAGCACGGCCTCGGCTTCGAGGGTCACGCCGACCGCCTGGATCACCGAGGCAATCTTGACGGCTTCCTGAATGGTCTCACGGTCCACGCCCGCCTTGCGCAGCACCTGCTCGTGGGAGTCCAGGCACTGGCCGCAGCCGTTGATCGCGGAGACCGCGAGCGACCACAGTTCGAAGTCGGTCTTCTCCACGCCGGGGTTGCCGATGACGTTCATCCGCAGGCCCGCACGGAGCGTCCCGTACTCGGGGTCCGACAGCAGGTGCCGGGTCCGGTAGAAGACGTTGTTCATCGCCATGATGGCGGCGGCCGACTTCGCGGCGGTGTACGCCTCCGCGGAGAGGTTGGCCTTCGCCTCCGGCTCCAGCTCGCGCAGCACCTTCGGCGAGCGCGAGGCGATCGCGCAGGCGAGGACGGTGCCCCACAGCTGCTGCTGCGGGAGGTCGCTGTTCCCGATGACCGAACCGAGGTTCAGCTTCAGGTCCTTGGCGAAGTCCGGAACGGCGGCCTTCAGTTCGTCGAGTGCCATGGCGCTGTCAGCTCACTCGCCCGAGAGGAGCGCGACCGGGTCGAGGGTGTTCTCGCCCTTGGTCCAGTTGCAGGGGCACAGCTCGTCGGTCTGCAGGGCGTCCAGGACCCGCAGGACCTCCTTGGGGTTACGGCCCACGGAACCGGCGGTCACCATCGTGAACTGGATCTCGTTGTTCTGGTCGACGATGAAGACGGCGCGCTGGGCGAAGCCGTCCTCGCCCTCGATGCCGAGGTCACGCATGAGCTCGTGCTTCGAGTCGGCCATCATCGGGAAGGGCAGGTCGGTCAGGTCAGGGTGGTCCTTGCGCCAGGCGTGGTGCACGAACTCGGAGTCACCGGAGAAGCCGAGGATCTGGGCGTCCCGGTCGGCGAACTCGTCGTTCAGCTTGCCGAAGGCGGCGATCTCGGTGGGGCACACGAAGGTGAAGTCCTTCGGCCACGCGAAGACGATCTTCCACTTGCCCTCGTAGGTCTTGTGGTTGATCTGCTCGAACTCCTTGCCGCTCTCCAGCGAAACACAAGCAGTCAGGTCGAACTCGGGGAACTTGTCACCGACAGTGAGCACGCGCTCTCCTTGCAGCGTAGGAATTCCCTTTTACGGGAGTTCCTGAGGGTTGGACGGTCTCTACCTTGGCACAGAGTGCATTGATAGCGGAAATAGCTACACTCGGTCGTGATGATCGGAGGTGCCTATCAGTGGCGCAGAGTAATCAGGGCAATCGGAATAAACAGCCCAGCCTGTCGCAGCTGCGTGCCTTCGCGGCCGTCGCCGAATCTCTGCACTTCAGGGATGCGGCGGCAGCAATCGGGATGAGTCAGCCGGCACTCTCCGGGGCCGTTTCGGCGCTGGAGGAGGCACTGGGTATCCAGCTCATCGAGCGTACGACGCGCAAGGTGCTGCTCTCGCCGGCCGGGGAGCGGCTCGCGGTGCGGGCCCGGGTGGTGCTGGAGGCCGTCGGTGAGCTGATGGAGGAGGCCGAGGCGGTCCGGGCGCCGTTCACCGGAGTGCTCCGGCTCGGCGTGATCCCGACCGTCGCGCCGTATCTGCTGCCGACCGTGCTGCGGCTCGTCCATGAGCGCTACCCGGAGCTCGACCTCCAGGTGCACGAGGAGCAGACCTCCTCGCTGGTGGAGGGGCTGGCCGCGGGAAGGCTGGACCTGCTGCTGCTCGCGGTGCCGCTCGGGGTGCCGGGAGTGAGCGAACTCCCGCTCTTCGACGAGGACTTCGTGCTGGTGATGGAGCGGGACCACTGGCTGGGCGGGCGCACCGGCATTCCGCGTGAGGCCCTGCGCGAGCTGCCGCTGCTGCTGCTCGACGAGGGCCACTGCCTGCGCGACCAGGCGCTCGACATATGCCGGGAGGCGGGGCGTACGGAGGGCGCACCGGTCACCACGACCGCGGCCGGGCTCTCCACGCTGGTGCAGCTGGTGGCCGGCGGGCTCGGGGTGACGTTGCTGCCGCGTACCGCGGTGACGGTCGAGACCGCCCGCAACGACGCGCTGGTCACCGGGTACTTCGGGGAGCCCGCACCGTCGCGGCGGGTGGCACTGGCGATGCGGACGGGGGCGGCGCGGCACGAGGAGTTCGAGGAGTTCGCGGCGGCGCTGCGGGAGGCGATGCGGGCGCTGCCGGTACGGGTGACGGCGGGCGCGTAGAGCAGGCGGAAGGGGTGCGGTCCCCCGGGGGACCGCACCCCTTGCGGCTACCGTGCCATCACTCCGTACGCAGGCCGTCCGGCCGCATCAGGCGCCACAGCGATGGCAGCGAGACCAGAGTGACCAGCAGGATCAGTGCCGCTCCCGCGCCCGTCATCGGCAGGAACAGCCACCAGTCGGTCACCTTCTTGGCGACTATCCTGATCATCACCGCGCCCAGGCCGAGACCGCCCGCGACGGCCACCACCAGGCCGATGACCACGGGAATGGCGGTCTGCCACAGGACCGACCAGCCGAGCGTGGTCCGCCGGGTGCCGAAGGCGACCAGGACCGAGAGCAGGCGCTTGCGCTCGCGCAGCTGCTCCAGTTGCGAGACCAGCATCGCCGCGGCGATCAGCAGCAGGGTCGCGGTCGCGCCGACCTGGAGACCCCTCTGCACACTGGCGTACTGCCGGTCGCGGACCACCGAGTTCAGGGCGACGATCCGCATCCCCCGGTCGAGCTCGGCCGCCGTGTTCCGTACGTACTCGGCGACGTCAGCGACGCTCCGGTCCACCTGGATCTGCGCGTTGGTCTGCGCGTGCGGCAGGGTCCTCGGGTCGATCGCACCGACCGTCGCCACGATGCCCCAGTGGTCCGTGCCCATCGCGTCACTGCGCGCGACGACGGTCGGAGCACCGGCGGGCAGGGTCCACAGCTTCGACTTCTCGCCGGGTGCCGAACCCGCCGCATAGTTGAGCTCGACCGGCTTGCCCTTGCGGGCCGTCTCGTCCACCCAGTCGGACATCTCCTTGTCGCCCGGGGGATGGACGACGAACACATCGCCCTCCTTGCAGGAGTCGACCCGGGCGATCTCGCGCACGGTGGCGCAGTCTCCGATGGTCAGCGAGGTGGTGGGCCGGACGTCGTCGTCCTTGAACTTGCCCGGCTTGAGGACGAACGTCTCGACCATCCCGATCACCCTGGTCACGCCCTTGGTGGCCCGGAACTTCCTGATGGTCTCGGTGGCCGCGTCACCCGTGACGGTTTCGGAGAACGTGTAGAACTGGGCGCGCCTCGTGTCCTGCCCCGTCATCCGGTTGAACTCGTCGCCCACCGCGGCGAACAGCATCTGCAGCGCCACCGCACCGGCGACCGCGACCGTGATGCCACTGACCGCGCGGGAGGCCGCCCCGCTGCTCAGCTGGAGCCTGCGGGTGGCGAGCTGCCAGGGCACCGGGCCGCCGCGCAGCCGGTTCACGCACGCCTCGACCAGCCACGGCAGCAGCAGCGCGAGCCCGACCAGGACCAGTACGGCGCCGCCCGCGATCGGATACGGATCGACGCCGGACTCCGCGCCGACCTTGCCGGTCAGCCCGAGCACCGCCAGGCCCGCGACCGGCACCAGCAGCCGCCACCAGAGCCGGCGTCTGCGGTCGCGGCCGTTGCGTACGACGCCGAGCGGTTCGATCACCACGGAACGCAGGGCGGCGAGCGTGACGAGCACCGCCGCCACCGGAACCGCGACGGCGATCAGCGTCGCCAGCCAGGGTGCGGGGACCAGGTCCGCCGGGAAGGCGCTGACGTTCCACACCTCGACGTAGGCCATGAGCTGACGGCCCGCCAGGAAGAAGGCGAGGCCGAACAGCATGCCGAGCACCGCTCCGAAGAACGCCTCGCCGGCCGCGATCCGGCGGGTCATCCGGATGTCCGCGCCGACCAGACGCAGCGCGGCGAGCCTGCGGTCGCGGCGGTCGCCGCCGAACCGCACGGCCGTCGCGATGAAGATCGCGACCGGCGCCAGCAGCACGACGCAGATCATGATGACCAGCACGACGAGGATCGGCGACATGGGCTCGGGCGGGCTCGGGTCGCCGTAACCGGCTATCCGGTGGCCGCCGTTGGCGGGAGTCAGCGTGTCGCTGCCCGCGTAGTAGAACAGCTCTCCCGGAGCGATCAGGCCGGGGTCGGCGATCGTGCCGGTGATCCGGTACGGCAGCCGCTCCCTGAGGAGGCTGCCTTCCGAGGAGCCGAGCAGCTCCTTCAGAGCGGGGGAGACCACCATCTCGTTCGCGCCGGGGAAGCGTGCGACACCCGGCGGGACGACCGGACGCGTACCGTCCGCACGCATCAGGTATCCCCTGACGGTCCGGCCGCGGTACTCGGTCTCCGCGTTGATCCGGAGCACCGAGGTGTCGGTCTTCGCGGCCTGGGCGCCGGGCGATTTGGAGATCTTGGTCTCGGAGCGGGCCTGGTCGCGCGCGGAGCGGTGGTCGAGCATGTGCGGTACGGATGCGGCGACGAGCAGCAGCGTCACGCCGAGGCCGACACCGACGGCGGTCAGCAGCGTGCGGATCCAGCCCTCGCGCCCGCCGGAGGAGGCGAACCGGACGCCGAGGGCGAGGTCGCGCAGCAGGGCCGTGAAGCCGGTGGGCCCGGTGGGGCGGGGTGCTGCCTCGGCCGGGGCGTTCTTGTGGTCGAGCAGGGTCATAGCGCGTGCTCCAGGTCGCGGGCCCGGCCGTCGCGCACGGTGACGTCGCGGTCGGAGTACGCGGCCACCCGGGCCTCGTGGGTCACCAGGACCACGGCGACACGGGCGGACCTGGCCGCCTCGGTGAGCAGTTCCATGACCCGCTCGCCGTTGAGGGAGTCCAGAGCGCCGGTCGGCTCGTCGGCGAAGATCACCTTCGGGGAGGCAGCCAGCGCACGGGCCACCGCGACGCGCTGGCCCTGGCCGCCGGAGACCTCGCCCGGGCGTTTGGCGGCGACGGTGTCGACCTCCAGACGCTCCAGCCAGTGGCGGGCGGTGGCTTCGGCGGCCTTGCGCCTGGTGCCGCTCAGCCGGAGCGGCAGGGCGACGTTCTCCACGCACGTCAGCTCCGGGACGAGCTGGCCGAACTGGAAGACGAAGCCGAACTCGGTGCGGCGCAGGGCGCTGCGTTCGGCGTCCGACATCGCGGAGAGCTCGCGGCCCGCGTAGGTGATCGTGCCCTTGTCGGGGGTGACGATTCCGGCGAGGCAGTGCAGCAGGGTCGACTTGCCGGAGCCGGACGGGCCCATCACGGCGACGACCTCGCCGGGGTGGATGGAGAACGAGGCGCCGTCGAGCGCGGGCGTCGACCCGTACGACTTGTACAGGCTGTCGGCGACGAGGAGGGAGCCGGTGGGGGTCATGCGCCCACCTCCGCGGCGAGCCGGTCGAGCCGGGCGGCGGTCAGTTCCAGCCAGCGCAGATCGGCTTCGAGGTGGAAGAGCGCGTGGTCGCAGATCAGCTGATCGGCGAGGTCTCCCTTGCGCTTGCGGTCGGTGAGGATGCGCATGAGACGCAGGTGCTCGGCGCGCTGGGTGTCCAGCAGGGCCTCGGCGCTGCGGCCGGTGAGCAAGGCGAGGACGACCTTGGTGTAGAGCGTCGACTGGAGGTACGGCTCGGGCTTCTCCGGCTGCGTGAGCCAGGTGCCGACGTCGGTGATGCCCGCCTCGGTGATGGCGTACCGCTTGCGCTCGGGGCCGCCGCCGCTCTCGATGCCGTCGACCTCGACGAGGCCGTTCTTGAGGAGCCGGGACATCGTCGAGTAGACCTGCCCGTAGTGCAGGGGGCGGTCGTGGCCGAACTTCTCGTCGAAGGTGCGCTTGAGGTCGTAGCCGTGGCGGGGGCCGGACTCCAGGAGCCCGAGCAAGGTATGGCCGATAGACATGCGCAGCACTGTACACGGCGTGTATACATCGCGTGTATACCGGGGCTCCGGCCTCCGGACTCCTGGACCCTGGCCCCCGTCCCGGCCCGCCGGCCCTCACTCCTCGGACGGGCCTGGTCTGTCCTTCGGAGGGCGTCCCCGGCGAGGGATCGGGCGGGCCGTGCCCGGCAGGCGGCCCGCCTCCGCCAGCGCCCTGCGCAGCAGGAACTCGATCTGTGCGTTCGCGCTGCGCAGCTCGTCGGCGGCCCAGCGGGCCAGTGCGTCATGCACGGCGGGGTCCAGCCGCAGCAGCATCTGCTTGCGCTGCTGCGGCGGCCTGTGTCCGGGGGTCTCTTCCGTCACCGGGTTCCTCCGAGGATGCCCCGGCCTTCAGGCTGGGGAGGAACCGGACTCATGCGGAGCAGGGCAGGGAAAGGTGAATCGCTGTCAGGGCGATTCACCGTCCGCCATGGCGGCGTCGCGCTCGACCTCCAGGCGGTAGACGATCTCCGAGTTGAGGGACCTGCGGGCGGACTTGGCCTGAACGGCCAGCCACTCATGGAGATCGACGGGCAGGCGGAGGGTGATGCGCTTCTCTTCATCCATGACTCCACTGTAGTTGTTTCCAGACGTATGGAGAGTGGTAAAGTGACACCATGACGACACGACGGGAAGCCGGTGGGGACGCCGGGCACGCCCGGTACACCTACCGGCTCCGCGTGTCGTCGACCGCCCGCACAGCCCTTGAGGCGGAGTGGGCGCGGTGCCGGTGGATCTGGAACGAATGCTGTGCCCGCTCGAAGAAGGCGCATGCCGACCAGGAGAAGTGCGGCCCGGCCCGCCTGGACAAGATGCTGACCGAGGCCCGCACCGCGAACGCCTGGTTGCGCGAGGGCAGTTCGGTGCCGCAGCAGCAGACCATCCGCGACTTCGCCAAGTCCCGCGCCAAGGCATTGAAGGACATCAAGGCCCGACTGCCACAGCGGCAGCGCGCCGGGATGCCGAAGCGCAAGAAGAAGCACGCCGCCGACCCGAGCCTGAACTACACCCAGCGCGGCTTCCGCCTCAAGGACGGGCGGCTGCACGTCGCGGGCGGGATCAGCCTGGGCGTGGTGTGGTCGCGGGACCTGCCCATGTCGCCGTCCTCTGCCCGTGTCTACCGCGACAGCCTCGGCCACTGGTACGCCTCGTTCGTCGTGGCGACCACCACCGAGGAACTGCCCGCCACCGGACGGGACATCGGCATCGACTGGGGCGTCAAGGAAACCGCCACCACCACCAGCGACGCCCACGACCTCCCGCACGCCCAGCACGGCAAGAACGTGGCCCAGCGCCTGGCTCGTTACCAGCGGATGATGGCCCGCCGTAAGCCAAAGCACGGCCAGCCGGGCTCGAAGGGCTACCGGGAAGCGAAGCGGCAGACCGCGAAGCTCCACAAGAAGGTCGCGCGGCAGCGTGAGGACACCTGCCGCAAGTGGGCGAAGAAGGTCGTGGCCGACCATGACCGCCTCGCGGTCGAGGACTTCCGGCCGAAGTTTCTCGCCCAGTCCACCATGGCCCGCAAGGCCGCCGACGCAGCGATCGGCGCGACCAAGCAGGCCCTCATCCAGATGGCCCGCAAGCACGGCCGTGAACTGCACCTCGTACACCCCGCGCACACCACCATGGACTGCGCACAGTGCGGAGCGAGAACCAAGCACGCACTACCTCTCTCAGAACGTACCTACGCGTGCAGCGCGTGCGGAGCCGTGTCCCCCAGGGACAAGAACTCCGCCCGCGTGATGCTCGTCCGGGCTGGTCTCAACCCGGCTGGTGCTGAGGGCGTAAGACTCGACGGGACGCTGTCCCGGCGAGCAGCCTGAGCCAGAAATCCCCACATGAGCCGGAGGGTGAGGAATCCCCTCCCTTCAGGGAGGGGAGGTTTCAATGGTCTTCCGTCACTGGTAAAGAGTGCCCGTATTGAGGACCGGCTGCGCCGCACGGTCGCCGCACAGCACCACCATCAGATTGCTGACCATGGCCGCCTTCCGCTCCGAGTCCAGCTCGACGATGTCCTGTTCGGCGATCCGGGTCAGCGCCATCTCGACCATGCCGACCGCGCCCTCGACGATCTGCTGCCGGGCCGCGACCACCGCGCCGGCCTGCTGGCGCTGCAGCATCGCGGAGGCGATCTCGGGCGCGTACGCGAGGTGGCTGAAGCGCGATTCGATGATCCGTACACCGGCGGCCTGCACCCGGGCGGTGAGTTCCACGGCCAGCTTCTCGGTGATCTCCTCCGCGTTGCCGCGCAGCGAGAGGCCGCCCTCCTCGTGGGCGTCGTACGGGTACTCGATCGCGATGTGCCGGACGGCCGCCTCGGTCTGGGTGGCGACGAACTCCAGGAAGTCGTCGACCTCGAAGAGTGCCTGCGCGGTGTCCTCGACCTTCCAGACGACGATCGCGGCGAGCTCGATCGGGTTGCCGTAGGCGTCATTGACCTTCAGGACCGCGGTCTCGTGGTTGCGGATCCGGGTGGAGATCTTCCGGCTGCTGGTGAGCGGATTGATCCAGCGCAGCCCGTCGGTACGGATCGTGCCGACGTACCGGCCGAAGAGCTGTATCGCCTGCGCCTCGCCCGGTGCGACCATCTTCACACCCGTCATGCAGAAGAACGAGGCGATGGTGAGCAGGATCCCGACGATGCAGACCGGGACACCCACTCCGTTGTTCCCGTTCGAGCCGACGACGCCGCCGACGATGGCCAGGCCGATGCCGACTATCACCCCGATCACGGTCAGCAGCAGGCCGAGGCCGCCGGGGATGCTGTGCGCCGTCACCTCTCTCACCTGCGGTTCGGGCATCTCGGGGGCGTCGGGCACGAGGTCGGCGGTCAGGGTGGGCACAGTGTGCGGATTGCCTTGGTCGGGCATGGAATCCCCCGTTTCGAAAGACCGGCCGTGGCCGGCGGAGACTGACTCGGTGCTAGCAATGTGATTACACATTACCTGGATTCGCAACCCTGAGCGCCTCTCATGAGTCGGTTCCCTAGAGAACGGGTGCTGATTGTCACGTCCGGAAAAGGCCGCATCGCTTGCTTTTTGTCCTCGCCGACGGTGTTAGCTGGCTGGGCTGAGCTGATCTGGTCGAGCCGAGAATCGGGAGCAACACAAAGATGGGTCGAGCGGATGCGCGACGAGCCCAGCGGCATGGGTCGCGGCGGGCTGCGAAGAGCGGCGGCATACGCGGACTCTTCACCTGGCGGAAGATGCTGGGCACGTTCTTCGGGTTCTGCCTGCTGATCATGGGCGCCTTCGTGGCGCTGTACATGTACGTGGACATACCCAAGGCCAACGCCCTGGCCGAGCGGCAGAGCAACGTCTACCAGTACAGCGACGGCACGCTGCTCACCCGGACCGGCAACGGGGTCAACCGCCAGATCGTGGATCTCGCCGAGGTTCCCGAGGCGGTGCAGCACACCTTCGTCGCCGCCGAGAACAAGACGTTCTACAAGGACCAGGGCGTCGACCTGAAGGGCACCGCTCGCGGCCTCCTCAACACCCTGACCGGCAAGGGCAAGCAGGGTGGCTCGACCATCACCCAGCAGTACGTGAAGAACTACTACCTGACGCAGGACCCGACGGTCAGCCGCAAGCTCAAAGAGCTGGTGATCTCGCTCAAGGTCGACCAGAAGAGGGACAAGAACTACATCCTCGCCGGGTACATCAACACCGCGTACTACGGACGCGGCGCGAGCGGTATCCAGGCCGCGGCACAGGCTTATTACGGGGTCGACGCCAAGGACCTCAACGTCTCCCAGGGTGCCTACCTGGCCGCGCTGCTCCAGGCCCCCAGCCAGTACGACTGGGCGACCGCCACGGAGACCGGCAAGAAGCTCGTCAAGGAGCGCTGGGGCTACACGCTCGACAACATGGTCGAGATGCACTGGCTCGACAAGTCCGAGCGCGACACCCTGAAGTTCCCCTACCCGGACAAGCCCAAGCCCGCCCACGGCATGGAGGGCCAGACCGGTTACCTCGTCGAGGCGGCCAACAAGGAGCTGGACAAGCAGGGCATCACCGGCGACATGCGGCAGGCCGGCGGCTGGACCTTCACGCTCAACATCGACAAGAAGCGGCAGAAGGCGCTGGAGAAGGCGGTCGACAGCCAGCTGGAGTCCAAGCTCGACCGCAAGGGCAACAAGGTCGACGCGACCGTCCAGGCGGGTGCCACCTCCGTCGACCCGAAGACCGGCGCCGTCGTCGCGCTCTACGGCGGAGTGGACTACGTCAAGCACTACATCTCCAACGCCACGCGCCAGGACTACCAGCCCGCCTCCACCTTCAAGCCGCTGGTGCTCGCCTCCGCGCTGGAGAACGAGTCGAAGACCCAGAACGGCGATCTGATCGGCGTCAACACCCGCTACGACGGCACCAGCAAGCGCCCCGTCGTGGGCAGCGACACCCCGTACAACCCGGAGAACGAGGACAACCGGAGCTACGGCGACGTCACCGTGCAGACCGCGATGAACAAGTCGATCAACTCGGTCTTCGCGCAGATGGTCGTCGACGTCGGCCCCGCCACGGTGAAGAAGACCGCACTCTCGCTCGGCCTGCCCGACAAGAACTTCCCCGAGCGCCCCGCCATCACCCTCGGCACGATGAACGCCTCGACCTGGGACATGGCGGGCGCGTACGCCACGCTCGACAACCACGGCAAGAAGGTCACCCCGTTCATCGTGAAGTCCGCCAAGCACCGCGAACGGACGGTCGAGCCGGTCAAGGGCATCGGCGACCAGGTGATCAGCCGCAAGTCCGCCGACACCGTGACCTCCGTCCTGCGGGGCGTCGTGGACAGCGGCTCCGGACAGGCGGCCAGCACCTCGGCCTACGAGGCGGCCGGCAAGACGGGCACCTCCGAGAACAACAAGGCCGCCCTGTTCGCGGGCTACACCCCGGAGCTCACCACGGTCGTGGCGCTCTTCGGCGAATCCCCCAAGGACGGCGGCGGCCAGGTCAGCCTGACCGGTACCGCCAACTTCGGCCGGGCCAACGGTGGCGGCTTCCCGGCGCAGATCTGGGCGGACTACACCCTCGGCGCGCTGAACGGAGGCTCCGGCGTTCAGTTCGACCTCCAGGACGTCGAGCGCGGCGAGGTCACCCTGCCGACCAGCCCGTCGACGCCCACCTCGCCGTCGCAGAGCCCCGACCCGTCGTCGTCCCAGCCGTCGACCCCGCCGGAGCAGAGCCCGAGCGACCCGCCCAGCGAGTCGGCCAGCCAGTCGCCCGAGCCGCCGCCGAGCCAGTCGCCGGACGTGCCGCCGCCGAGCGAGACCCCGGGCCTGCCGGGGGACGGAGCGGACCCCGGGCGGCCGGGCAACAACAACGCCAACAACAATCCGTTGAGTCCGTGAACCCCTGAGAGAGCGGTGAACGCGTGAGGGAGGGGCGGTGCCGGCCGGCACCGCCCCTCTCCGTGTGTTCCGTGTGCGGCGGTGATCAGCCGCCGTTGACCTGCTTGGCGATCCGGTCGCCGAGGTCCTTGTCCACGTTGCGCCAGTACTGCACCGCGCGCTCCATGACCGGGGCGCTCACACCGTCCAGCAAATGGCCGGAAATGTTCGAGACCAGGCGCTCGCGCGCCGCGTCGTCCAGGACCTTGCGCACCATCGTGCCCGCCTGGCCCCAGTCGTCGTCCTCGCGGTGCAGCTTGTACGCCTCGTGCACCATCTCGCCGGCCGTGGCCCAGCCCGCCGGGTCGCCGAAGCGCTCGGTGTCCGCCGCCGGACCGCCGTACGAGTTCGGTGCGTAGACCGCTCCCGTACGCGTCGGCTCGTACCGCATGGGGCCGTCCTTCGCGTACGAGTTCCGGCCGAACCGCGGACGGTTCGGGGGCAGCTGCGCGTAGTTCGGGCCGATCCGGTACCGGTGGGTGTCCGGGTACGAGAAGAGGCGGCCGAGCAGCATCTTGTCGGGCGACGGGCCGATGCCGGGCACCAGGTTCGACGGCTCGAACGACGCCTGCTCGATGTGGACGAAGAAGTCCTCCGGGTTCTCGTTGAGCGTCATCCGCCCGACTTCGATCTCCGGGTAGTCGCCGTGCGGCCACACCTTCGTGAGGTCGAACGGGTTGAACCGGTAGTCCGGCGCGTCCTCGAACGGCATGATCTGGACGTACAGCGTCCAGCTCGGGTGGTCACCGCGCTTGATCGACTCGAAGAGGTCGCGGCGGTGGACGTCGCCGTCGATGCCCGCCACCTCGTCGGCCTCGGCCTGCGGGTAGAAGTCGATGCCCTGGTCGGTCTTGAAGCGGTACTTGACCCAGAACCTCTCGCCGCCGGCATTCACCCACATATAGGTGTGCGAGCTGTAGCCGTTCATGTTGCGGTACGTCTTCGGGATGCCCCGGTCGCCCATCAGCCACGTCACCATGTGCGCGGACTCGGGGGAGAGCGTCCAGAAGTCCCACTGCATGTCGTGGTCGCGCATGGCGCTGTCCGGGCGGCGCTTCTGCGAGCGGATGAAATCCTGGAACTTCATCGGGTCGCGCACGAAGAAGATCGGCGTGTTGTTGCCGACCATGTCGTAGTTGCCGTGCTCCGTGTAGAACTTCAGGGCGAACCCACGGGGGTCGCGCCAGGTGTCGGGGGAGCCCTGTTCGCCGGCGACCGTGGAGAAGCGGGCGAGCATGGCGGTCTGCTTGCCCGGTTGGAAGAGGTCGGCCTTGGTGAACTGGCTGACGTCGTTGGTCACCTTGAAGAAGCCGTAGGCACCGGAGCCCTTGGCATGGACCACGCGCTCGGGGACCCGTTCACGGTTGAACTGGGCCATCTTCTCGATGAGGTAGTGGTCCTGGAGCAGGATCGGTCCGTCGGATCCGACGGTGAGCGAGTGTTCGTCGCTCTCCACCGGGTTACCGGCGTTGTTCGTGGTGTAGGGGGTGTTCTTGGTCTTCATTTCCTCAGGCACGAGCGTCCTCCCGTCGGTGGGGGTTTCGGTCAGGTCGTCTCGTTCACGACTGAAGTCAACTCCGCCGACAGGAGGTCGGCAACATTTGGCTACCGTCCGTGCAGGGCTCCTGTCCGTGCCTGGTCGGGACCCTTTTTCCCCGCCCGGTCCGGGCCCCTTTCCCCGCCTCTTCTACTGGCCCCGGGCCGGCATCTCGAACCAGACCACCTTGCCCGTCGACAGCCGCGTGGCCCCCCACCGCCGGGCCAGCCGGTTCACGAGGAACAGGCCGCGGCCGCCCTCGTCCATGTCCCGGGCCCGGCGCTGCCGGGGCAGCTGCGGGGCGTCGTCGCCGACCTCGCAGCGCAGGATGTCGGTACGCAGCAGCCGCAGCGTCACCGGCCGCTCCGCATAGCGCACGGCGTTGGTCACCACCTCGCTGACCAGCAGCTCCACCGAGTCGGAGAGATCGTCGAGCCCCCATCGGCTCAGCGCCCGGCGGGCCAGCCTGCGGGCCCGCCCCGGAGCGGTCTCCTCCGGTTCCAGGTGCCAGTACGCGACATCACTCGGCGCGATCCCGTCGAACCGGGCGGCGAGCAGCGCGATGTCGTCGTCCCGGTCGCCGGGGCCGAGCATGTCCAGGACGTCGTCGCACATTGCCTCCAGCGGCGGCGAGTGGTCCGGGCCGGTCAGCCGGGCGGTGGCGGCGAGCCGTTCGCGCAGCATCTCGATCCCGGTCCAGACGTCCCGCAGCCGGGACTCCACCAGGCCGTCGGTGTACAGCAGCAGCGTGGCGCCCGCGGGCGCGTCCAGCTCGACGGCCTCGAAGTCCACACCGCCGACGCCGATCGGGGCGCCGGACGGCACCCGCAGCACCTCCGCGCGGCCGCCCAGGTGGAGCAGGACGGGCGGCGGGTGCCCGGCGTTGGCGATGGTGATGCGATGCGCGACGGGGTCGTAGACCGCGTAGAGGCACGTCGCCATGCGGTCGCTGCCGAGCCGCTGCGCCTGCTCGTCGAGGTGGTGCAGCACCTCCTGCGGCGGCAGGTCGAGCCCGGCGAGGGTCTGCGCGGTGGTGCGCAGCTGGCCCATGATCGCCGCCGACGTCATGGAGTGGCCCATGACGTCCCCGACGACCAGGGCGACCCTGCTCCCGGGCAGCGGGATCGCGTCGTACCAGTCGCCGCCGACCCGGGCCGTCTCGGCGGCCGGGAGATAGCGGGAGGCGAGCCGGACGCCGGTCGGCTGCGGCAGCGAGTCGGGCAGCATGGTGCGCTGGAGCTCGTCGGCGATGTACGCCTCGCGGCCGTACAGCACGGCCTTGTCGATGCCGAGCGCGGTGTGTGTCGCCAACTGGGCGGCGACCAGCAGGTCATTGGCCTCGAAGGGCGGCCGCTCGGTCCCGCGCAGGAAGACGGCGGCGCCGATCACCCGCCGCCGGCCGCGCAGCGGGGCAAGGATCGCGCGGTGTCCGGTGGGTACGGTCCGGCCGGCGCCGAGCAGTTCGGGCAGCGCGGCGCGGGCCGCCGCGGAGTCCCCGAAGACCGGCCGCACCCCGCGCAGCACCTCGGCGAGCGCGCCGCCCGAGCGGACCTCGCACAGCTCGGCCGCGGGCGGCAGATCGCCGTGCGGATCGATGGCGGGCAGCCGCAGGCGTTCGATCTCCGACGAGGTCTCGGCGTCCTCGTCGTTCAGCCGCAGCCGGTCGGACCGGCGCAGCCGCAGCACGAAGGGGGAGACCGGCCGCTCGTCGCCGACCGGGAGCGGGTCGCGGAGGTAGACCAGTATGGCGTCGGAGAACGTCGGCACGCTGGCCCGGCACAGGCCGAGCACGATCTCGTCCAGGTCTATGCCGCGGGCGATCCGCCGGGTGGCCGCCCCCACGAAACGCAGCCGGTCGCCCTCGCGACGGGCCGCGGCCTGGGGGTCGAGTCCGGCGGGGCCGGGAATCGCAGCGGAAGCCGCTGGAGCCGCGGAAGCCGCGGGCGCCGCGGAAGCCGCGGGCGCAGCGGAAGCCGCGGGCGCCGCCGGATTCGCTCCGGCGCCCGGCGCCGTGGCGGGGCCGGGAATCGCGGCGGTGGCAGCGGAAGCGGCCGACGCGGCATCCTGCTGCCGCGGTCTGGTGCGTTCCTGCGGCCGGGCGGCGAGAGGCTGCCGGCCTTCGTGGGAGGTGGGATGCTCCGTCACGCGTGGGGTTCCGTCCGTCCGGGCCGGTTGTATGAGGCAATCACCTCGTGGGGCGCTACTGTGCCCCGGCAGGAGCAGCGATAACAACGGCTGTCACCGGATGCCCCCGAAAGAGGGGCCGAAACCGGATGCCCGCAGGGTGATTCGCCGACAACGTTTCCGATGACGGGGCGGGCGACAGCGAGCACGTCTCCACCCCCTCGTAGTGGCTCATACGATTCATACGACTGATGTGGCTCATACAGCTCATGCAGTGCGTGTTGCTCGTGCGGTGACTTACGGTCAGGTGCGGTGCCCCGCACGCTGGTTGGAGTGGTGCGTCCCTCCGGAGGGTGATCCTACGGTTGCCCCCCTGGGGTGCATCAAGGGTCTCATGACGCCATGCGGGAGGGGGTACGGTCCCAGTCATCCGGGAGCGCCGGAACGCGCCACTGCGGATCGGGCCGCCAGTTCTCCCAGCCGTCCCGGAACGGCGCGCCCCAGTCCCGGATCACCTCGACGGCCGCGCGGCCCGCCTCCCGCACCCGTTGAGCGGTTCGCGGGGCCAGCAGACCGACCCGCTGCGCCTGGGCGAACTCGTCCTCGTCGCGCCAGACCCAGCTGTGATCCGGGTAGACGGAGATGTCGAGAAAGTGATCCTCGGAGTCGACGCCGCCGGCCCACCGGGTGCGCGGTTCCTCCAGGTTCACGTACCAGCTGCGGAACCTCCAGCCGGGATCCCAGAACAGCCACACCGACCAGGGGTCACCGGGACGGGCGAGCTTCAGCACGCCGTTGCCGAGCCAGGCCGAGCGGGCGGTGGTGCGCGGGGCGGTGTAGCGGGTGGCGAGCGGCTCGTCGTGCACCTCGGTGCCGTTGGCCAGCACCGGCTTCACGCACTCGGTGCCGGGCGCGACCCAGACGGCGAGCAACTCGTCGGTGTCCTGAACGACGGTGACGGGGCGGCAGATGTGGACCGGGCTCGGGGCGGGGTCCGGCGCGGCCTCCGCGGGCAGCGGGCCGTTGCCGCGATAGCGCCACAGGATCTGCTCGCCCGGCGCCCAGTGCTCGATGTACTCCGTACCTGCCATGGGCAGATCCTAGGGCCTGCCCGGCGGACCATGGCCGGGGTCGCGACGCCTGGCACGGCACCTCGCGGCGTTGCCGGAACGACCGAACAGCTCCTTCCCCGAGCTCTCGGCTTCGCTCGAGCAGGGGAGACCCCGTCTGCCTCAATCCTCCGCCTGGCAGCTGCACGCACCCAACCCCGCTCCTTCTTCCACCCTCCCATTGCCGGTCGGCCTCAGGACGCTCCGGCGCCTTGCGATGCACCGCACCGGACGCCGCGCCCTGCCCGACCCCGATCCGCCGGACAGGCCCTGGAGATGCCGCGGCCCCCTCGCTGCGACGCGTGTCACGGGCGGGTCATGCGCAACACGTCCAGCGCCTCGTCGAGCTGCTCCACCGTGAGGTCGCCGCGCTCGACATATCCCGAGTCCAGCACCACTTCGCGGATCGTCCGGCGTTCCGCGAGGGACTTCTTGGCGACCTTCGCCGCCTCCTCGTACCCGATGTACTTGTTCAGCGGGGTGACGACGGACGGCGAGGACTCGGCGTACTCCCTGGCCCGTTCGACGTTCGCGGTGATCCCGTCGATCGTGCGGTCCGCGAGCAGCCGGGAGGCATGGGTCAGCAGGCGTACCGACTCCAGCAGATTCTTCGCGATGACCGGAAGCATCACATTCAGTTCGAAGTTGCCCGCCGCGCCCGCGACGGCGACCGTCTGGTCGTTGCCCAGCACCTGGGCCGCGACCATCAGGACGGCCTCGGGAATGACCGGATTCACCTTCCCCGGCATGATCGACGAGCCCGGCTGGAGATCGGGCAGGCTGATCTCGGCCAGGCCGGTGCGCGGTCCGGACGCCATCCAGCGCAGATCGTTGGAGATCTTGGTGAGCGAGACGGCGAGGGTACGGAGCTGGCCGGACGTCTCGACGAGCCCGTCCCGCGCGCCCTGCGCCTCGAAGTGGTCCCTGGCCTCGGTGAGCGGCAGCCCGGTGACGCGGGCGACCTCGGCGATGACGGCGGCGGAGAAGCCGGGCGGGGTGTTGATGCCGGTGCCGACGGCCGTGCCGCCCAGCGGCAGCTCGGCGAGGCGTGGGAGGGAGGCGCGCAGCCGCTCGATGCCGTACCGGATCTGCGCCGCGTAGCCGCCGAACTCCTGGCCCAGGGTCACGGGCGTGGCGTCCATCAGGTGCGTACGGCCCGACTTCACGACCGTCGCGAACTCGGCGGACTTGCGCTCCAGCGCGGCGGCCAGATGGTCCAGCGCCGGGATCAGCTCGCCGGTGACGGCGGCGGTCGCGGCGATGTGGATGGACGACGGGAAGACATCGTTGGACGACTGCGAGGCGTTGACGTGGTCGTTCGGGTGGACCTCGCGGCCCAGGCGCTCGGTGGCGAGGGTGGCCACGACCTCATTGGTGTTCATGTTGGACGAGGTGCCGGACCCGGTCTGGAAGACGTCGATCGGGAAGTGCGCGTCCCAGCGCCCCTCGGCGACCTCCTCGGCGGCCTCCTGGATGGCCAGGGCGATGTCCGGGTCGAGCACCTTCAGTTCGGCGTTCACCTTGGCCGCGGCCGCCTTGATCCGGGCCAGGGCCTCGATGTGGGCCCGCTCCAGACGCTGCCCGGAGATCGGGAAATTCTCCACCGCGCGCTGCGTCTGGGCCCGCCACTTGGCGTCCGCGGGGACCCTCACCTCGCCCATCGAATCGTGCTCGATGCGGAAATCCGTACCGCCAGTGGGGGACTGTGTACCGGTCTGTGACTCGTCCATGGGGTGCAACCTCCTGAAAAAGTTGAGCACTTGTCTTGTTCTGTGTATTCCCAAGTCGCCTACCGACCAGTAAATACCGGGGGTAACCACAAACCCGGGGAGACGCAATGAGGCGTACCAGGTACAGACTTCGCTGTACGGTCGCGGCCGCCGCGGCCATGGCGGCGGCATTCGGCGGTACGGCCGCCGCCGCGGGACCGGCCGGCGCGGCGGACCGGTCCGCTACCACCACTACCGCATCCACCCCCCTGTCGCCCGAGCTGGAGGCCATCCGCGCCGCCGAAGCCACCCGGCTGTACGGCGACCCGGCCGAGCGCCCGCTCGCCGACCGCAAGACGGGGCTGATCTCGCTCGGCGACAGCGAGATCTCCGGCGAGGGCGTCGGCACGTACGAGGCGGGCACCAACGGCCCCGACAACTGGTGCCACCGCTCGCCCGACTCCGCCATCCACCGCACCGGAATCCCGGCCGACGTCACGTACAACGTCTCCTGCTCCGGCGCGTACACCGGCAACATCGTGGTCGGCGGATCGAAGCAGTACGCCGACGAACTCGTGCAGAGCGACAACCTCGCCGTCAAGGCCCGCAACACCCGCATCAAGATGATCGTGCTGGTCGCGGGCGCCAATGACGACCTCCAGTTCGGCCCCGTCATGACGGACTGCGTCCAGCGCTGGGTGCTCTCCCAGGGGACCTGCCAGCCGAAGTACGAGGGCGGCTGGCAGGCGCGCGTCGACGGACTCGTCCCCAAGGTCGAGAAGACGGTGCGCGATCTGAGGACCGTCATGTCCGACGCCGGATACGGCAACGGCGACTACAAGCTCGTCGTCATGGGCTACCCGAGCCCGATCGGCCCGGACTTCTACGACAACCCGGACTTCCCCGGCAAGCTTCCCGGTGGCTGCGCCGGATACGACTCCGACGCCGCCTGGGGCCGTGACGTCGCGGTCCCCGCCTTCGAACGCGGCATGCGCAAGGCCGCCGCCGACACCGGAGCCGTCTACCTCGACAACTCCCGGCTCTTCCACGGCCACGAGGTCTGCAGCGACAACACCTGGGCCCGCGGCCTCTACATCGACCTGTCGCACTTCCCGCCGGACTCCAACTCCGTCCGGCAGTCCTTCCACCCGAACGCGCGCGGCCACGCCGCCTTCGCCTCCTGCCTCACCCAGATCTACAACTCCTCCCTGCGCGAGGCGAGCTGCGCCGACCCGGCGAGCACCGGACAGCCGGTTCTCCAGGCCGCGGCGTGGGACGACGTCTTCAAGCCCCTGAAGAACGAGGCCACGGGCACCTGCGTGGACGTTCCCGCCTCGGTGACCCGCAACAACACCCGGATCGCCGGCTGGGACTGCCACGGCGGCCGCAACCAGGGCTGGTGGTACGACTCCGGCACGAAGACCATCCGTACGGAGCTGAGCCACGACCGGTGCCTCGATGTGCCGGGCGCCGACTACAAGGCGGGCGCCACGGTCATCCTGTGGAACTGCTCGGGCGCGGCCAACCAGCAGTTCGTCATGCAGTCGGGCACGGTACGCCCGGCGGCCTCGACCGGACTGTGCCTGACGCTCGCGGCGGCCAAGGACCCGCTCAAGCTGCAGAACTGCGACGGCGGCGCGAAGCAGCGATTCGCGTAACTCCGTCACGCGGTGCGGGGAGGCCCGGGCGTTTGCCACCCGGGCCTCCCCGCCCCGCACCCCGGCCGTACGTCAGCCGGACGTAAACGAACGCGCCCAGGACGGCGGCCGGATGGCCGGGGTCCGCGGCCCCGCACAGCTCGCGCGCCGAGTGCATGGAACCAGCCCCGGCACCCCCACGTCGACCGTCGGCACACCCAGCCGCGCCGCGGTGCGTGAAAGCTGCGGTGCCGGAGCGGCCCCGGGATCCGGACCGGTGGTACCGGCCGCACATCCGCGCCGGGGGGTGCCGGTGCGGGGCCGGGCGGCCGGTCGCGTACGGAGCGCCGAAGATTGGCTGAATATCGTCGTACGTGATCCCTCACGGCACCGGCCCGCCGCGATCGGCGCCGGAGCGGTGAGCGGGGACGTGACCGCGCCTGAGCGCCCCCGCCACCCGGATCAGGAACACCACGGCGATCACGATGGCCACCCCGTGCGACCAGGCGACGACGGTCAGCGGGCTGTGGCGGTCGAGCGCCGCCGCGACCAGGATCATGCCGACGCCGAACCCGAGGTTCTCGACGGTGGCGGAGAGCCCGAACGCATGACCGCGCGAATCGGCGGGGAGCGTCTGCAGATGCGAGGTGTACGAGACCTCGGTGAGCCCGTCGGCCGCCCCCGCGACCAGCGCGATCACGGCGGTCGCCGCCGACGGGAACCCGGCGAACGCCAGAATGAACGTCCCGGACATCAGGCACGTGCCGTACCCGAACCCCCGGGCCCCCACCGGCCGCCCGGTGCGTTTGACGTACCGCTGGATCGACTGCTGGGCGACGACGTTCCCCAGCGCCCACAGACACCAGAACGCGCTGACGAACACGGCGGGGTGCGAGGCGTCGAGCCCGGCGGAGTAGACCGGCAGCGCGGCGTTGTGGGAGGACGAACCGAGGGCGTCCGCACCCCGTAGCACCACCATCAGACCGAGACCGGGCGCGGCGGCCGACGAGAGGAACGCGCCCGGCACCCGCCACCGCCCGGCCCCGCTGCCGGCTCTCTCCTTGTCGGCCCTCCCCCTGCCGCCGCCCGCGATCGGCAGCAGGGCCACCGTCACGGCACAGACGACGAAGGTGGCCATGTCCACCACGAACGCGGCGGTGTAGCCGACCAGCGAGACCACCACACCCGCCGAGGCGAAGCCGGCCACCATGGCCAGTGAACGCCCGGTGATGGAAAGGGAGTTCGCCCAGGAACGCCGGTCGTCGCCGACCATCTCGGGAATGGAACTGCGCAGCGACACCATGAAAAGCGTTCCGCAGGCGCCGACCACCACGGAAACGGTCATCAGCGCGGCCGTCCGCATTCCCGGCGGCGCGAAGACCAACGACAGCATCACCGCCGCCTGCGCCACATTCGTCCACAGCATGAGGCTCTTCGCCGTGAAACGGGCGAGCAGCCCACCGGCGGCGAGCCCGGCGAAAAATCCGGACCCCAGGCGCACGGCCATGAACAGGCCCATCGCAAGCGCTCTGCCCGTCGTCTCGTAGACGAACAGATTGAGCGCCACCATGTTCAGGAAGGTGCCGTACGAAGAGAGGGAGTATCCGGCGACGAGGAATCGATAACGGCGCTCGCCGCGCGCGGGGCCGGCCGGGTCGGCGTCCGGAGCGCGGTCCGGCCGTTCGTCCGCCTGTTCGATGTCGTGCGTCACCGGCCCATACTCACCGAGCGGCCGTGCTCGCCCATGGCCTGCGGAGTGCACGAATGTAACCTGCATGCTTGTGAAGGACGATCAATCCGGCCCAGGGGCGTGTGATTGCCGCGAATCGTCACCGGACCGCGCCTGTGACACGGCCCTCGCGGCCTATCGGCGCGCTCTCACGGCAGGCAGCCTTCCGGCGGGCGACGTGCCCCGCTGCCTGAGCGCCCTTCACCTGATGGTGGAGGACCGTGACTCACCCGGGTACCTGATCCCCGTACCGCCCGAAACCGCCTCGTTCGACGCGCTCGGGCCCATCGAGGAGGCGATCGCCCGGCAGCGTCGCACGCTGCGTTCGGCCCGTGCCGCGCTCGCTGTGTTCGAGGGCCTGTACGCCGATGTGCACCGGCTCGAACAGCCCGCCCTCACCCGGCTGTCCGGCGCGGCCGTGATCGGCAAGGCGCTCGACGCGGGCGTCGCCGGCTGCCGCGAGGAGGTCCGCACCGCCCATCCCGGCGGCGGCCGTCCCGCGCAGACACTCGAGGAGTCGCTGCCCCGGGACCTGCGCAATCTGCGGCGGGGCATCCGGCAGCGGACGATCTATCAGCACACCGTCCGCTCGGACCGTACGACGCTCGCCTACATCGAGCGGGTGACCACCGAGGGCGCCGACGTCAGGACGCTCGCCGAGGTCGTCGACCGGATCATCGTCTTCGACCGCAGCCTCGCGTTCGTCCCGTACTCCGACGAACCGCACAGCGCCCTGCGCATCCAGCACCCGTCCCTGGTCCGCTTCCTGGCCCGCCACTTCGACGAGGCCTGGGCCCGCGCGGTCCCGGTCCGCCCGGAACGCGTACCGCTGCGCACCCCGGTCATCACCTCCGACCTGCAACGGACCATCCTGCAGGCGGTCGTGGGCGGCGAGACGGACGAGTCGATCGGCCGCCGGCTCGGCATGAGCCGCCGCAGCGTCGCCGAACACGTGCGGAGGGTCTCCGAGCAGCTGGGCAGCAACAGCCGCGCCCAACTCGGCTATCTGGTCGCCACGTCGGGACTCCTGGAGGAGTGAAGAGGAGTGAATACGGGGGATCGCGCAACGGCGCGGGGCGTCCCGGCCGATGAAACGTGACCGGAACACCCCGCAAGAACCGTGGCTACGGAGGACTGCCCCGTCAGGCGAGACCCGGGCCCCGCACCGGGATGCTGGTGAACGTCGGCGCCGGGGTGGGCTCGGTGAAGAAGTCGTTGCCCTTGTCGTCGACGACGACGAACGCGGGGAAGTCCTCGACCTCGATCCGCCACACCGCTTCCATGCCGAGCTCCTCGTACTCGACGACCTCGACCTTCTTGATGCAGTCCTGCGCGAGGCGCGCCGCCGGACCGCCGATCGAGCCCAGGTAGAAACCGCCGTGCGCGTCGCACGCCTCGGTGACCTGCCGGGAGCGGTTGCCCTTGGCGAGCATCACCTTCGAGCCGCCCGCCGCCTGGAACTGCGCGACATAACTGTCCATGCGGCCGGCCGTCGTCGGGCCGAAGGAGCCGGACGCGTACCCCTCGGGCGTCTTCGCCGGGCCCGCGTAGTAGACCGGGTGGTCCTTCAGGTACTGCGGCATGTCCTCGCCCGCGTCCAGCCGCTCCTTGATCTTGGCGTGCGCGATGTCGCGCGCCACGACCAGCGGTCCGGTCAGCGAGAGGCGGGTCTTGACCGGGTATTTGGTCAGCTCGGCGAGGATGTCGTCCATCGGCCGGTTCAGGTCGATCCTGACGACGTCACCCGCCTCGTCCAGGTGCTCGTCCGTGGTGTCGGGCAGGAAGCGCGCCGGGTCCTTCTCCAGCTGTTCCAGGAAGACGCCCTCGGCGGTGATCTTCGCGGTGGCCTGGCGGTCCGCCGAGCAGGAGACGGCGATCGCCACGGGCAGCGAGGCGCCGTGCCGGGGGAGGCGGACGACCCGGACGTCGTGGCAGAAGTACTTGCCGCCGAACTGGGCGCCGATGCCGATCTTCTGCGTCAGCTCGAAGACCTTCTCCTCCAGCTCCTTGTCCCGGAAGCCGTGACCCGTGGGGGAGCCCTCGGCGGGCAGCTCGTCCAGGTAGTGCGCGGAGGCGTACTTGGCGGTCTTCAGCGCGAACTCGGCCGACGTACCGCCGACGACGATCGCCAGGTGGTACGGCGGGCAGGCGGCCGTACCCAGCGAACGGATCTTCTCCTCCAGGAACTTCATCATGGAGGTCTCGTTGAGGACCGCCTTCGTCTCCTGGAAGAGGAACGACTTGTTGGCCGAGCCGCCGCCCTTCGCCATGAAGAGGAATTTGTACGCGCCGCCGTCGGTGGCGTACAGCTCGATCTGCGCGGGCAGATTCGAGCCGGTGTTCTTCTCCTCCCACATGGTGAGCGGAGCCATCTGCGAATAGCGGAGGTTGAGCTTGGTGTACGCGTCGAAGATGCCGTGCGACAGGGCCTCTTCGTCACCGCCCTCGGTGAGTACGTTCTGCCCGCGCTTGCCCATGACGATCGCGGTGCCGGTGTCCTGGCACATCGGCAGGACGCCGGCGGCGGCGATGTTCGCGTTCTTCAGCAGGTCGAGCGCGACGAACTTGTCGTTGGACGACGCCTCGGGGTCGTCCACGATCCGCCGCAACTGCGCCAGGTGGGCCGGGCGCAGGTAGTGGGAGATGTCGTGCATGGCCTCGGCGGCCAGCGTGCGCAGCGCCTCCGGGGAGACCTTGAGGAACGTACGACCGTCGGCCTCGAAGGTGGAGACACCCTCGGAGGTCACCAGACGATACGGCGTGGTGTCCTCTCCCAGGGGGAGCAGATCGGAGTACGCAAACTCTGGCATTACGGCCATTCCTCACTCGGCAGACAGCGACTGCCCTCCCTTGGGCAGCGCACCCACCAGAGTAGAACGCCGCGCGGACACCGGAGCTGTGAGGTAAGGCTCAGTTCGCTGTCCGTGCGGGGGTGCCGGCGCGGGGGCGACACGGCGGAGGCGGGGCGGGGGCTAGTCGCGATCTATCGCGTTTGGGTACGCTGGGCCGGTGGACCTCGAAAAGCACCCCCAGCAGCCCGTAGCCCCGGCGGAGCCGGCCGGTATCCGCGCCTCCGACGCGGACCGCGACCGGATCGCGGACATCCTGCGCGAGGCCATGGCCGAGGGCCGGCTCACCGCCGAGGAACACGCCGAGCGGGTCGACGCGGTCTACCGTGCCAAGACCGTCGGTGAGCTCGAACCGCTGGTACGGGATCTGCCCGCCCCGTCGGGCGCCTCCCGTCCGGCCGCCGCGCCCGACGCGTACGGCCAGGAGGGCCCGACGGGCCCCGCCGAGAACCTGGTGGCGATCTTCAGCAGCTCCACCCGCAGGGGCCGTTGGCGGGTCGGCGGCCGTACGAATGCCTTCGCGCTCTTCGGCAGTGTGGAGATCGATCTGACCGAGGCGCTTTTCGGCCAGAGGCTCACGGTGGTCAATGCGACCTCCATCTTCGGAAGTGTCGAGATCAAGGTGCCCGAGAACATCTCGCTGCGCGGCAGCGGCACGGGCGTCTTCGGTAATTTCGAAGTCGCCACGCTGGAATCCGCCGACCCCGAGGCACCAGTGGTCGTCGTCAATGGCTATTCGGTGTTCGGCAGCGTCGAGGCGAAGCCCAAGCGCGGGAAGTTCATCGCGGATCTCCAGGACCGGCTGCGTAAATACCTCGGCTAGGAGCCGAAGCGGTCCGTCCTTTTCTCCCCCTCGAACTCCTTCGAAATCAAGCCAGATTCCTGACCGATCGCATGGTCGCGGCCCGGAACCGGGGCCACGCAGTGCATAGGCGCACGCACAGCGGGTAGGGACTGCTGCATCGTCTCTCGCTCGCGAAGCCGTAAGCCGTCGTCAGGAGTAGACCGTGCTGCAACTGCCGCATCAGCCCCTGCAGGTCGCCGCCTTCCCTCCCCGGCGCATCCCCGCCCGGGAGGACCAGGCCGGCCCCTGGCACTCGGAGGCGGTGTGCCGCCGGGACGAGGCCGGGCTGTTCTTCGCCCCGTCGAAGGAGCCGACTGCTGCCAGACTCGCGCGCGAGGAGTCCGCGAAGCGGGTCTGCGCGCGCTGTCCGGTGATGGTCGAATGCCAGGAACACGCCCTTATACAGCCGGAACCGTACGGGGTGTGGGGCGGCCTCACCGCCGCCGAACGCCGTGTGGTGCTCGCCCGTCGCAGACGGCGCGAGATGGAACTCAAGGCGTCATCCGCATCCTCCGGCGCGACGGGCCGCATCGCAGCGGCGGGCTGACCGGTGGGCACGCGGCCCTGCGGTGGGGCCGGGATGCCTGCACGCCCGAGTGCCTGAGTACCGGGGGCTGAACCGGACCGGACCGGACCCTTCGCGCCGTCCGTACGTGTCCGTACGTGTCCTTACGTGTCCGTACGTGTCCGTACGTGTCCGTACGCGCCGTACGTGTCCGTACGCGCCGTACGTGTCCGTACGCGCCGTACGTGTCCGTACGCGCGAAGAGGCGCCCCCACCGCACACGGGGGCGCCTCTTCGCGTTCCTCTCCCCGGACCCCGGGGCGGGGGCTACTTCGCGCGGTCGAAGTCGATCGCGCTGTAGGCGCGCAGCTTCGACAGCCGGTGCGTCGAGTCGATCTTCCGGATGGTGCCGGACTTGGACCGCATGACGATCGACTCGGTGGTCGCCGTCTCCGCGCGGTACCGCACGCCGCGCATCAGCTCACCGTCCGTGATGCCGGTCGCGACGAAGAACACGTTGTCGCCGCTGACCAGGTCGTCGGTGGACAGCACCCGGTCCAGGTCGTGCCCGGCGTCCAGTGCGCGCTGCCGCTCGGCCTCGTCCTTCGGCCACAGCTTGCCCTGGATGACACCGCCGAGGCACTTTATGGCGCAGGCCGAGATGATGCCCTCGGGGGTGCCGCCGATGCCCATCAGCAGGTCGACGCCGGTCCCTTCGCGGGCGGCCATGATCGAGCCCGCGACATCGCCGTCGGTGATGAACTTGATTCGGGCGCCGGTCTCGCGGATCTCCTTGACGATGCCCTCGTGGCGGGGGCGGTCGAGGATGACGACGGTGACGTCCTCGGGCGCGGAGTTCTTGGCCTTCGCGACACGCCGGATGTTCACGGAGACGGGTGCGTTGATGTCGACGAAGTCGGCGGCCTCGGGGCCGGTGACCAGCTTGTCCATGTAGAAGACCGCGGACGGGTCGAACATGGCGCCGCGGTCGGCGGCGGCCAGCACGGCGATCGCGTTCGGCATGCCCTTGGCGTTCAGGGTCGTGCCGTCGATCGGGTCGACGGCGATGTCGACCTCGGGGCCGGTGCCGTCGCCGACGCGCTCGCCGTTGAACAGCATGGGAGCTTCGTCCTTCTCGCCCTCGCCGATGACGACGACGCCGTTCATCGAGACGGTGGAGACGAGGGTCCGCATGGCCTTCACGGCGGCGCCGTCGGCGCCGATCTTGTCGCCACGGCCCACCCAGCGCCCGGCCGCCATGGCGGCGGCCTCGGTGACCCGGACCAACTCCAGAGCGAGGTTGCGGTCGGGGGCCTCCGGGGAGACCTCGAGCTGAGACGGCAGATGATGCTCGGACATCGGAGCGCACCTTTCTGTACGACGACGACCGGAAGAGGGTGCTGTGACTCTATCGTCAGGTCGATAAAATGAGCAGACCGGGTCACGTATGAGCGGCTGCCCGGGGCTCGGGCCTCCCGGACCTGATGCGACCATGGACCCGTGGCTAGCAAGCGAGGCAAGCAGACGGTGCGGGACATGTTCCTGTCGATGGCGGTGATCTCCGCTGCGGCGGGGCTCGTTTACATCTTCGTTCCGCACGACGAGAACGCAAACCCGGTCAAGGCGGTCGACTACCGGGTGGAGCTCCTGACGGCGCGGCGCGCGGCGCCGTACCCGGTGGCCGCCCCGGACGGACTGGCCAAGGAGTGGAAGCCCACCTCGGTCAGTTACGACAGCGAGGCCGGCGACAGCTGGCACCTGGGCTTCCTCGACCCGGAGGGCAAGTACGTCGCGGTGGAGCAGTCCACCTCCCCGGCGAAGAAGTACGTGACCGAGGTCAGCCACGACGCCAGGGACACCGGGCGTACGCAGCAGGTCGCGGGCGAGACGTGGCAGCACTGGAAGGGCGACAAGTACGACGCCCTCGTGCGCCAGGGCAAGGGTGCGACCACGGTGGTCACGGGCTCGGCCTCGACGGAGCGGCTGGCGGAGATGGCGGCCGCACTCAAGTCGTCCTGACGCCGTAAGCGCACCTACGGATCCGGCCCTGGAGCAGCATGAGTGCTGCTCCAGGGCCGGATCCGTACGGGGGAGGCGATCAGACGGTCGTGACGACCTCGTCGTAGGCGAGGCGCGGCAGGCGCGGGAACCAGGCGTCCTCGCCCGGCTTGCCGATGTTGACGACCATCAGCACCTTGTGGTCGCCGTCCAGGAACTCCTTCTCGATGCCCGCGGCGTCGTAGCCGGTCATCGGGCCCGCGGCCAGACCGGCGGCGCGGACGCCGATGATGAAGTACGCGGCCTGCAGCGCGCCGTTGAGCGTGGCGGACGACTCGCGGACCGGGCGCTCGGAGAAGAACGCGTCCTTGGCCTGCGGGAAGTGCGGCATCAGGGCCGGGAGCTCCTCGTGGAACTCGTTGTCGGCGATCAGGATGGCGACCAGCGGGGCGGTCGAGGTCTTCGGCCGGTTGCCCTCGGCCATGTGCTTGACGAGGCGCTCGCGGCCCTCGTCGGAGCGGACCAGGACCACGCGCAGCGGCGACTGGTTGAAGGCGGTGGGGCCGTACTTGACCAGGTCGTAGATCGCCTGGACCTGCTCCTCGGTCACCGGCTCGTCGGTGAAGGTGTTGGCGGTGCGGGCCTCACGGAAGAGGAGGTCCTGGGCGGCGGGGTCAAGAGCGAGCGACATGGTGCGTATTACCTTCCGGGCGTGCAGGGGGATCAAGCAACGTCGGTCACCGTAACGGAGAGGTAGGTTAACTTTCAACAAAAATCGGAACGGAGTGATCCGTTCCACAGGGTGGCCCTCTTGCGCAGACGCGTACCCGTCCTGCCCGGACCGCCGCCACGGGCACCCCGCTCCGGCCGGGCTCGTCCAGGGCTGTCTCAGCCGTTGCGGCTGTCGTTGCCGGCTGTCGGTTCGCCGCCGTTCTCCGCGGGCCCCGCCAGGGCCGCGTCCAGCCGTGCGCGCGCGCCTTCGAGCCAGTGCCGGCACACCTTCGCCAGTTCCTCGCCCCGCTCCCACAGCGCGAGGGACTCCTCCAGCGTCGTACCGCCCGCTTCCAGCCGGCGTACCACCTCGATCAGCTCGTCACGGGCCTGCTCGTAGCCGAGCGTGCCCGTGGCACCAGCCGCCGTGGTCCCGTCGTCCGTCATGCGCTCCACCCTACGTTCCGCTCCGCGAGGAGCCTTCGGCCTCGTCCGCCATCACCTTCGAGGGCTCCCGCCCCCGGACCCCCGCTCATTCGCTCACCCGCACCGCGAACTCGCCCCCCGATACCCGTGCCCGGAGCACATCGCCCACCGGCCCGGCGTCGGCCGGAGCCCGCACCACATGGCCGTCCGCCCGCTGCAGCACCGCGTACCCGCGCTCCAGCGTCGCCGCGGGGGACAACGCGACCACCCGCGCCCGGGTGTGGGCGAGCTCCGAGTCCGCCCGGTCCAGCAGATGCCCCAGCACCCGCCGCCCCCGCCCGATCAGCGCGTCGATCTCCGAGGCCCGCTCGTCCACCATCCGCAGGGGATGCTCCATCGACGGCCTGCCCAGCGCGTGCGCCAGCCCCCGCTCCTCCCGGTCCAGCAGTCCCCGTACCGTCCGCAGCGCACGGTCCCGCAGCTGCTGCACCCGGTCCAGCTCCTCTCCCACATCGGGCACGATCTTCTTCGCCGCGTCCGTCGGCGTGGAAGCGCGCAGGTCCGCGACCAGGTCGAGCAGCGGGGAGTCGGGCTCATGGCCGATCGCCGACACCACCGGCGTACGGCACGCGGCGACCGTACGGATCAGCTGCTCGTCCGAGAACGGCAGCAGGTCCTCCACGCTGCCGCCACCCCGCGCCACGACGATCACGTCGACGTCCGGGAGGTCGTCCAGCTCCTTCACGGCCTGCACCACCTGATTCACCGCGTGCACGCCCTGCACCGCGGTGTTGCGCACCTCGAACCGCACCGCGGGCCACCGCCGCCGCGCGTTCTCCAGGACATCGCGCTCGGCCGCCGAGGCCCGCCCGCAGACCAGCCCGATCAGCTGCGGCAGGAACGGCAGCGGCTTCTTCCGGTCGAGCGCGAAGAGCCCCTCCGAGGCCAGCGACTTCTTCAGCCGCTCAAGGCGGACCAGCAGCTCACCGATGCCGACCGGCCGTATCTCCGTGGCCCGCAGGGACAGCTGACCGCGGGGCGCGTACCACTCGGGCTTGGCAAGGACGACGACCCGCGCCCCCTCCGTCACCACGTCCGCGATCCGGTCGAAGACCTGGCGGAAGCACGTCACGCTCACCGAGATGTCCTGCGACGGGTCGCGCAGCGTCAGAAACACCACGCCTGCGCCCGGCCGCCGCGACAACTGGGTGATCTGCCCCTCGACCCAGACCGCCCCGAGCCGGTCGATCCACCCGCCGATGAGCCGCGACACATCACCGACGGGGAGCGGAGCTTCCGCGGACGTTTGGAGAGCCATGCGAGCGAGCGTATCCGCCCCCACCGACAATCAGCCGCCGGAGACAGCAGCCACTCCCCGCCGACGACAACAGCCACTCCCCGCCGGAGACAGCAGCCACTTCCCGCCGACGACAACAGCCACTCCCCATCGGGGGAACGCAACCCTCAGGCCGGGCGTCGCCCCAATTGCAATGCCAGCACCACCAGCCCCACCCCCAGCCAGCACACCCCCACCACCTGGGCGCTCGCGGCCGCCTCCACGATCACCGCTATCAGCACGCCCGCACCCACCACCGGCACCAGCACATGCCGCCACCAGCTCGGCGGCCCCTCCATCCGGCGTACGGCGAACCAGCCGACCACCGACGCGTGCAGCAGCACGAACGCCGTCAGCGCACCGATGTCGACGACCGACACCAGACGGTCGAGACCGTCGGCGCGCCGGGCCGCCCACACCGCCGCCACCAGCGTCACCACCGCGGCCAGCAGGATCGCGACCCGCGGCACCCCGGACCGCGGATCGACCTTCGACAGCAGCACGGGCAGCCGCCGCTCCCTGGCCATCGCGAACAGCAGCCGCCCCGCGGCCGCCTGCCCGGCCAGCGCCGCGAAGGCCGCCCCGATCGCCTTGCTGACCGCCACCAGATCGTGCAGCCAGGTCCCGACCGCGGAGTCCACCGTGTAGTAGAACGCCGAGCCCTGCGTGGCCGGATCGGCGGCCAGCTCCGCCGACGTCATCGGCTCCAGCAGCGCCGCCAGATACCCCTGCGCCACGAACAGCACACCCGCGAGCACCAGACAGAACAGCACCGCCCGTGCCACCTTCGACGAGCCCCCCGTCACTTCCTCCGCGAACGAGGCGATCGCGTCGAAGCCCAGATACGACAGCACGGCCACCGACACCGCCCCCAGCACCGCCGACAGGGAGAAACCGGAATCGCCCGTGAGCGGAGTCAGCCAGCCGCGCTGCGCCCCGTCCCGTACGAGAACCACCACCGCCGACACCAGGAACACCAGCAGCACCACGATCTCCATCGCGAGCACCGCGAAGCCGACCCGGGCGGCGGCCCGCACGCCCCAGAGATTGAGGAGGGTGGTGATGACGACGGCCAGCGCCGTCCACACCCACTGCGACACCGACGGCACGAGCGCGTTCAGCGCGATTCCGGAGAAGAGATAGGCGACCGCCGGGATCAGCAGATAGTCGAGCATCGCCATCCACCCGGCGATGAAGCCCGGCCCCTCCCCGAGCCCCCTGCGCGCGTACGCGAAGACCGAGCCCGCCAGCGGGGCGACGCGCACCATCTGGGCGTAACTGAAGGCCGTGAACGCCATCACCACGGTCGCCGCGACATAGACCAGCGCGACCGCACCGCCCGATTTCGCGTCGAGCGTGCCGAACACACCGACGGGGGCCATCGGCGCGATGAAGAGGAGCCCGTAGACCACCAGATCCCGGAAGCCGAGCGTCCGCCGCAGCCTGCCCGCCTCCTGGTGCGCACCCCGCACCTCCGTGCCCCCGCCCCCGTTGCCGCTGCCGGTCCCCGCCATGAGCCCTCCGTCGATCGCGTACGGATCAGTCTCGCGACCCCGCCGATCTTCCGCGCGTCCGACGCGGCCTTACGATGGGGCGCATGACTGCTACGACACCCCGCCGCGTCCTGCTCGCCGCTCCCCGTGGCTACTGCGCGGGCGTGGACCGTGCCGTGATCGCCGTGGAGAAGGCCCTGGAGCAGTACGGCTCCCCGGTCTACGTACGCCACGAGATCGTCCACAACAAGTACGTCGTACAGACCCTGGAGAAAAAGGGTGCGATCTTCGTCGAGGACACGGCGGAGGTGCCCGAGGGCTCGATCGTGATGTTCTCCGCGCACGGCGTCGCGCCGACCGTGCACGAGGAGGCGGCCGAGCGGAAGCTCGCCACGATCGACGCGACGTGCCCCCTGGTCACCAAGGTCCACAAGGAAGCCGTCCGCTTCGCGCAGGAGGACTTCGACATCCTCCTGATCGGCCACGAGGGCCACGAGGAGGTCGTCGGCACCTCCGGCGAGGCCCCCGACCACATCACGCTGGTCGACGGCCCCGAGGACGTCGCGGGTGTCGAGGTGCGCGACCCGTCGAAGGTCGTCTGGCTCTCCCAGACCACGCTCTCCGTCGACGAGACGATGGAGACGGTCGGCGCGCTCAAGGAGAAGTTCCCGCTCCTGATCTCGCCGCCCAGCGACGACATCTGCTACGCCACGCAGAACCGCCAGATCGCCGTGAAGCAGATGGGCGCGGACGCCGACCTCGTGATCGTCGTCGGCTCCAAGAACTCCTCCAACTCGGTCCGCCTGGTCGAGGTCGCCCTCGGCGCCGGCGCCGATGACGCCCATTTGGTCGACTTCGCGGACGAGATCGACGAGGCCTGGCTGGAGGGTGTCTCCACGGTCGGTGTCACCTCGGGCGCGTCCGTTCCCGAGGTCCTGGTCGACGGCGTCCTGGCATGGCTCTCGGAGCGCGGTTTCGAGGACGTGGAGATCGTGAAGGCGGCCGAGGAGTCCATCACGTTCTCGCTCCCCAAGGAGCTCCGCCGCGACCTGCGCGCCGAGGCCGCGGCACTCGCCGGGGAGTGACAACTTCGCGCCGACGGCCTCCCGCTTCGGGAAGTGGGCCGGGCCACCTGCCCGTACCGTGGATTGCATGCAGATCTTCGGCGTGGACATCGGCGGATCCGGGATCAAGGGCGCTCCCGTTGACCTGGACCGCGGAGACCTGGCGCAGGAGCGCCACAAAGTACTGACACCGCACCCGGCCACGCCCAAGGACGTGGCCGGGTGCGTGGCCGAGGTGGTCGGTCATTTCGACTGGTCGGGTCCGGTGGGCATCACCTTCCCGGGCGTCGTCACCAGCGGTTGCACCCGTACCGCGGCCAATGTCGACAGGGGCTGGATCGACACGGACGCCCGCGGACTGCTCGGCGACAGGCTCGGCCTCCCCGTCACGGTTCTGAACGACGCCGACGCGGCCGGCATCGCGGAGATGTCGTTCGGCGCGGGCCGCGGCCGCATGGGGACGGTCATCGTGCTGACGCTCGGTACGGGGATCGGCAGCGCCCTCTTCATCGACGGCAAGCTGGTCCCCAATACCGAGCTGGGCCACCTGGAGCTGAACGGCCACGACGCCGAGAAGCACGCCTCCACCAAGGCCAAGGAGGACGAGGCGCTGAGCTGGCACCACTGGGCGCACCGGCTGCAGAAGTACCTCGCCCACGTGGAGATGCTGTTCTCGCCCGAACTCTTCATCATCGGCGGCGGAGTCAGCCGCAGGGCCGACAAGTTCCTGCCGCTGATCGAGCACGTACGGGCCGAGATGGTGCCGGCGGAGCTGCAGAACAACGCCGGCATCGTGGGAGCGGCGATGGCGGCGGCGGACAAGGCGCCGGACAAGGCGTAGGACGGTGCGCCCCGTCCGGGCCCCCGCTCAGCGCTGGGGACGACGGGGCGGCTGCGCGGCCCGGGCCGTCTGCGCGGCGAGCAGCATCCGGCGCTGACGTTGCCGCTGCCGCATCAGCCGTACCTTCCGCACGGTCGCGATGAGCCCGGCGATGAGCGTCCCGCCGTACAGCCACCCGGCGTGTACGGCGAGCGCGGTGACGAGCGCCATGGTCTGACCGGCGAATCCGCCGGGGCCGCCGGAGATCGGAATGACCCCGACGGCGAACGCGATCGGCACGATGATCGGGGCGGTGACCAGGTCCGCGGGCCGCACCCACAGCGCGGTCAGCGCGCTGACCGGCAGGAACAGCACACCGAACACGGTCGACGAACCGTCGAGCAGCAGCTCGTCGAGGCACGCCAGTACGAACATGGAGGCGGCGGCGAAGAGCCCCGCACCGATGCCGGTCAGCCGGGGATTCGGCAGCCTGCGCAGCGCGAGAACGGCGGGCGGCACCGGCCGCGACCGGCCCTCCGGCTTCGCGTCCATCACCCGATAGACGGCGGCGGCTTCGTCGATGGTGCCCTGCGGGGACAGCGGGGCCTGCTGAGACTGCCTGCGCTGCGGGGGACGTGTCCTGTGCTGCTCCACCGGGACAACGTAGGTCGCAAGGCAGGAGGAAACGGGTGCGGGACACGCGCTTTGGGTGACCTTGGGGGTGAGTTCGATGCCACACGGCCGAACGCCGACCGAAACGGTGCCTGGATCGGTGCCGGGGTCGGTGCCGGGGTCGGTGCCGGGAGCCGGTGCCCGGAGCCGGTGCCCGGAGCCGGTGCCCGGAGCCGGTGCCCGGAGCCGGTGCCCGGAGCCGGTGCCCGAGCGGACCCGTGGTTACCCGGTTGCGCCCGCCCGTAAACTGGAGAATCGGCCCACCCGGGCCGACGCGTTTCCGCCCGTTCCACCACCTCTCCACCTCTCCACCTCTCCTCCTCACTCCTCAGGAAGTCGCCAACGTGTCGCTCACGATCGGAATCGTCGGTCTGCCGAATGTCGGCAAGTCGACCCTGTTCAACGCCCTGACCAAGAACGACGTGCTGGCGGCCAACTACCCGTTCGCCACGATCGAGCCGAACGTGGGCGTCGTCGGCGTCCCGGACGCCCGCCTGAACAAGCTGGCGGAGATCTTCGGCTCGCAGCGCCTGCTCCCCGCGACGGTCGACTTCGTCGACATCGCCGGCATCGTGCGAGGCGCTTCGGAGGGTGAGGGCCTGGGCAACAAGTTCCTCGCGAACATCCGCGAGTCCGACGCGATCTGCCAGGTCATCCGCGCCTTCAAGGACGAGAACGTCGTCCACGTCGACGGCAAGGTCTCGCCCAAGGACGACATCGAGACGATCAACACCGAGCTGATCCTCGCCGACCTCCAGTCCGTCGAGAAGGCCGTCCCGCGCCTCACGAAGGAGTCCCGCCTCCAGAAGGAGAAGGTCGCGGTCCTTGCCGCGGTCGAGGAGGCCCAGAAGATCCTCGAGTCCGGCCAGACCCTCTTCTCCGCAGGCATCACCGCAGGCACGGAGAAGGGCAAGCTCCTCCACGAGCTGCACCTCCTCACCACCAAGCCCTTCCTCTACGTCTTCAACGTCGACGAGGACGAGCTGGTCGACGAGGACTTCAAGAACGAGCAGCGCTCCCTGATCGCCCCCGCCGAGGCGATCTTCCTCAACGCCAAGATCGAGTCCGAGCTGATCGAGCTCGACGACGACGAGGCCCTCGAACTCCTCCAGTCCATGGGCCAGGAAGAGCCCGGCCTCGCCACCCTCGGCCGCGTCGGCTTCGACACCCTGGGCCTGCAGACCTACCTCACCGCAGGCCCGAAGGAAGCCCGAGCCTGGACGATCAAGAAGGGCGCCACGGCCCCCGAGGCAGCCGGTGTCATCCACACCGACTTCCAGAAGGGCTTCATCAAGGCGGAGATCGTTTCCTTCGAGGACCTGGTCGAAACAGGCTCGGTCGCCGAGGCCCGCGCCAAGGGCAAGGCCCGCATGGAGGGCAAGGACTACGTGATGCAGGACGGCGACGTGGTGGAGTTCCGCTTCAACGTGTGAGCGGATGGAATAACACCACCTTGATGGCCTGGCAAACGTGCAGGCCAGAAGGGGTCGGCTCCTGTGGGAGCCGGCCCCTTGGCTTTTCCCGTGCTGGGATGGTGCTGAGACAGCTGATCGACCATCAGCTGTTCGCCCCGCCTGGAGGGCGCCAAGAGTGGTACGTTATCAGGTACCACTTGAGGAAGGGGTCAAGGCATGTCCATAACCGCGAGCGAAGCCCGCAAGGCGCTCTTTCCGCTGATCAAGAAGGTCAATGACGATCACGAGGCCATCGAGATCGTCTCCAAGCACGGCAACGCCGTGCTCGTCTCGGCCGAGGACTACGCGGCGCTGCGCGAGGGCTCGTATCTGCTGCGCTCTCCGGCGAATGCTCGCCGGCTCCTCAGGGCGTACGAGAACGCCCTGGCCAACATCAACGTGTCGGAGCGCGAGCTGATCGATCCGGACTCGTCGGACGCTGGTGCGGGTGCGGCGTGAGGCTTGTCTTCGAGGATCAGGGCTGGGAGGACTACACGTCCTGGCTCAAGAACGACCGCAAGATGCTCGCTCGGATCAACAAGCTCATCGAGGATGTCAAGCGTGATCCGGTCTCGGGAATCGGCAAGCCTGAGCCGCTGAAGTACCACTTGCCGGGGGCTTGGTCGCGACGGATCGACGATGAGCACCGCCTCGTCTATCTGGTCACGGACAAGGAGATCGTCGTCCTTGCCGCCCGCTATCACTACTGACCGCGGGGCGGTTCCGGGCGGTAGGGCGTGTACGGGATATCCCTCCCGTGCTGGGAGGGGCTCCTCCAGGGCGACGTTTTCGCAGGTGGGAGCGGTTTGCTGGATATTTCGCTTCAACGTGTAGTACGTCCGGTGAAGGGCCGTCCGACCTGCGGTGGAGCGGGTTGGGCGGCCTTTGTGCTGTGCACGGAGTCCGCCGCGCCCTGGTGGCGGGCCCATTTGCGTATCTCATCGGGCCGGTTCGGCTGGAGGCCGGTGTACGGGTCGGGCTGCACCAGCAGTGTCGGTTGGCCTCGGGCGGTGCGTTCGGCGGCCCAGGTGTGGTCGCGGGCGGTGAAGTCGTCGTCGATCCAGGCGACGGGTGCTCTGCCGAGCCAGGGGTCGACGTGGTCGCGTTTCCAGAGGTAGCCGTTGGGGTGGCTGGTGGTGATCTGTGGGCGGGGGAGGTCGAGGTAGGGGAAGTCGGGCAGGCCCAGGAGGGGCCCGGTGATCGTGGTGGCGTCCCCGCGCCGGCTCGTGCACCACACGGGGGAGATGAGTCCGCCGGCCAGAAGGTCGGTGAGCAATGGGCCATGGCTGGGGTCGAGCCAGATGGGACGAGGTCCTCGGGGTGCCGGCCGGTGGGCTGGACGACCCACATGCGGTGCCGGCCCAGGGCCCATGACTCGGCGGTCAGGCCGCCCCGGGCGGCGAGGGCGTCCTCGTGGCCGCCTGCGGTGACGTACTGCTCCAGGAACACCCGCAGTCGCACGAGCTCGTTAGGGTCTTTCGTTTGGATCAGGCCGGGCCCGGTAGAGGCGCGAGCGAAGTCGAGGAGGTGCCAGCCGTTCTCCCCGATGTGGACGCTCGTGGGAAGAAGACTTACGGCCATGGGCACGTCGCAAAAGGTGCCTCGCCAGCAACGTCACCCAGGCCGCCAGAAGGAGCGCCGCGACAACCCTCAGCCAGGGCGCGGTGCCGCTACTGGCCGCTGTCCACCCATAGAACAAGATGCACAAGCACATCCCGCCCGGGCTGTCGAAGAACTCGTCCCTCGGGTTTCGAGACATCCCCGCCCTCCTCCTGCTCTCGCGAGTTTCCGCACAGGCCACCAGCCGAAACGAAGGCTGTCGGCAAAGTGCGGTCGGTTGAACCCGCACGTCCCAGTGTGAGGGCCCGGACGGGAACGGGGCATAGGCCACCACGCCAGTGCCCGAACCCGCTCAGGATCCGTCCCACATCCCCAGACGCTTGAGCCTGCGCTGCCGAAGCCGCTCCGAGGCTGCCGTGAGGCCGAGGACAAGTCCCGTCACCAGCCCGAAGAACACCGCGAACAGGGGATCGTCGGGTTCCTCCCCGGGCGACACCAGCAACAAGAAGAGGGTGAAGGGAACGGCCGCGCAGAGACCGGTTCCGATCGGGTGTCGGGCTACCCATTTCTGGATCCGATTCGGACGCCGCTGCCCACCCAGGGCCCGATCCAGAGCCCAGAACACATCCCCCACGGACCGCCGCCAGTTCGCCACGGCAGAAGGATATGGCAGCCGACCGGTTGGCCCCAGGCCGAGTGCTCATGGCCGAGCAACGGTCTGTCAGCCGCGGTGTACAGGCACCGACGTCATTTCTTCCCGCTACCTGTCTTCCCGCTACCTGCTCGACAAAGGTCCGCCGTTCACACAACGCGTTCCCGCAGACGAACCGGCGGACCCGCAGACAAGTCCCGTCGGGGACACCGTCTCCGAGACTCGCTAAGGTCACCGGTGCCGGGCGGGGACAGCGGTGCGTCGCACAGATTTGACGCAGTTCACCGTGCGCGTACTCGTCAGCAGGAGGAGGCATCATGGAATGGGTCGTTGGATCCGGGATGGCCATGGGCGTTCTGGCGATCGTCCTGGGAACTGCGTCGATACGCACGGGGTGGACGTTGCCGTGGGCGCGCCGCCATGTCACCCGACCGCGGATCCACGGACTTGGGGCACTGTTGGTGGGTACGAACTGCGTGGTGCAAGGCCTGTTCTACTTCCGAATAGCGCCGAGCCCGTCCTGGGAGATCCGCTTCTTCAGCACGACCGCGCTGACGCTCTGCGGACTGGTCCTCGTAGGAGTGGGGCAGATGCTGCCGTTGCGCCGTAGAAGCTGATGCCCAGGCTCTGCGGCACCTGTTCAACCGCATGCTTGGCCGGCTCCACCACTGCCTATTGCACCGCTGCCCGTTCGATGAGGCCATAGCGTTCCCCGTCGCCTCCCGGACAGGGGTGGCGGCGCCAGTGATCTTGCTCAGGCTGCGCGCCTCCAGATCTCATTCCAGCGCTCGGCTCGCGCTAGAAGAACTCTCCGGTCGACGGTGGTTTTGTGCGCGCTGAGACCCACCCCGCATCGTGCGCACAGCCGGTGCAGTAAGTGCCCGGACCTCCAACGAGTCGTCCCCTCGTCCGTGCCGCAGGCACGGCACAGCGAGGACGCTGCTGTGGGCGGGATGACGGAACGGAGTATGCGTTCCACCACTTCCGAAAGCGGTTCGGTGGGATGGAATTCCGGATTGGGACAGTAGGCCAGGCTCCCTTGCGAACCGCGTCCCTGGTCCCACCAGCTGCCATCGCTCTTGGGATGGCGAAGTCCAGCGGCCTTCTCTTGCCGACGGCGTGCTATGAACGCGGCCTCGCCCGCCAGCCAGTGCCGGCGGGCCGCGTGAAGCTCCTCCACCGCGCGGATCAGCGAGGCCGGGTCCTTCTCCAGATCAGCAGGAATGCGTGCGCTGCGACATAGGTGGTGGTATGTGGCGCGAAAGCCATAAGGGGCGAAAGTGACGACACACGTCCGGAACGCGGCATGACGAGCACGAACCGGATGGCTCATGTCGTGCACGCGTCGACGATGAGTCTCAAAGCTGGCCACCCCGTGAGACTACGGTCACGCTCACCAGCCCTGCATCCGACTATCAGCGACGGGGCTGTGCTCGTCCACCTTGATGTCTTGGAGGCCCTGGCAGAGGCCTTGGTCGGTGGGTGATGAGGCAGGTGGCAAGGCCGAGGAAGGCTTCGCGAGAGCCATACCGCGCGAACGCCTTGCTCGCGGGATCTCCGCGAGCAGGGGCATCAACTGAGTGACGTCGTTGCGGTTTCCGCCGGTCAGCGACACGGCGAGCGGGATGCCCCGGCCGTCGACGAGGACGTGGTGCCTGCTGCCCGGCCGGGCGCGGTCGACCGCGCCCGGCCCGCTTCCGGGCCCCGCCGAGCGGCCCTGACATGCCGGCTTCAGTTGTTTCGGGCCCTTCGGCGAGGTGGTGCCGCTCGTCCGCGCCGGGGCGGCAACGCGCGTGCGCATCGTTCGGCGGGTCAGGAAGGTGCGCCGGCCAGGACTTCCACCTTGCCGGTGTCGAGGGAGTAGTAGGCGCCGACCACGGCAAGGGCGCCCTTTCCCACGAGTGGGGCCAGGTCCTGGTTGGAGCGCAGGTCGGCCGCGGTCAGCTCGACCTGGGCGCGGGCCATGGTCTCGACCGGGTCGGCACCGCCTTCGCGGACTGCCTGCTCGTACGCCGGCCGCAGGGCCTTGGCGATCGCCTCCAGGTTGCCGGGCAGCGGCTTGCCGTCATGGATGGACTTGTACGCTGCCTCGACGGCGCCGCAGCGCTGATGCCCGAGGACCACGATGAGCGGAGTGCCACTCGTCATGGGCCCGTACTCCACGGACCCCGTGACCACCGGACCGACCGCCTCCCCGCCCGTGCGCATCACGTAGAGGTCACCTAGTCCGGTGTCGAAGAGGAGTTCCGGCGGCACCCGGGAGTCGATGCACGAGAGGACCGCTCCGAAAGGTTCCTGTTTCCGGGCTACGAACTCGCGTCGGTTCGGATCCCGGTCGGGATGCCGAAGGTCTCCGCTCACCCAGCGCTTGTTGCCGTCCATCAGTCTCGCGAACGCCTCGGCGGGCGTGGCCGGCCGTGCTTCCGGCGAAGCGCTGGTCGCCATCGGGGTGGCGCTCGTCGATGAGCACCCCGCCAGTGCGGCCGAGGCGGCCACGAGTCCGCCGGCGAGCAGAGTTCTGCGATCCGGACGTCCCGCTCTGTCCATTTCGGTGGTTCCCCTCAGTCCGCTGAGATGCGTCCGTACGTCTTGGCCAGGGCGATTGTTCAGCGCGGTGCGGGAGCCCGGCCACAGGCGCACGCGGGCGCGGGCCGCTTTGCCACCGACGGCCCACAGAACCGCCTCGGGCGGCGGCGCGAGCAGCACCACAGCACTGACCGGGCAATCACGCGGGTCTCAGGGGTCGTCTCTGTCCGGAGACGGCCCCCTCCCTGCTTCCGCGCCGGGTCTGCCGGCACCGCGCCGGGTGTGGTCGTTGCCGGAAACCGGTCAGGTGCGTGCTGGTTCCTGGGGGGCGCGTGGTGGGAGAGGTGGCGGATTCGGGTCCCCCCGGTGTACTGATCGACCCGCCCCTGTGCGCTCGTCCGTTCAGGTGACCGGCAGTCAGGACGCTTGTGTCATATTCCATTTGTATGGGTCACTTGAGTAACCGAACCGGTGGGTCGCCCATCCCTCTCCGGGGGAGCGCGGAACCGTTCTGTTCGCCGACCGTCCACGCATGACGGACCTCGGCATCTTTTGCTCCGGATGGCCGCGATGGGCGCCCCTGTAGAGGACTTGGATCCGACCAGTCGTCCCTGCCGATCAGCGGCAGGGGATGGTGCGGCAGCCCCCGGCCTCTGCAAGTGAGCGGTGCGCGAGTCATCCGCGCACACCGAACACCTCGTCATCGGGGCCACGAGCCTGGCCGCCGGCCACGGCCCTCCGGGGCCCGCGGCCCGCGACTCGGCTCATCACGGCTCCGAGCACCCTGCGCGGCGACGGCCGCTGACGGCGCCTTCCCCCAGCAGGCACCTTTCGGGCGATTCCCCGGGTTCGCCCAGCGGCGTACCCCCGGGACCGGTCGAGCAGGAGGCGAGCGAGGACAGCCGGGGCCGGACAGCGTCCCGGTGGTCCAAGTCGCGGCCATGGGTCCTGATCCGGACCCTTCTCGAAGTCAACTTCCGGATTCGAGAGGTCAGTTCAAGCACACGGAGGACGATCATGCCAATCAGTCCCAACCAGGGCTCCACCGGTGGCGGTACCACCGTCACCATCACGGGCACCAACCTCACGGGCACCAGCGCGGTGCTCTTCGGCGCCAAGCCGGCCACCGGCGTCACCAACGTTTCGCCCACCCAGGTCACCGCTGTCTCGCCGTCCGGTTCCGGCGCGGTCGACGTGACGGTGACCGCCCCGGGCGGAACCAGCAATCCGATCCCGTTCTTCTACGTCGGCGCCCCGTTCAAGTCCGGTCTGAGCGTGAAATCGGGCGCCACCGCAGGCGGCAACACCATCATCATCAGCGGCACCGGTCTGTCCACCGCCACGGCGGTGTCCTTCGGCGCCAATACCGCCACACCGACGGTGCTGTCGGACAGCCAGATCAGTGTCGTCGTGCCCGCGGGTGCGGCAGCCGGGCCGGTGAGCGTCAGTGTGACGACCGCTGGAGGCACCAACAACGGTCTGTCGTACACGTACATCGACGTCCCGACCATCACCGCGATCACTCCGACCTCCGGACCGACGTCCGGCGGAACGGCGGTGACCATCACGGGCACCAACCTGACCTCGACGAGTCAGGTCACGTTCGACTCGGTGCCGGCACCGTTCTTTGTCATCAACGCGACGACGGTGTCCGCCTTCACCCCGTCCGGCGCCGTCGGTGCGGTCGACGTCGGTCTCTCCAACCCTGCGGGCACAGCCACGGACGTCGGCGCCTTCACCTATGTGACGGGCCCCAGCGTCTGATCCGCCACGGCTGTGGCACCGACCGTCGGCGTGGAACAGCGCCCGGCGCCGGTACCGCTCCCGGTTGCATGATGCCCGCCCCGGTCCGGCGCATTCCGCGCCCGGCCGGGCGGGTATCCCACTCGGCACCACTCGCTCGCGCCGCCCGGCCAGGAGGTCCGGGCGGCGCCCCGACTATCACATTCCGGTCTCCGTATCCCGTTCACAACGCCCCGTTCACAACGCCCCGTTCACAACGCCCCGTTTACAACACCCTGTCCACAACGCCCCGATCACATCCCGCCGATCACATCACCCTGACAGGAGAACGGCAGTGGAGCGCTCCGACAGCTCAATGCCCCACGCTACGCAACCGTCGACGGCTGCGGCGGCCCCCGCAATCACCACGAGCAGCCCTTTCTCGGGGGCCGCCGCGGGTTTTACCTACACGATCGCGACGCCCACGATCAGCTCCCTCGCCCCCAACCAGGGGTCGGCCGAGGGCGGGAACACCATCACGTTGACCGGGACCGGCTTCACCGGCGCCACCTCGGTCCGTTTCGGTACCGTGGCCGCCGCGTTCATCGCCGTCTCCGACACACAGGCCACCGCGATCGCGCCCGCCGCGCCCGTCGGCACAGTGAATGTCACGATCACCACTCCGGGTGGCACCAGCGCCGGAATCCCCTATGCGTACGTTGCCGTTCCGGTTCTGGGCAGTGTGGCTCCGGCCCAGGGGTCACTCGCGGGCGGGAACAGCGTCACCTTGTCCGGAACCGGCTTCACCGGTACGACCTCCGTTCATTTCGGCGTGAACGCGGCGACTGCGTTCACCTTCGTCTCGGCGAATCAGCTGACTGCGGTTGTCCCCGGCGGCGGCCCGGGACCGGTTGCCGTCACGGTCACCACGCCCGGGGGCACCAGCAGTCAAGCCGTCGCCTACTACTACCTCGGCGCACCGGTTCTCACCAGCGTCGTCGCCGGGTCCGGTCAGGTAGGCGGTGGCAACGGCGTGACGCTGACCGGGGCCAATCTCCTGCAGGCCACGGCGGTTCGCTTCGGCTCGACGGCGGCCACCACTTACACCATTCTCTCGGCCACGGAGATCAGAGTGACGGTGCCGCCCGGTGTCAGCGGCACCGTCCCGGTCACCGTCACCACGCCCGGTGGCACGAGCAACAGTGTGGCCTACCTGTATCTGAGTGCCCCGGTGGTCGTTGGTCTGGTACCCAACCAGGGGCCGTCGGCAGGCGGGAACACGGTGACTGTCACCGGCTCCGGACTGACATATACCACCGCAGTGCTGTTCGGGAGCGTGCCCGCCGGCTTCACCGTGGTCTCCGACACCCAGTTGACGATCACGGCGCCGCCCGGCGTGCTGGGGGCGGTCACCGTCAGGGTCGTCACCCCTGGTGGCACCAGTGCCGGCGTTCCTTACACCCGAGTCGGCTCGCCCGGCATCTGAGCGGTCCGGTCGGCTCGGCGAACCGTTTCGACGGGTATCCCGGGAGAGCCCGGCCCATGGGCAGTCGCAACCATGAGTGAAGAGTCGATACGTAACTGCCCGGCCTCCGTCGAGAGCCGACTGGCAGCCGACGGCTGCGCGCCTCGCTGCTTCCGGCCGCGCGGCTGAACCGGCGGGTACCGGGGCGTTGTTGTCAGTGTCCGTGGGGTGCGGCGGGTAACGGGGTGGGGGCGGGGGCCGGTGCGGGGGCCGGTGCATCCTTGAGCGCGGACGCCCGTCCGGTCAGCCAGAAGCCGGCTGTCTGGCTGGTCACGACCGAGACCAGGACGAGAACGACGAAGAACTCGGCGTTGATGATTCCGGCCTTCCGGGTGGCGCCGACGAGGATCACGCCCAGTGTTCCGCGTGCGTTCATCGCGAGTGCGAGGCAGCCGGAGAAGGCGGAGTCCTCGCCGGCCGGGCGGGCCGCACCCCAGACGCTCAGAGTCTTGACACCGCAGGCCGGCAGCAGGAACCGGAGGAAGAACGGGATGTCCAACTCCGGTACGAGATCGAGCCGTACGCCGACCAGGGCGGAGAACACCGGGATGAAGAACGCCTGGGCGAACTGCCTGATCCCCTCCCAGGCCCGCAGGGAGCCTGCTCGGTCTCTACTACGGCTTCGGGAGCAGGTTCCGCACCCGAAGCTGACCTCCTGTACACCTTCCTACGGCTGCGCGACCCTCAACTCCCGTACCCCCGCGGGCTTCTGTGCGTCCTCGGATGCCACCGTCAGCCGCACATGCCGGGCCACTGCTCCCGCCCGGTACGGCTGCCAGTGGGTGCCGTCGGACGAGGTCTCCAGGCGGTACGAGGAGGGGTGCACGTCGGCCCACTCCGGTTCGATCGAGGTCACCGGGGCCGCGCGCCCCAGGTCCACCGTCAGCGCGCCCGTCGCGCCGTCCGGGGACCAGGTCGTGGCCGGGCTGCCGTCCACCGCGGCGGCCGCGTACAGGCCGGGGGTCTCGGAGGTCGCCGTCGCGGGGCGGCAGCGGGCCGCGTCCGTCGTCCGGGCGAGGTCGGGGCGGCGGGTGGCGAGGGCGAGTGTGCCGGTGAGGAGGCGGGGGCCGGTGGGGGTGTGGACGGTGAAGGGGGCGCCGGAGGTCAACCGGACCGTCGTCGTCAGGGGGCCGATCGCGATGTCGTACGTACGGCCCCGGTAGCGCAGCCCCGTCAGTGTGACGCCCCTGCCCAGCTGCGGCGGCAGCAGCGGATCGAGGCGCACCCCGTCCTCCCGCAGCCGAAGGCCCGTCAGTCCGTGCGTGAAGACCTGGAGGAATCCGCCCTTCCCGGTGAGGAAGTCCTCCGCGGGGGCCCCCGACAACGGGTCCTGTGCGCCCGCCTTCGCGCCCCGGGCCTCGCTGAAGAGGGCGTACGGGCCGCGCATGAACGGGCGTACGGCGCGCTGGAGATAGGTGTACGTCGCGCAGCCGGCCGCCCCGATCGCGGCCGCGTCGATCGCATGGACCGAGTCCGTCATCGCCGGGCCGTCCGGATCGGTGCGCTCGGCGTAGTAGTCGAGCGTGGCCGCCCGGGCGCCCGGCTCCATCGGCCATTCGAGCGGGTAGATCAGCAGCACCGTGTCGGCCTGCTTGATCGTCGAGCCGTTGTAGCCCGCGTACTGGAGGAAGAGCTTCCGTTTCGGGTCGTACGGGATGCGCAGACCGTCCGCGACCCGCGTCCACTCGGGCGGTGCGGCATGCCCGAGCAACCGCGCCGCGCGGGTGGCGTTGCGCAGCGCGGTGGCCGCGACCGCGTTGGTGAAGACCCCGTCGGTGACGCCGTTGCTGTACTCGTCGGGGCCGGCGACATCCTTCACCGAGTAGCTGCCGTCGTCGTTGGCGGTGGCTCGCGAGACCCAGAAGTCGGCGATCCCCCGAAGCAACGGCCAGCCGTGCCCGGCCAGCCAGTCGCGGTCCCCGGTCGCCAGGTAGTACTGCCAGACGGCGAGCGAGACATCGCCCTGGAGGTGGATCTGGGTGAGGCAGTGCGGCGGGTCCCAGCTCTGGCACTCGGTCCAGAGGTTGCCCCTGCTCGCACTCGTCCACGGGTAGAACAACCCCCGGAATCCCAGTTTCCGGGCGTTGGTACGGGCTGCTCCGCGCGTGCGGTAGCGGTACTCGACGACCGAACGGGCCGGCTCGGGGCGGGTGGCGAGCAACCCCGGGTACATCCAGATCTCGGCGTCCCAGAACACCATGCCCGCATAGTTGTCGCTGGTCAGACCGGCCGGAGCGATGCTGTCGCGGGAGCCGGTACGGGTGGACGTGAGCAGGCCGTACTGCGCCGACCTCAGCCACTTCTGCAGTTCGGGACTGTCCGGTACGGAGATGTCGGCCGCCCAGACCCGCCGCCAGGCGGCGGCGTTCGCGGCGAGGACGGCCGACCAGCCGCGTCCGGCCGCGCGCCGGGACGCCTCGCGGGCGGTGGTGCGCGGGGCGGACGAGGTGAGCGCGGTGTCCACCCCCACGTACTTCTCGAAGGCGTATGTGCGCCCGGCGCGCACCTGGGGCGTGCTGCGGACCTGGTTCGCGCCGGGTACCTGTGGCTCCGATCCGCCGGTGCGCAGCGTCTGGACGATCGCGCCCGCCGTCCCGGTGCCCTGGGTGCGGAACGTTCCGTCGGCGTTCAGCGTGATCCGGCGTGCGCCCCGTGGGTCGACGCGGCCGGTGACGGTCGCGGTGCCGCTCCAGTGCGGTGTCATGCGCAGCCGTACGGCGCCGGTGTGCACGTCGGACCGGTCCGCGAGCACCTCGTACGTCAGGTCGGTCGCGCGCCCGTCGGCCGTGGTCCAGCGCAGCGACGTACGCACCAGGCCGCAGCGCAGGAACACGGTTTGGCGGTAGTGCGAGATCCGGCCCGGGGGAGTGCCGGAGCCGTAGGTCTCGTTGCCGACGCGTACGTCGAGGGTCGTCCAGCTCGGCAGTGCGGCGATCACCTCGCGGCCTTCGGCGAGGTCCTTGTCGCGCCCGAACAGGCCGGAGACGAAGGCGCCGTCGTAGCGCGGCGTGAACAGCGGCCAGCCGGTCCTCCTGTCCGACGCGGCGTATCCGGCGCCTGTGGCGGGCACTCGGTGGGCCAGATATCCGTTGCCGACATAGGCGTCGTAACCGTCCGCCTCGCCGAACCGGGTGGAGGCCGGCGCCCAGGCGGGGTCGGTGTCCCGGCCGCAGGATGCGGCGGCAGGCGGGAGGGAAGCGGCCGCGTGGGAGAGGGGCGGCAGCGGCGCGACCAGGGCGCTCGCGACCAGGGACGTCAGGGACGCGAGGGACGTGAGGAGACAGACGCGCGAGGGGCTCACCGTACGAAGGTATGGACGCGCGCGCCGAGCGGAGGTGCACGGCGCGCGGCGGGCGGGTGAACGGCGGGCGGGTGAACGGCGGATGAGCCCCTCGGCCGGCCCTCGGCCCGCGGTGAGCCGGCCACCGGCCCACCACCGGCCCACACTCAGCTCACCACCGGCCCCCAGCTCACCACCGGCCCGCCGTCAGCGGGCGAGGCCCGTTTTCAGGCCTGCTCCGCACAGCGGGACGACGACGCTCCGGTCCGTCCAGTCGCCGACCGCCGCCCAGCAGACGACGCCCGTCGTCTCCACGTAGAACCCGCGGGCGGCCAGGTCCAGCTGTGCCGAGCGGATCTGATCCTCGGTCACCGTGAGGAAGGTGCCGCCCGACTCCCGTACCGCGGCCAGGATCGCCCGGGCGCGCGGCGGGCGGGGGATGGCGATGCCCTCGGCGAGGGTGGGGGCGGGCGCGCCGGCCGGGGCGCCCGGCAGATCGTCCGCGTCCGCGCGGAAGGCCGCGGCCAGTGGGGACACGGCCTCGGCCTGTACGGCGATCAGCGCCGGGCGTCGGTTGATCAGCCCCTGGGCGTGGAGCTCGGCGGTGGCCAGCGCCGCGCCGAGCAGGAGGGTGCCGTTGCCGACCGGTACGGCGATGGCGTCCGGGAGGCGGCCGCCGAGGTCCTCCCACAGCTCGTACACGTAGGTCTTCGTGCCGTGCAGGAAATACGGGTTGAAGACGTGCGAGGCGTAGAAGGTGCCGGGGACGTCGGCGGCGTCACGGGCGGCCGACGCGGTGGCCTCGCGGTCGCCGGGGACGATCTCCAGGCGGGCGCCGTGGGCCCGGATCTGCTCGGTCTTCTTCGGTGACGTGCCCTCGGGGACGTACACCGTGCAGGGGAGCGATGCCCGGGCGCAGTACGCGGCGACGGCCGTGCCCGCGTTGCCGCTGCTGTCCGCGACGACCCGCTCCGGCGAGAGACGGCGGGCCAGTTCGGCGAGCATCACGGCGCCGCGGTCCTTGAAGGAGAGCGTCGGCATCAGGAAGTCGAGCTTGGCCGACACCGTGCCGGTGAGCGGGACGAGCGGGGTGCGGCCCTCGCCGAGCGTGGTCGTCGGCGCGGCGAGGGGCAGCGCCTCTTCGTAACGCCACAGTGAATTGACGCGGCCGGTCAAGGAGTTGAGCGAGAGTGGCCCGGCCACCTCGAAGTCGAGGTCCCATGGGCCGCGGCAGACCGGGCAGCACCAGGTGAGGGCGGTGGTTTCGGCGCGGGTGCCGTCCTGCGGACAGAGATACGTGGCCATGCCCGTCAGCATGTCAGGCGTGGGGCGGCCGAATGGCGATGGTATGGCACACATCAACGCACCCTTGTGGTCTCGGTGAACGCCTCGTGGGAGGTGGCCAACGGCACCTGGAAGCTGCGGGTCGACCACAACGCGGCGGCCGGCCCCGGGAAGATCAACTCCTGGGCCCTGCAGTTCTGGTCGCAGTTCTGATGACGGCTCGGTTCTCTTTGGGGCTCGGCGGCGGGTCATGCATGAGGTCGTGACGAATCATCACTTCGAGTGAAACTCTGGCCCGTGCTTGCGGTGCACAACCGACGGTTGTCAGGCTGTTGCAGACTGTCAACCTGTTGGGAGTGGCCTGTGGCTTTCGGTGAGCAGCCCGCCTATCTGCGTGTTGCAAGCGATCTCAGAGAGAAGATCGTCAACGGTTCGCTGCCGCCGCATACGCGCTTGCCCTCGCAGGCGCGTATCCGCGAGGAGTACGGAGTCTCGGACACCGTCGCGCTGGAGGCACGCAAGGTGCTGATGGCCGAGGGTCTGGTCGAGGGGCGCTCCGGGTCCGGTACCTATGTGCGCGAGCGCCCGGTCCCTCGCCGGATCGCCCGCTCCGGCTACCGGTCCGGGGCCGGGGCCGGTCCGTTCCGTCAGGAGCAGACGGCGGAGGGGGTGTGCGGGACGTGGGAGTCCCGCAGCGAGCAGGAGGGCGCGAGCGGCGAGATCGCCGAGCGCCTCGGCATCGAACCGGGCGACCGGGTGATGCGTACGAGATACACCTTCCGGGAGGCCGGGGAGCCGATGATGCTCTCCACCTCCTGGGAGCCGCTCGCCGTGACGGGGCGTACGCCGGTGATGCTGCCGGAGGAGGGCCCGCTGGGCGGCTGCGGGGTGGTCGAGCGGATGGCCGCGATCGATGTCGTCGTGGACAACGTGGCCGAGCAGGTCGGCGCGCGCCCGGGGCTGGCGGAGGAGCTCCTGGCGCTCGGCGGTGTTCCGGGCCATGTGGTGATGGTGATCGAGCGGACGTATTACGCGTCGGGTCGCCCGGTCGAGACCGCGGACGTGGTGGTGCCCGCCGATCGCTTCCGGATCGCCTACCACCTTCCGGTCCGGTGACCGACAGGCACAGGGCGTTGCCCGGCGCCCGTGACGCCAGGTCGACCCCCTGCCGGGCCCCATGACAGATGGGCTGTCGCCGACCGTCATGGCTTGTCATGTCCCGTTCCTAAGGGGGCGCATCCAGCCGGGTGCGCCCCCTTCTTCATGGCCGGATCGGTATCTCTTTGTGTAATTACGTATTCGTTGAGTGAAGGTCAGGCGTAGGGTCGGGCATATGCGTACTGCGGTTTCCTGGGGATCCTTAGAGACGTACATGCCGTTCGAGGGAGGGGCGCAATGCTCGGGAGGGGCGCGATGACCGACAGCGGTGCCGAGCTCCCCTGGCTGGTGATAAGGGAGGACGACAACGGCAATCGCTACCGCGTCGGCAGATATGCCACGCAGGGCGAGGCCCGGAAGATCGCCGACAAGCTCGACGCCCACGGCCACAAGCAGCTCTACTGGGTGGAGCGCAACGGGCAGAGCGCCCGGCCGTAGGGCGCCGGGCCGCGCCCGTCCGGCTAAGGTCCTGCCTGACGTGGGTTCCAGACGGCGAAGGCGGAGTGATGTCGGTCCTGATCGACACGGTGGCGTGGGTGCGCGTGGAGGGCGGCAGGATTCTCTGCGCACGGCCACGGGGGAAGGACGTCTTCTACATCCCCGGTGGCAAGCGGGAGGGCGCGGAAAGCGATCTCGAAACCCTGCTCCGCGAGATCAAGGAGGAGCTGACGGTGCTCCTCGAACCGCGCACCGCGGTACACGTGGGTACCTACGAGGCCGGGGCGCCCGATCTGCCGAGCGGCGCTGTGGTGCGTATGAGTTGCTACACGGCGGACTACGAGGGGACGTTGGCGGTGAGCAGCGAGATCGAGGAGATGGCCTGGTTCTCGTACGTGGACCGACCGCTGGTTCCGCCGGTTGATCAGCTGCTCTTCGACGACCTCAAGGCGGCGGGCGAGCTGAACTGAGTCGGGCCCGACCGTCGTTGTGCCTCGCTGAGGCGTGTCCGTCCGGGGGTGCCGCGCTCACGGTGCGCCCCTCCGGTGCCGAGCACTGCCCGCGTGGATGGCTGCGGCGCGCGCCGATGGCCTCGTGCGCCCCTCTCTCTGTGTACATCTGTTCGTGTGCGCACCCATACACCCGTACGCCCCACGTGTCGATCGCGGTGGTAGTTCGTCCTGAATATCGGGTATGTGCTGATTAACCCCCGTAAAACAGGACGCTCTCCGTTGCTGGTCTTGGGAAGTGGTCGGCGTGATCGACACAGAAGGCGATTGCGCCGAGTGGACCTTTCCGGCTGTGCCGGGCGCGGTGCGTTCCGCGCGGCATGCCGTCCATGAGGCGTTGCGCGGCTGGGGGCTCGACGACGCCGTCGGGGACGTGACGGTTCTGCTGGTCAGCGAGTTGGTGACCAATTCCATGCAGTACACGACGGGCCCCATCGGTGTGCGGCTGCAACGCCCTCATCTCAACGGTGACGCCCCCGCCGCCCACCCCGGACTGCTCGTGGAAGTCTCCGATCCGCTTCCGGATCCGCCCACCGAACGCAGTGCCGGACCCGATGACGAGGGCGGCAGAGGACTGCAGCTGGTGGCCTGTTCCGCGCGCCGCTGGGGGACCCGACGGGGAAAGAGCGGCAAGACGGTGTGGTTCGAGCTGTCCCTGCCTGGTTAGGAGTGGGGTGGGACGCACAGCGATCACCGGAGGTCGGTCCGGAGGCCGGGCAGAACCTGGCCGAAAGGGACTGAGACCGTGCTGTGATCGTGAACGCCGTGTCGGTTGGGACCATAGTGCTGAATACTGCGGGCAGGACCGGTCCGGTGTGTGAGCTGGAGGGGACGGTCGCGTGAGCGAAATACCTGGGACAACGGGCGACATTGTGTGGCAGAGCAGCCCGCCTGGCTCGATCTACGACTACATCAGGGTCGCCTCCTTCTCGATCGGCCCCGATGGCCTGATCGAGCAGTGGAGCCGCCGGGCAGCCGGTCTCTTCGGCATTGCCGTGGACAAAGCGGTGGGCATGGATCCGGTCGAGGTGTTCATGCCTGCCGAACTGCGCACGGACGGCCACCGCCGGATCGGCGAGATCCTCGACGGCAAGGAGTGGACGGGCCTCGTCCCCTTCCGGATACCGGGCGACGACCCGGTGCACGGGCTCGCCGAGATCTATGTGATGCCGAGCGAGACCGGGACCGGGGAACGGGCCGCGCTCTGCATCGTCGTGGACGTCCGCGCGCTGCGTCACATCGAGACGGACCTCGCCGCGTCGCAGGCGATATTCGGTCAATCTCCCTTCGGTTTCGTGCTGTTCGGTATGGACCTCACGGTCATCCGCGCCAACGAGCGCTTCGCCACCGTCTTCGGCGGCCGGGCCGCCGACCACCGCGGCCGTACGGTCGACGACTATCTCTCCCGCCCCGAGGCGGACCGGCTCACCGCCACGCTGAAGCGCGTCCTGGAGACCGGCTCGTCCGTCACCGACCTCCAGCTCGTCGGTACCGCGCCCGGTGACACCGAGAGCCGCCACTGGTCGATGAACCTCTACCGCGTGCACAGCGGATCGGGCCGGCCCATCGGCATCGCCGGACTGGCCACCGATGTGACCCGACGGCACATGGCCGCCCGCGAGGCGGCCAGCGCCCGCCGCAACCTCGCGCTGCTCAACGAGGCCAGTGTCCGCATCGGCAACTCCCTCGACCTGGAGACCACGGCCCGCGAACTTCTCGACGTCGCCGTGCCCGGCTTCTGCGACCTCGCCTCCGTCGACCTCTACCAGGGGCTGGTCACCGGCGACGACGCGCCGCCCGGCCGCTGGGACTCGCTCCGGCAGGAGTCCGTCGGCGGTTCCGCCGAACTGCGCCGCGTCGCCGCCGCCAGCGCCGTGTCGGACGGCCTTCCCGCCGCCGTCACCGCCACTGCCACGGACACCGCCGCATCCGGCATGTGCACCGGTCAGCCCGCACTCGGCGCCGTACACCGCTTCTCGTACAACTCGCCCTGTGCCATCGCCCTGCGCACCGGCCGTGTCGAGGATGTGCCCGGCGACGACCGGGGCTTCGTCCAGTCCACGCTCGCCGTACCGATGGTGGCCCACGACGCGGTGGTCGGCCTCGTCCAGTTCGCCCGCACCAAGGGCAGCGAACCCTTCGGCGAGCGGGACCGGGCCCTGGCCACCGAACTCGCCGCCCGAGCCGCGGTCTGCATCGACAACGCCCGCCTCTACCGGCGCGAACACGAACGCGCCCTGATCCTCCAGCGCAGCCTCCTGCCACCCGGCGACCCCGTCGCCGCGGGCCTCGACATCGCCTGCCGCTACCTCCCCGGCAACACGGCCACCGAGGTCGGCGGCGACTGGTTCGATGTGATCGAACTGCCCGGCCACCGCACCGCCCTCGTCGTCGGCGACGTCATGGGCCGCGGACTGCGCGCCGCCGTGGCCATGGGCGAACTGCGCACCGCCGTACGGACCCTGGCCCTGCTGGACCTGGAACCCGCCGAGGTGCTCTCCGCGCTCGACGAGGTCGCCCGCGGGCTCGGCACACCCGGCGGCGGCACCCCCTCGTCCTCGGGCGGCGGCGCCCAGTGGCCCTCGCGGGCCGCCCACAAGTCCCGCGAGGCGGACCTCTCCGAGGTGTACCTGGCGACCTGCGTGTACGCGGTCTACGACCCGGTCACCCGGCGGTGCACCTTCGCCAACGCCGGTCATCTCCCCCCGGCCGTAGTCGAGCCCGGCGAACCGGCCATGCTGCTCGACGTCCCGCCCGGGATGCCGCTCGGCGTCGGCGGCGAGCCCTTCGAGGAGGTCGAGGTCGAACTGAAGGAGGGCGCCCTGCTCGCCCTCTACACCGACGGCCTCGTCGAGTCCCGCGACCATCCGCTCGACGAGGGACTGGACGCCCTGCGCGGCGCGCTCGTCGAACCGGACCGGCCGCTCGAAGACGTCTGCGACCACGTGCTGACCACCCTCGACACCCGGCACGGCGAGGACGACATCGCCCTGCTCATGGCCCGCATCCGGGGGCTGCCGGTGGACGCCGTCGGGGACTGGCGGCTGCCCCGCGAACCCCGCTCCGTCGGCCGCGCCCGCGAACTGGCCCGTGGCCAACTGCTGGCCTGGGACCTCGACGAGCTGGTGGACACCACCGAACTCCTGGTCAGCGAACTGGTCACCAACGCCCTGCGGTACGGGGAGGGCGAGATCCGGCTCAGGCTGCTGCGCGACCGTACGCTCGTCTGCGAGGTATGGGACGCGGGCCTCGTCCAGCCGCGGCGACGGCGGGCGCGCGACACCGACGAGGGCGGGCGCGGGCTCCAGCTGGTCGGTCTGCTGAGCGTGGCCTGGGGGTCCAGGCGGACACCGCGCGGCAAGACCGTCTGGTTCGAACTGGCGCTGCCCGACGGGGAGCCGGCCGCCGAGCCCACGGTCGAGCAGCTGCTGAGCATGTTCTGAGAGGGAGGGCTCAAAAGGCCGGCGGGACCGCCGTCATGACGCTTATTTCAGGGCGGCGAGCCGGGCCTCGACCTCGGCGCTGTCGCCCAGGGCGTCCAGCTGCTCGAACCGGGCGTCCAGGGACGACGCGGCGAGCTCCTGTCGGCCCAGCGCCCTCGCCTCCTCGCGCCGCACCTTGTCCTCGAACCGGCTGAGCTCACTGGTCGGTCGAGTACGTCGATGTTCTCGACGGAGTCCACTCCCCGATCTTCGCGGGGAATCCCGGCCTTCGTGCCGGGCGGGAATGTGATCCTTGGTCCGAAGCCGCGGAGTCACTACGGGCCGGGCTGGTCCGTCGCGAGGCCGCACCGGCTTGGCGAGAAGCCCCGTCATTCACGGCGGGGAGGAGTCACCATCCGGTTCTGCGCCTCGCTCCGTGTCTTCAGAGCCCAGTTCCTCCTCGCTGGTGCGGACCGCGTCATCGGTGTCCACCAGCGTCTCCTTCGCCCGGGCATCGAGCTCCGGCAGCGGAGTCGGCTGCCGCGGTCCGCCCGGTCCCGCGGAACCCCGTCCCCAGCCGGTCGCACCGGGCGTGGTGCGGGTCGTGGCCCGCTTCCTGCGCCGGGTGTACGCATAGCCGGCGACCGCTGCCGCCCCGCCGACGACGACCACCGGCAGAATCAGATCCCCGGCGCTCGTCCCGCCGGAACTCCCGGTTCCGGGATCGGGGGCGCCGGGCGTGAGCGTCGGCGTGGGCACGGCCTTGCCGGCCAGTACGGCGGAGTAGCCGTTCGCGACGCCGATCGCCGCGCCGGCCCAGTCGTGATCCCTGAGCGCGGGCTCGACGGCCGTGCTCGCCACGTCCTGGAGCTGGGCGGTGGTGAGGCGTGAGCCCTGGTCGACGGTGTAGGCGTACTGCCGGACGTGGGTGGCGACGGCGAGCAGGACGTCGTCGCGGCCGAGGCCGTTCCGGTCGGCCGTCGCATCGGCCCAGCTCTGCGCGGACCGGCCGGAGAAGTCCCGTACGTACACGACGAAGAGCTGGACGCGGCGTTCGTCGTACAGCCGGTCGAGTGCTGCCGCGACCTGGTCCTTGCGCTCGCCGAGCGCCCCCACCCGGTCGGTGATCTGCCCGTCCCGGGACAGGGTGACGGGATCGTCGGCGCGAGCAACCAGCGCGGCGGGCAGGGCCAGCCAGCACACCGCCAACAGCACGGTGGGAAGGGCCCGGCCCGGTATCCGGGTACGGCTCACGAGCGGCATCACGTTTGTGAGGCTATGTCCACCCTCAGTGACCCGCGACCCGGCGACCGGGCGCGGAACCAGGGGAGCGGAACAGGGCGTGGAACGGGGGCGATGCCGTTCCTACTGCGACCGCACGCCGCGGGACTCAGGGGGTACGGACGTGCGGAAGCGGATGACGGGCGTGATCCGGGCGGTACGGGGCCGGGCGGCCCCGTACCGCCCGGTCCGGCCGGCGCGGGCTGTGGCGGACCCGGCCGCGGCGGATCGCGCCGGGCCTCGTCCTGGTGATCGTGGTCCCGGCCCTCACCGCCGGGGTCGCGCTGCGGATCGGAGACCCGGGCGACGGCACCCGCACCCGACTTCGCGGCGTTCGCGGCGCGGGAGGGCGACCGGGCGGCGTACCGGAAGGGCTGGAACCGACCCGGCCCCTCGGGCACGCCGCCGCGCGGCCGATCAGATGGAGAAGCGCTCCTTGGCGAGCAACGGACGCACCTTCGACTGGAATCCGCCGGTCCGGAACGGCCGTTGCAGCAGGCCGGGGCGGATCGCCTGGGCCAGTGCGGCGGCGATCATGCCCTGGTCGAGGGCGAGCATGTAGTCACTGACCCGGCCGGTGCCGACGTTGACGGAGTCCCGGAACCCGTATCCGTCGTGGTAGGCGCCGAAGTCGCGGTCGAGTGCCCGCAGGTTGGCGACCGCCTCGTCCGGCGCGTAGGGCAGGGCGAGGAAGGAGGCGTGCGGGGTGACGACACCGTTGGTGAACGCCGAGGCGGGCGGCAGCGGCGCGCCGTCCTCGGTGTACGTCCGGTCGGTGTTGGAGGCGTATCCGTCGACCTGCATGCCGATCGCGTCGACGCCGTACTCCTGGTACCCGCCCTCGGGGATGTTGGCGGGGGAGAAGCCCCAGTACCCGTACTCCGCTTCCTCCATGCCGTGCTCGATCTGGCTGCGGACGTAGCGCGCGTGCGTGAGGCCCCAGGACCGCGGCGACCACTCCGGCTCCGGCACGAACAGCGGCACCATCAGGGCCTCGAACATCGAACCGCCCCAGGTGGGCACGATCTTCCGGCCGCGGTGCGTGTAGTGCCCCTGCCAGACCCGTACACCGTCCATGGCGACGTAGCTGCCCCCGGGGTGCTGCTCCTGCCCGTGCTCGGGGAGCATCGTGCGCAGCATGTGCCAGTAGTGGTCGGAGGGCAGCGAGCCATCCGCGATGCCGAGGTAACTGGCCATGCGCGGCTCGGTGTTGAGCGCGCCGTAGTGGTGGCCGGTGGGCTCCTCGGTGTCGGTCCAGAATCCGCCGCGCAGCTGGCCGGGGCCGGCGACGGGGTCGGCCGGGTCGTACGGCGTGTAGTAGTAGGACCAGTCGGCGGTGGCCAGGATGCGGGCGATGCGGGGGCGGAGCGCCGGTGCGGCGTCGGCGGCGATGCGCAGGCCGGTGACCAGCCAGGCGTTGTCGACGGAGGAGAGGAACGGGCGTACCGGGTCGCCGGTGCCGGGCCACTGGGTCAGGACCGAACCGTCGTGCGCGTCGTACCAGTTGAGCCAGAAGCCGTGATGGCGCTCCAGCTTCTCGACGGCCCGGACGGTGTGCTCCAGCCTGCGTTCCATCGTGGTGTCACTGATCACGCCGAGCCCGGCCGCGGCGACCGTCGACCAGAGGCCGCAGCCGATGTTGGTGGGCGAGGTCTGGCGCGACCGGACGGGGGTGCCGGAGCCGCTGACGTCGATCTTGTCGGTGGCGAGACCGAAGTCGGTCGTCATCGCCTCGATCGAGCGGTACGTATCGCGGAACCAGCGCATGAGCAGTGGTGTGCCCGCGCCTTGCGCGGGCTGCGAGGACTGCGTGAGCTGTGCGGCGCCTGCGGAAGGCACGGCCACGGCTCCGAGGGACAGGGCGGCAGCCCCTGTTCCCGCGGCGGTGAGAAATGTGCGACGGTCCATCAGAATCCCTCGAAGAAGAGCCACCGACTGTGGGCGGTGGGCGGATTTCGTTCGTCGGTCGTAACTGAAGGGCGGGGCGCCGTGTCGCGTACGACACCCGCGTGGGCGCCGCACACGGGCGGGGCTGGATACGTGCGGCGCCCACGCGGGCGATGGGCCTGCCCGGCGGATCAGGGCCGGACAGGGCCCGGCTGTACGGGAACCGGCGTCCGTCAGGTATCGCCGGTTCCCGTACGGGCGGGAGCGGTCAGGTCGCTCCCGGTCGGGGGGCCGACGTCAGTCGGCGATGCGCGGCAGCGCGCGCGTGCGGCCCATCTCGCCCAGCCAGACGGCGGACGGCTTGGGCAGGCGCTCGAAGGTCTCCGGGTCCCAGCCGATCAGGCCGAAGGTCGGCTTGTAGGAGCCCCACTCGTAGTTGTCGAGCGCGCTCCAGGCCAGGTAGCCCTGGATGTTCAGGCCGTCCTGGAGCGCGGACGCGACCTCGTTCAGCGCGCCGGTGTAGTAGTCGACGCGGCGGCTGTCGTCGTCGGTCGCGATGCCGTTCTCGGTCACGATCAGCGGCACGTCGTTGCCGAGGACCTCGGCGGTGTGGCGCAGCGCGTGGCCGACCGCGGAGGGGTAGTACTCCCACTGCGTGAGGGTGCGCTCGACGCCGTCGGCCGTGGGTATGGGGCCCTCGGGGCCGATCTCGGTCCGGGTGTAGGACTGCACGCCGATCCAGTCGTCGCCGCGGGCGGCCTCGATGAAGACGTCCTCGCGGGGGTAGCGGTAGGCCGCCGTGACCTCCTCGGCGCCGGGCCGGGCCTGGTAGACCTGGTTGGCGATGGTCCAGCCGACCTGGATGCCGGCGTCGATCGCCCGGACCTCCTTGACGGCCGCGTGGTGCGCGGCGATGACGGCCTCGGTGGTCTCGTCGTCGGGCGTCGGCAGACCGGCGGGCGGGAAGCTGTTGTCGCCGCGCTTGGCCTGGCCGGCCATGACGGCGATCATGTTCGGCTCGTTGATCGTGCAGACGTGGCTGACGCCCTCGGCGATCACCGGTGCGCAGGCGGCGACGTAGCGGGCGAAGAGCTCGGTCGCGCCGTCGGCGGTCCAGCCGCCGCGCGCCTCGAACCACTGCGGCACGGTGAAGTGGTGCAGCGTGATCATGGGGCGCAGGCCGCGCTCGATGGCGCCCTCGACCATGCGGCGGTAGTGGGCGAGCTCGGCGTGGGAGAAGCGGCCCTCGGCCGGCTCGATGCGGGCCCACTCGATGGAGAACCGGTAGTCGGTGAAGCCGAGACCGGCCAGCGTGTCCATGTCCTCGTGCCAGCGGTGGTAGCTGTCGCAGGCGTCCAGGCTCGGCTCCTGGATGTGGGTGCCCGCGGCGTGCTCCTTGACCCACCAGTCGCTGTTGGTGTTGTTGCCCTCGATCTGGTGGGCGGCCGTGGAGGCGCCCCACAGGAAGCCTTCGGGGAACGGGACCTGGGTGTGAGTCATCGCAAACTGTCTTTCTGGTGCGTGAAGGGGTGTGGCCGACGGGGTGCGGGGTGCGGCCTCGTACGTTTCGGGTGGGGCGGCCGGGTGGGCTACTTCATGCCCGCCGTGGCGATGCCCTGGGTGAAGTGCCGCTGGAGCGCGATGAAGACGACCAGGACCGGCAGCACGATCAGGAAGGACCCGGCCATCAGCATGCCGTTGGATCCGCCCGCCTTGTTGGGGTCGGTGGCGAAGGTGGCCAGCGCGACCGGAAGGGTGTACTTGTCGGGGTCGTTGGTCGCGATGAGCGGCCAGACGAAGTTGTTCCAGGAGCCCAGGAACGTGAAGATCGAGAGGGTCGCCAGGGCGGGCTTCACCAGCGGCATCACGATCCGCCAGAAGATGTACCACTCACCGGCGCCGTCCATCCGGGCGGCTTCCAGCAGCTCGTCCGGGATCGACTGCATGAACTGCCGCATCAGGAAGACACCGAAGGCTCCGGCGGCGAACGGCAGCACCAGACCCGCGTACGAGTCGATCAGGTGCAACTTGCTCATCAGCACGAACAGCGGCAGCAGCATCAGGTTGCCGGGCACCATCAGGGCGCCGAGGACCAGACCGAAGATCTTGTTGCGTCCGGCGAAGTTCAGCTTGGCCAGGGCGTACCCGAGCATCGAGCAGAACACCAGGTTCGAGACGGTGACCAGCACCGCCACGATCACCGAGTTCATGAAGTACAGCGGCAGATCGAGCTTGTCGAGCAGGTTCCGGAAGTTGTCCAGCGTCCACTCGGTCGGGATCCATACCGGCGGGCTCGCGGTCAGCTCCTGCGACGTCTTGAACGCCGAGAGGGCCATCCACAGGAACGGCGCCGACATGATCAGCAGACCGAGGGAGAGCAGGACGTAGACGAGGACGCGCTTCGGGTTGCGGGCCTTCTTCGCGCCGGGCTCCGGTGCGTCCTGGGGCTTCTTCGCCGGCGCCGTCGAGACGGCGCCCGGTGCACTGGTGGCGCTCATTTCGTGTTGTCCTTCAGCAGTCGGAGCTGCAGCACCGTGATGCCCATGATCACTACGAAGAGGACATACGCCATGGCACTCGCATAGCCCATGTGGAAGAAGTTGAAGCCCTCGCGGTACATGTTCAGCGAGACGGTGAGCGTGGAGTCCGAGGGACCGCCCTGGGTCATCACGAACGGCTCCTCGAAGACATTGAGGTAGCCGATGGTGGTGATCACCGTGGCGTAGAGCAGCGTGGGCCGCAGCAGGGGCACGGTGATGCCCTTGAACTCCTGCCAGACACCGGCGCCGTCCAGCCGCGCGGCTTCCCGCACTTCGGTGGGAATGGCCTGCAGGCCGGCGATGAAGAGCACCATGACCGTGCCGAGGTTGCGCCAGACCGCCATCGCGATCATCGAGGGCATGGCGAGCGTCTCGGAGCCCAGGAAGTCGGGCGAGGTGAGGCCCACTTCGGAGAAGAGCCCCGCGATGAGCCCGTCGCTCGGGTCGAGCACGAACCGCCAGACCACGGCGACCGCGACGATGGTCGTGACCACCGGTGCGTAGAAGCCGACGCGGAAGAAGGTCCGCGCCCGGTCGATGCCGTTGTTCGCCAGTACGGCGACTGCCAGCCCGAGGAAGATCGTCAGCGGGACGCCGATCACCACGAAGTACGCCGTGTTGAACAGCGACTTGAGGAACTTGTCGTCGCTGAAGAGATTGACGTAGTTCTCGAAGCCGATGAAGTTCGCGTCCAGCGGGCGCGTGACATTGCGCAGCCCGAAGTCGGTGAAGCTCATCACCAGCGTCGCGAGGATCGGGAACGCCATGAAGACGAGGAAGAGGACGAGGAAGGGGGTGGAGAACAGCCAGCCGGCCAGGTTCTGCACGCCCATCGACGACTTCTTGCCACCCCGGCGGCCTGCGGGCCCGGTGGCCGGGGACTCGGCGGTCCCCGGCCCGGCCTGCACCGTGGCCGACTCCGCGGCCTTTGAGGTCATGGTGCGCATGACTCCTACTTCACGAGGCCTTCGATTTCGGACTGGGCCGTCTTGAGCGCGTCCTCGGCGGACGCCTTGCCCTGGGTGACCTTGGCGATGGCCTGGTCGACCTTGTCGGTGATCTCGGTCCAGTTGGACAGCGAGGGGGAGGACTTGGCCGTGTCCATCTGCTTCTTGAAGACCTGGAGGTCGGCGTCGGCGGCGAGGTCGCCGGAGGTCCAGGCGGCGGTGTTGGCCGGCAGGTCCTTGGTGCGCTTGTACCAGTCGGCCTGGCCCTTGGTGTCCGTCAGGTACTTGATGAACTCGGTGGCGGCGGCCTTGTGCTTGCTGTCCTTGGAGACGACCAGGGAGGAACCGCCCGCCATGGAGACGGAGGCCTTGTCGGCGGGCACATTGGCCACCGCCCACTTGCCCTTGAGCTGCGGCTGGCCCTCGTTCAGCAGGGTGACGTGCCAGGGGCCGCCGAAGAACATCGGGACGCGGCCGTTGCCGAAGTCCTTCACCACGTCGTAGCCGGGCTGCACGGACTTGTTGGAGAGCCCCTTGTCGAAGTACGAGCCGTACTCCTTGAGCGCCTTGACGGCCTCGGGGCTGTCGATGACGACCTCGCCCTTGTCGTTGACGATCTCGCCGCCGGCCGAGTACAGGAAGGAGTAGAAGTTCTGCACCGTGTCCAGGCCGCTCGGCTGGATGGACAGGCCCCACTTGGTTCCGGCCTTCTTCTGGTAGGCCGAGGCGAGGTCCTGCATCTCCTTCCAGTTGGTCGGAGCCTTGGTGATGCCGGTCTTCTCGGCCAGGTCGGTGCGGTAGTAGAGGACGCGGGTGTCGACGTACCACGGCACGCCGTACGCCTTCCCGTCCACCTCGCCCTGCTGCCAGCCGGAGTGGAAGAAGTCCTTCTCGTCGAACGTCTTGGTGTCGACCGGCTCCAGAACGCCGAGCTCGGCGAACTCGCCCATGTAGCTGCCGCCCATCTGCGCCACGTCCGGCAGGGTGCCGGCGGCGGCCGCGGAGACCAGCTTCTGGTGGGCGACGTCCCAGCCGACCGGGGTCACCTTCACGGTCACGTTCGGGTTGGCCTTGGTGTACTCCTTGGCCACATCCGCGAGCTTCTCGCCCTCGGCCCCCATGGCCCAGACGGTGAGCGTCTGCTTCTTGTCCGCGGCGACGCTGTCGCCACCGGAACTGCCGCACGCGGTGATACCGAAAGTGAGCGCGGCTGCGACTGCGATACCGATCGAGGCGTTTCTGGCGGTGCGGGGCATGGAGGGCTCCTCCTCGAGCAATCCGGATGTATGCGCTGCCTGTAAGCGCATACATCACTCTGCGGCAGGCGTTCGGGAATCCGCAAGAGGGTGCTAGGTCACACTCGTGCAACGTGCTGGACATCTGAATGTTCAACTTGGCACGGTAAGCGTGACGTTTGTGGAATTGGGAACGATGTGACCTATTTCGCGTGGTTGATCCGCGGGATCGGTGGTCTGTACCGGCATGGGCGGGGCGCTGCGCGGGCGATATTGTCGTGATCATGGCTTCTTTCGCGCACGACTTCCCCTTCGATCCGGCTTACGGGCGCACGCTCGACGACCTGCTGCACATCCCCGCGCCCGCTGCCCCGGACGACTTCGACGCCTTCTGGCGGGGCAGGTACGAGGAGGCCCGCGAGGTCGCCACGGAGCCGGAGCTCGGCCCGCTGGAGGAGGAGCGCGACGGTGTACGGATGCACGGCGTGACGTTCACGTCGGTGGGCGGGGTGCGGCTCGGGGGCTGGGTCGCGCTGCCCGCCGAGGGGAGCGCGGAGTACGGATTCGTCATCGGGCACGGTTACGGAGGCCGGCAGGAGCCGGGCCCCGACGTGCCGCTGCCGTTGCCCCGGGCGGCGGCGATCCTGCCGTGCGTACGGGGCATGGGGGCGCGGGGACTGCACCCCGGCATCCCGGACGTGGCCGACGCGCACGTACTCCACGGCATCGAATCGCGCGACACCTACGTCATCGGCGACTGCGTGGCGGACCTGTGGTGCGCGGCGTCGGCGCTGCATGAACTGGTACCGGAACTGGCTCCGGGGGCGGGCGCCCCGCTCCTCGGATACCTCGGGGAGAGCTTCGGCGGCGGGCTCGGCGCGCTGGCCCTGCCCTGGGACGGCCGGTTCGGGGCCGCGCAGCTGACGGTGCCGACCTTCGGCAACCATCCGCTGCGGCTCACCCTGCCGTGCGTAGGGAGCGGGGAGGCGGTGCGGGGCCATCGCCGGGAGCACCCCGGGGTCACCGAGGTGCTGCGGTACTTCGACGCCGCCACGGCCGCGACGCGGCTGGAGCTGCCCACGCTGGTGGCCGCGGCGCTCTTCGATCCCTCGGTGCCGCCGCCGGGGCAGTTCGCCGTGCACAACGCGCTGGCGGGTGAGCGCGAGCTGCGGGTGCTGAGCGCGGGGCACTTCGAGCACGAGGGGCTGGCGGCGGAGACGGAGGGGCTGCGGGCGGCCCGGCGGGACTTTTTCGAGGCGCGGCTGGGGCGGTGAGGCGGGGCGGGGGCCGGGGTTGCGGCGCTTGCTGCCCGTGGCATCGCACGTCAGAGCCCGTCCCACGCGCGATCGGCGCTGCGAGCGGGGCGAGGGCCTGCGTGCCGGGCTGTGCTGATCGCCGCCGCTCAGCGGGCCGCGGCCTACTCGTCGCGAGCCACCCGGGCGTGATCCGTCACCACCCGCCGGAACAGGTCGTGCCCGGTGCGCCCGCTGTGGCCTTCCAGGGGCCGATTCCGGCGCAAGCACCGGTGGGTTCGTCCTCGGGCCGGCTCGAACGGCGAGGGTTTCGTCTCAGAGGCCGGGCGGGCTCAACGTGCCGGGCGGGTCTGGGCGCGCCGTCCTCGTCAGCCGCAGCCGCAGCTCGCGCGTTGGATCACCGACACCGGAAGCATGAGCGACACCGGCTCGCGCCCGCTGTTGCCCAGGCGCTGTACCAGCAACTCGACGGCCTGCTCGCCGAGTTGGCGGATCGGCTGGCGTACGGTCGTCAGTGGCGGGCGTACGAGCCGGCTCAGCGGAATCCCGTCGAACCCGGTCACGGCGATGTCCTCCGGGACCCGGATCCCGCGCCGCTCCAGTGCGCGCAGCGCGCCCACGGCCATCTGGTCATTGGCGAACAGCATCGCCTGCGGCTGTTCCCCGTCCCGGTCGAGCAGGACCTCCGTGACCCGGAGGCCCTCGGCCTGGGTCATCATCGTGGCCCGCACGGCCGGTGCGTCCGGCACCGGAAGCCCTGCGTCGCGGCACGCCTCCTGGAAGCCCACGAACCGGGCCTCGGCGTCCGGGGACTTCGCCTCCCCGCCGATGAAGGCGAGGCGGCGCAGCCCGTGGTCCTCGATCAGGTGCCGAGTGAGAGCGCGCTGCCCGTCGGCGTTGGCGACGACGATGTGGTCGAGATGATCGATGCCGCGCGGGCCCGCCAGCATGACCACCGGCAGCCGCCGCGAGATCACTTCGAGGTCGGCGGTGGGGACGGTGCCGGCCAGGACCGCGAAGCCGTCCACCCGGCCTGCCACGTTTGCGACGAGACTCTCCGGACCGCCCTTGAGCGAGGCGGCGATCAGCAGGGCGTAGCCGTGCTGTCGGGCCGCGCGCTCCATGCCCCGGATGATCTGGTCGGAGTAGAGCATGAAGGCGTGGTCGTCGTCCTCGTCGGTCGCCGCCGCCTCGTTCTCGGTGTCCGGGTCCGAGTAGTCGGGGAAGCAGAGGCCGAGCACGCCGGTGCTGCGGCTGGCGAGTCCGCGCGCGCTGCCGCTCGGTACGTAGCCCAGTTCGCGGGCCGCCTCCAGGACCCGCTCGCGGGTCTGGGCGCGTACTGAATCGGGGGTGCGGTAGACCCGCGAGACCGTGGCAATGGAGACGCCCGACCGCTCGGCGACGTCGTACACCGTTGGGGCGCTCACTCGACCGACCGTCCGCTTCTTCTTCCGTACCCAAGCACCTGCTGTTGCACGTACCACCCTCTTTTGAAAGCGCATTCACCCTAGATCGCGGGCCGCGTGACGAGCAAGACCGGCACGGTTCCTGGCTGAAAAATAGACAGGGAACCTTGCAAGGTGCACTGTGCATCTTCTACGCTCGAGCCATGCCGGAACCGACCGAAGCCGTGCCCGCCGACCCTCACGTCGAGCTGAGCGCCGAGCAGCTGGCGACACAGCTCACCGCCGTGGTCGGCCGGCTGATCCGGCGGCTGCGCACCACCTCGTCGGACAGCCTGCTCACGCCGACGCAGCGCTCGGTGCTCGCCGGACTGGAGAGTGAGGGGCCGGCCACCACGGCCGCGCTGGCTCGTGCCGAGTACGTGCGTCCACAGTCCATGCGGCTGACTCTCGGCGCACTGGAGAGCCAGGGGCTCGTCGAGCGGGCACCCGATCCGGCCGACGGCCGGAAGTCGGTGATGTCGATCACGGAGACCGGACTCACGACGCTCGCCGCGGTCCGGGCCGCCAAGCACAGCTGGCTCGCCGAGGCCATCGCCGCTGAGCTCGACGGGGCCGAACGCCGCACGGTCGCCGAGGCCGCCGATCTGCTCGACCGACTGGTCGGGAAGTGACCGGCCGACCACCCGGCCGGGCGACACCCCGGAAGTGATACGGGAGGCGGCGCCGCCTCCCGTACCCGCACCGGTGACGGTATTCGCCCGCGGCGCCCCCGGCCGCGCCGAGACGCCCAGGCACTCCGGCAGGCCCGCCGCCGACTGGGCCGAGATCATCCCCGAGCTCGGCCCGCGCGAAGGCGACATCGTCGTCACCAAGCAGCAGTGGGGCGCCTTCTACGGCACCGACCTCGACCTCCAGCTGCGCCGCCTCGGCGTCACTCAGGTCGTCGTCACCGGCATCGCGACCACCATCGGCGTCGAGTCCACCGCCCGCTCCGCCCACGAGTACGGCTACCGCGTGACCGTCGCCACGGACGCGGTCACCGACATGAACGCCGGTGCCCACCGCAACAGCGTCGAGAAGATCTTCCCGAGGCTCGGCGAGACGGACGCCACCGAGGCGATCGCCAAGCTGCTCGGCTGAGCGGGATCAGGGAGTCTCCCGTCGTCGGATCTTGTTCCCCAGCCACACCAGCGGGTCGTATGTGCGGTCCACGGCCCGTTCCTTCAGGGGGATCAGCGCATTGTCAGTGATCTTGATGTGTTCGGGGCACACCTCGGTACAGCACTTCGTGATGTTGCAGTAGCCGAGCCCGTGCTCCTCCTGGGCCGTGGCCTTCCGGTCGAGTCCCGACTCGGCGGCGGCGTCCAGGGGGTGCATGTCCAGCTCGGCGATCCGCATCAGGAAGCGCGGTCCGGCGAACGCCGCCTTGTTCTCCTCGTGGTCGCGCACCACATGGCAGGTGTCCTGGCACAGGAAGCACTCGATGCACTTGCGGAACTCCTGCGAGCGGTCCACGTCGACCTGCTGCATCCGGTAGTCGCCCGCCTTCACCCCCTTCGGGGGTACGAAGGCGGGCACTTCCCGTGCCTTGGCGTAGTTGAACGTCACATCCGTCACCAGATCGCGGACGACCGGGAAGGCCCGCAGCGGGGTGACGGTGATCGTCTCCTCGCGGCCGAACACCGACATGCGTGTCATGCACATCAGCCGCGGCCTGCCGTTGATCTCCGCGCTGCACGAACCGCACTTGCCCGCCTTGCAGTTCCAGCGCACCGCCAGATCGCCCGCCTGGGTGGACTGGATCCGGTGGATGATGTCGAGGACGACCTCGCCGTCGTTCACCTCGACCTCGAAGTCCTCCAGGTCACCGCCGTCCGGGTCCCCGCGCCACACCCTGAACTGCGCCTTGTAGCTGCTCACTCGTACAGCTCCTCTTCGGCCAGGTACTTGACCAGCTCCTCCTTCTCGAAGAGGGAGAGCAGATCCGGACGGATGGGTTCGGTCGTCTTCCGTACGAGTTCGATCCGGCCGCCCGACGCGCCTTCGGTGGCCTCGTCGGCCAGCCGGCACAGCAGATTGGCCGGGCGCCAGGAACGTTCCATCGTCGGGCAGTCCTCGCGGGTGTGGCCGCCCCGGCTCTCCGTGCGCTCCAGTGCGGCCCGGGCGACGCACTCGCTGACCAGCAGCATGTTCCGCAGGTCCAGGGCGAGGTGCCAGCCGGGGTTGAACTGCCGGTGCCCCTCGACGGCGGCGCGCCGGGCCCGTACCCGCAGCGTGGCCAGCTTCTCCAGGGCCTGTTCCATCTCGGGCGCCCGCCGGATGATGCCGACCAGGTCGTTCATCGTCTGCTGGAGTTCCTGGTGGAGGGTGTACGGATTCTCCGCGGGCTCCTCGGGCCCCTCGGCCGTGACCGGTCCCTCGGCCGCACCCGGCTCCCCGGCGCTGAACGGACGCAGGGCCTCCGCCGCCGCCGCGTCGATCTGCTCCTCGTCCACCACCGGCGGGGTACCGATGGCGTTCGCGTACTCGGCGGCGTGCAGCCCGGCCCGCCGCCCGAAGACCAGCAGATCGGAGAGGGAGTTCCCGCCGAGCCGGTTGGAGCCGTGCATGCCGCCCGCGACCTCGCCCGCCGCGTACAGTCCGGGCACGGCCGCGGCGGCCGCGGTGTCGGAGTCGACGGCGATCCCGCCCATCACGTAGTGACAGGTCGGGCCGACCTCCATCGCCTCCGCCGTGATGTCGACGTCCGCCAGCTCCTTGAACTGGTGGTACATCGAGGGCAGCCGGCGCCGGATCGCCTCCGCGGGCATCCGGGTCGACACGTCCAGGAACACCCCGCCGTGCGGTGAGCCCCGGCCCGCCTTCACCTCGGAGTTGATGGCCCGGGCGACCTCGTCGCGCGGCAGCAGCTCGGGCGGGCGGCGGTTGTGGTCCGGGTCCTCGTACCAGCGGTCGCCCTCCTCCTCCGACTGCGCGTACTTCTCCTTGAACACATCGGGGACGTAGCCGAACATGAACCGCTTGCCCTCGGAGTTGCGCAGCACCCCGCCGTCCCCGCGCACCGACTCGGTGACGAGGATGCCCTTCACGGACGGCGGCCAGACCATGCCGGTCGGATGGAACTGCACGAACTCCATGTTCAGCAGCGGTGCGCCCGCCAGCAGGGCGAGGGCGTGGCCGTCGCCGGTGTACTCCCAGGAGTTCGACGTCACCTTGAAGGATTTGCCGATGCCGCCGGTGGCGAGGACGACCGCGGGGGCTTCGAGCACGAAGAAGCGGCCGGACTCGCGCTCGTAGCAGAAGGTGCCGGAGACCTGTTGCCCATCCTTGAGGACGCGGGTGACGGTGCACTCCTGGAAGACCTTCAACCGGGCTTCGTAGTCGCCGTGTTCGCGGTAGTCCTCCTGTTGCAGCGAGACGATCTTCTGCTGGAGGGTGCGGATCAGTTCGAGGCCGGTACGGTCCCCGACGTGCGCGAGCCGCGGGTACTCATGGCCGCCGAAGTTGCGCTGGGAGATCTTCCCCTCCGGCGTACGGTCGAAGAGCGCACCCCAGGTCTCCAGCTCCCAGACCCGGTCGGGTGCCTCCTTGGCATGCAGCTCCGCCATCCGCCACTGGTTGAGGAACTTCCCGCCGCGCATGGTGTCGCGGAAGTGCACCTGCCAGTTGTCCCCGGAGTTCACATTGCCCATGGACGCGGCGATTCCGCCCTCCGCCATGACCGTGTGCGCCTTGCCGAAGAGCGATTTGCAGATGACCGCGGTACGGGCCCCGCGCTCCCGCGCCTCGATGGCGGCGCGCAGCCCGGCGCCTCCGGCACCGACCACGACGACGTCCCACTGTTGCCGTTCGAGCTCTGTCATTCAGAAGAACCTCGGATCGTCGAAGGCGCCGGAGGCGACGAGATAGACATAGAAGTCGGCGAGCGCCACGCTGATCAGGGAGGCCCAGGCGAGCAGCATGTGCCGGGCGTTCAGCCGGCCCACCCAGCCCCACAGCCGGTAGCGCACGGGGTGCTTGGAGAAGTGCCGCAGCCGGCCGCCGATGATGTGGCGGCAGGAGTGGCAGGACAGCGTGTACGCCCAGATCAGGGTGATGTTGGCCAGGAAGATCAGCGAGCCGAGGCCCATGTGGCCCCAGGCATAGTGCTCGTCGCGGAAGGAGAGCACGGTGTCGTACGTGAGGATCCCGGCGACCGGCACCGCGGCGTAGAAGAAATACCGGTGGATGTTCTGCATGATCAGCGGGAAGCGGGTCTCGCCGGTGTACGTGGTGTGCGGCTCGGCGACCGCGCAGGCCGGGGGCGATGCCCAGAAGCCCCGGTAGTAGGCCTTGCGGTAGTAGTAGCAGGTCAGCCGGAAGCCGAGCGGGAAGATCAGGATCAGCAGTGCGGGGGAGAGGCCCCACCAGTTGCCGAAGAGTTCCCAGTTCGGGCCGTGCCGCATGGGGGCGCAGTTCTCCGCCAGGCAGGGCGAGTAGAACGGCGACACATAGGGGGCGGCGTAGTAGTCGGCGTTCGAGAAGGCCCGCCACGTCGAGTAGACGATGAAGGCGAGGAGCCCCCCGGTGGTCGTCGCGGGAGCCAGCCACCAGCGGTCGGTGCGCAGGTGGCGGGCGGTGATGGCGGCCCGGGAGGCGTGGTGGACGCCCGCCGCGCCCTTCGGGTGAGGTGGTTGCGTACCTGTTCCTGTTTCCGTACCGGTGGCCAAGGAACTCTCCTAGGGGGCGTGCCGGCCCCGGACGCCCAGACCTTCGTCGTCCGAGTCCGTCCACAGGGTGGCGTCGTACGGCGTTTCGCTGATCGTGATGACGCCGTCGACGGGGCCGGTGCGGTCGGCGGCTTCGAGCGGCGCCGGCCCGGCTTCCGTCGCGCGCAGCCGCGCGAGACTCCGCTCCAGCCGGCCGACGGTGCGGACCAGGTCGTCGAGACAGTGCTGAACGACCGTCAATTCTTCGTGCAGTGACATGACTTGCTCTCACTTCCGCGGTCGCGGTTGGTCATGTTCATGCGCCTGAGAGTGTCGCGCGTCACACCCCCGTTGGGAAGGGTGCGGGCCCTTCCGGTCTCCCGGGCCCGCTCCGCCGCACGGGTGAGGTTCGAGAGGCGCTGCGCCGTGTCTGCGCCGCCTCTCGCGCGGGTGCGCCTTCAGTGGAGGGACGGAATCGGTGTGATCAACTGCATATGTCACTAAAAATCACAATCCGGTCCGCCCCGGTGCGGGTGGGCCGGGCCGGCCTCGGAGGTATCAGCCATGTCCCACGTCGGCGTCCCGCGGGGGACGGCCCGAAAGCGCCGCTCGCTCGCGCTCCTCACGACGGGTGTGCTGACGCTCCCCGTGCTGGCCGGCTGCACCTCCGACGACAGCGGCACCACCGCCGCCGCAGCCCCGCAGGACATCGCGGTCGCGGCCCGGAACACGGTCGCGGCGGGCGGAACGGCCACCTGGGCGATCGACGCCGTGCCCGCCACCCTCAACGCCTTCCAGGCCGACGCCGACGGCTCCACCACCCGCATCACCGGTGCCCTGCTGCCGACGCTCTTCCCGCTGGACGCCCGGGGCAGGCCCCGGCTCGACCCGGACTATCTGAAGTCCGCGAAGGTGGTCGAGCGCGAGCCCAGGCAGGTGGTGCTCTACCGGCTCAACCAGCGGGCGGTGTGGAGCGACGGCCGGGCGGTCGAGGCGTCGGACTTCGTCGCCCAGTGGCGGGCACTGAACGGCAAGGACTCGGCGTACTGGACCGCCCGCAACGCCGGCTACGAGCGGATCGAGAAGATCGAGCGCGGCGCCGACGCGCAGGAGGTACGGGTCACCTTCGCCAAGCCGTACGCGGACTGGCGCTCGCTCTTCTCCCCGCTGTACCCGAAGGAGGTGACCGGCACCCCGGGCGCCTTCAACGACGGCGCGCGGACCACCCTCAAGGCCACTGCGGGACCGTTCCGGCTGCGCGGCGTGGACCCGAAGACCGGCGAGGTCACCCTGGAGCGCAATCCGCGCTGGTGGGGGAGCCCGGCCAAGCTCGACACGCTGGTCTTCCGGGCCGTCAAGCCGCAGGACCGCACGCAGGCGCTGACCGAGGGGAAGGTCGACGTCGCGGACATCGACGCCGCGGCGGCGCACCGCATCGTGCAGGCGGGCCGCGACAAGGGCGGGAACGGGCAGCCGCTGGCCCAGGGCCCCGGCTCCGGGACCGGCCCGGCCGCCGCACTGCGCTCCTGGGCCGAGGCACACGGCTCGGACGAGAAGGCGGCGGCGACCGCGCAGGCGGCCAGGGAGAAGAACCGGGCAGCCGCCGAGGCGTACGCGGCCGAGCAGGGCAAGCTGCGCGCGTACGTGGTCCGCAAGTCGCTGGAGCCCGCCTACACCCAGCTCGCGATGAACGGCGAGTCCGGGCCGCTCGCCGACGACCGGGTACGCCGGGCGGTCGCCCGGGCCCTGAACCGCCAGGAGCTCGTCGACGCCGTACTCAAACCCCTCGGCCTGCCCGCCACACCGCTCGGCAGCCACGTGGCCCTGGCCGGGCAGCCGGCGTACAAGGACAGCAGCGGCGCACTCGGCGGGCACAACACCGACGAGGCGCGGGCGCTGCTGGCCGACGCGGGCTGGACGCGGGAGGGCGCGGTCAAGAAGCCGGACGGCACCAAGGCGGGCAGCGAGGCCGGGAAGAAGGGAGCGAAGGACAAGGACGCCGCCGCCGGGAAGGGTGACAAGGACGACAAGGCGGCCACGCCCGAGAAGCAGGGCAAGCCCGACGACGACAAGCCGGTCACCGACACCGACAGCGGGAGCAAGCCCGACGACAACAAGCCCGGTGACAACAGGTCCGGTGACCGCGCCGGGTCGCGCAACGCCCCCCAGGTCCTCGCCCCCGCCTCCGCCGCCGCGTTCCACAGCGCCGCCCTGCTGCGCCAGGCCGGACGCCTGGCCGGGACCGGCACCTCCGAGGACGCTCCCGCCCAGGTCACCGGCCAGGACCAGCGGCCGGGCGGCGCCACCGGTGCGTACGCCCCCGCGGGCACCGCGGCCCCCGCCCAGGCCCCCGACGCTCGCCGCGGCCCGCTCGGCAAGGACGGCAAGACGCTGACCCTGCGCTTCGTCCTGCCGTCCGGTCCCGGCTCGGAGCCGCTGCGTGCCGTCGGGGACAAGATCTCGGCGATGCTCGATTCGATCGGCATCGGTACGTCGATCACCAAGGTCGCCGACGACAGCTACTTCAAGGACCACATCGCCTCCGGCGACTACGACCTGGCCCTGTACTCCTGGCCCGCCACTGCCTACCCGGCGACCGACGACCGCCCGATCTTCGCCAAGCCGGTACCCGCCACCGACGGCTCGCTGCTGGTCGAGCAGAACTACACCCGCGTCGGTACGGACCACATCGACCAGCTCTTCGACCAGGCGGCCGCGGAGCTCGACGAGGGGGCCGCCCGGGATCTGATGAAGCAGGCGGACGCCCGGATCTGGGCCGCCGCCGGATCGATTCCGCTTTACCAGCGCCCGCAGCTCGTGGCGACGAACAGAAAGCTGGCGAACGTCGGCGCCTTCGGCTTCGGGGCACCCCACTACCAGGACATCGGCTTCAAGAAGCCGCAGGCCGCCGGAGCCCCGGCAGGCAAGAAGAAGTAGCAGGTCAGAACGGCACCGGAAGCTCAGAACTGGCTCAAGTCCCTTGCCCGCCGGACTCCCCGGCGGGCAAGGTCGGATACAACCCGGACCCGAGCCGATTGCCCCCACACGCCCCCCCACGGGACCTTGCGGAGCCCCACGGATCCCCCCACGGATCCCTCCGCATCCCCCTTTTTCCCGCCCTCGGCAGCCCCTTTTCACACCCTGCGCACCCACCCCGCGCAGTCCGGACACCGAGGCGGGTACCGAGGTAAGGACTGCCGAATTCCGGTTGAAGAGTGGTTGAAGAGCGGTCTCGCGGATCGGGCCGGGAAGCCCCCGACGCGCCAGCCCCGTACCATGGGGGGTAGCCGTGGCGCGTCCGCCCGGCGGGCGTACGAGGACCCGAGAGCGACTGAGACGCCTGATCCCACGATCCGAGAGAAGCGCAAGCCACCCAATGCCCACGCGCCACGACATCCGTAACGTAGCCATCGTCGCCCACGTCGACCACGGCAAGACCACGCTGGTCGACGCCATGCTCAGGCAGGCCGGCGCCTTTGCCGCGCACGCCGCCGAGAACCTCGACGAACGCATGATGGACTCGAACGACCTGGAGCGTGAGAAGGGCATCACGATCCTGGCCAAGAACACGGCCGTGAAGTACCACCCCAAGGATGGCGGCGACGTCATCACGATCAACATCATCGACACCCCCGGCCACGCCGACTTCGGCGGTGAGGTCGAGCGAGGCCTGTCGATGGTGGACGCGGTCGTGCTGCTGGTCGACGCCTCCGAGGGCCCGCTGCCGCAGACCCGGTTCGTGCTCCGCAAGGCGCTGACGGCCAAGCTGCCGGTCATCCTCTGCATCAACAAGACGGACCGTCCGGACTCCCGGATCGCCGAGGTCATCGACGAGACGTACGACCTCTTCCTGGACCTGGACGCCGACGAGGACCAGATCGAGTTCCCGATCGTCTACGCCTGTGCCCGTGACGGCGTCGCCTCGCTGACCAAGCCGGAGGACGGCACCGTCCCGCCGGACAGCGACAGCCTGGAGCCGTTCTTCAGCACGATCCTCTCCGCGGTCCCGGCCCCGGAGTACGACGAGGACGCGCCCCTCCAGGCCCACGTCACCAACCTGGACGCCGACAACTTCCTCGGCCGTATCGCGCTGTGCCGTGTCGAGCAGGGCGAGCTGCGCAAGGGCCAGACCGTTGCGTGGATCAAGCGCGACGGCACGATGTCCAACGTGCGCATCACCGAGCTGATGATGACCGAGGCGCTCACCCGTAAGCCCGCCGAGAAGGCCGGTCCGGGCGACATCTGCGCGATCGCCGGTATCCCGGACATCATGATCGGCGAGACCCTGGCCGACCCCGAGAACCCGATCGCGCTGCCGCTGATCACGGTCGACGAGCCGGCCATCTCGATGACCATCGGTGCGAACACCTCGCCGCTGGTCGGCAAGGGCGGCAAGGGCCACAAGGTCACCGCCCGGCAGATCAAGGACCGTCTGGACCGGGAGCTCGTCGGTAACGTCTCGCTCCGTGTCCTGGACACCGAGCGCCCCGACGCCTGGGAGGTCCAGGGCCGCGGTGAGCTCGCCCTGGCCATCCTCATCGAGACCATGCGCCGGGAGGGCTTCGAGCTCACCGTCGGCAAGCCGCAGGTGGTCACCAAGCAGGTCGACGGCAAGACGCACGAGCCGATCGAGCGCATGACGATCGACTCGCCGGAGGAGCACCTCGGCGCCATCACGCAGCTCATGGCGACGCGTAAGGGCCGCATGGAGACGATGACGAACCACGGTTCGGGCTGGGTCCGCATGGAGTGGATCGTCCCGTCCCGCGGGCTCATCGGCTTCCGTACGGAGTTCCTGACCCAGACCCGTGGCACGGGCATCGCGCACTCCCTCTTCGAGGGCCACGAGCCGTGGTTCGGCGACCTGCGCACCCGTCACAACGGCTCGCTGGTGGCGGACCGCGCGGGCGTCGTGACGCCGTTCGCGATGGTCAACCTCCAGGAGCGCGGTGTCATCTTCACCGAGGCCACCACCGAGGTCTACGAGGGCATGATCATCGGCGAGAACTCGCGCGCCGACGACATGGACGTGAACATCACCAAGGAGAAGAAGCTCACCAACATGCGTGCGGCTTCCGCGGACACCACGGAGAACGTGGTGCCCGCCCGCAAGCTGTCGCTCGAGCAGTCGCTGGAGTTCTGCCGCGACGACGAGTGCATCGAGGTGACCCCGGAGACGGTCCGTATCCGCAAGGTCGTCCTGGATCAGAAGGAGCGCGGCCGCGCCGCTTCGCGCGCCAAGCGCTGACCCGCGCACCCGCGCCCGTTCACCTGAGGCCCGGCCTCCCGCACACCGTGCGGGAGGCCGGGCCTTTGTGATGAGGCTCCGTCCGAAATCAGCGATTCATGCCGGGCGGCAAGAGGACGTACAGCCGCACCGTCACCCACAAGAAGACGCTGACCGCCACCGGGGCCGCCACCGGGGCCGTCGCCGGCGGAGCGTCAGCGGGCTTCTCGGTGGGCAAGGTGCTCGCGAAGCCTCGACGCACATGTCGAGGGCAGCTATACGCACGCCGAGGGCCGCACCACGGCCAAGGGCATCATGGTGACGGATCAGCTCGCAAAGAAGGGCCGGTACCGGCTCTACGCGGGTAGACTCCAGGTGCGGGATATGCGTCGCCGCCCAGGACGTGAAAGCGGGGGGTCAGTGCGCCCAAGACTCTCGCCGGCAGGTCGGTCGAGCAGGTGTCCCGTTGTCCGCGCGCACGCGGACGGCGGGGCGCTTCCGTGCTTCCGCGGCCGGTGACGTGAGCGTGCCGCCCCTCGGATGCGCAACACGTATTTGTGAGCTGAGCGTCCGATTATCGGGTGTCGCTCTCCGGAACATGTATTAACGGTCCGTTTCGGGGGTGTCTGTCTGGGATCGCTTTGTCCGTATTTCGGGTCTACGCGTGCGATTGATGTTGTCAAAACGAGACCCTTTAAGTGTGGTTTACAGCCCCGCCGTACTTAATAGTTGGCTCGATGAGCTCGGGTCAATGGGTCACGCACTGTGGGGAGTGCCGACTCACGAGCACACTCGGGTACTTGGGTGTCATTGCCGTCAGGGGTGTCGGCGAACGGCCAAGACCCTTCTTGTAGATCAGTGGACTCATGAGGAGGAAACCCATGCGTGGTGCCAAGAGCGCCAAGTGGGTCGCGGGAGCGGCAATCATCGCCCTGGCTGCGACCGCTTGTGGTGGCGGGGACGACGGCAAGAAGGACAACGCCGGTAAGGGGGCAGGCGGCGGCACGTTCCGTCTCGGCATCACCGAGCCGGTCTCCATCGACCCGGTGAACGCCCAGGAGTCCGAGGGCATGGTCGTCGCCCGGGCTCTCTTCGCCCAGCTGTACGACGTCTCCACGGACGGCAAGCTCATCCCGAAGCTCGCCGAGTCCGGCACGTCCGAGGACGGCAAGTCCTGGACGTTCAAGATCAAGGCCGGCACGAAGTTCACCAACGGTGAGGTCGTCGACGCCGAGTCGTTCATCCGCGGCTGGACCCGTGTCGCCGCGAAGGCCTCGGCCTCCGACGTCTCGTACCACATGGCCGGCATCAAGGGCTACGACGACCTGAAGGGCGGCAAGAGCGACACGTTCGCAGGCCTGTCCGCTCCGGACGCCAACACCCTCAAGGTCGAGCTGACCGAGCCGGACTTCGAGTTCGACAAGAAGACCGCCCACGCGGCCTTCAGCCCGGTCCCGAAGGTCGCCGGCGCCGGTGACAACAAGTCGTTCAACGACGCCCCGATCGGCAACGGCGCCTTCAAGATGCAGGGCTCCTGGCAGCACAACGGCTCGATCACCCTCGTCCGCAACGACGACTACGGCCTGACCAAGGCCAAGCTGGACAAGGTCGAGTTCAAGATCCTGAACCCGGCCAACGGCGCCCAGCTCGAGTACACGGGCTTCCAGTCGGGCCAGTTCGACTACGCCCGTATGCCCACCCCGCAGCTCCCGGTCGCCAAGGCCAAGTACGAGCCGCAGGGCCAGTGGTACTCGGCCGAGTTCTCCGGCATCAACTACCTGGTCGCGTTCAACCAGTCCAAGCCGCTGGACAACGCCGACGCGCGCAAGGCGATCTCGTACGCGATCGACCGCGAGGCCATCGCCAAGTCCGTCTTCCAGGGCATGATGAAGCCGGCCACCGCGTTCCTCCCGCCGTCCTTCGCCGACACCTACCAGGCCGGTGTCTGCACCTCCTGCCTGAAGCAGGACAAGGCCAAGGCCAAGGAGCTCGCCGCGAAGGGCGGCCTGAAGCCGGGTACGACCATCAACTTCGGCTACAACACCGGCGCCGGCCACGAGGAGTGGGTGCAGGCCATCGCGGCTCAGCTGAAGGACGTCCTCGGCGTCAAGGTCAAGCTGGACGGCAAGCCGTTCAAGGAGGCCCTGGCCGCTCAGCAGGAGAAGAGCGCCAACGGTCTGTGGCGTTCCGCGTGGACCGCCGACTACCCGACCGCGGACAACTTCCTCTCCCCGCTGCTGAGCACCGCCGGCATCGGTGAGGACAAGGCGACCGGCAAGGCGCAGGGCGACAACCGTGGCCGCCACTCGAACCCGGCGTTCGACAAGCTGCTCGACCAGGCCCGCTCCGAGAAGGACGCCACCAAGCGTGCCGACCTGTACAAGCAGGCCGAGAAGATCGCCATCGACACCGACCAGGGTGTCATTCCGCTGTGGCAGCGCAGTGGGTACCGTCTGGTGAACAACAAGAAGTTCGACAACATCAAGATGGACTTCTTCGAGGACCCGACTCTCGCAGAGATCTCTGCCAAGTAAGAGCCTCCTGCAGTAGGTAGGCGAAGGCCGTGGAGTCGGAGTAACTTCTTCGGTTTCCACGGCCTTCGCTCCGTCCCGGGCGCACCCCCTACCAGCGCCCGGCAGCGGCCGCTCTCCCGATCGGATGACGCCGCCCACCCCACGCTCAGTATGTGAAGGAGGCATCGTGGGCAGATATGTGATCCGCCGGCTCGGGCAGATGATCGTCGTCCTCTTCGGTGCGACCGTTGTTCTCTTCTGCTGCCTGTTCATCCTGCCCGGCGACCCCGTGGGTTCGCTCGGTGGCGACAAGGCTCGCGACCCGGCCGTCGTGGCCCAACTCCGGGAGCGCTACGGTCTCGATGACCCGCTGCCGGTGCAGTACGGCCACTTCGTCCAGAACCTGGCCAAGGGCGACCTCGGTGAGGACTTCACCCAGCGCCGCCCGGTGACCGAGATCCTGAAGCCGAAGCTCGCGAACACCGCCGAGCTGGCTGTCACGGCCATCCTCATCGACATCGCGATCGGCGTCTTCGCCGGTCTGATTGCCGCGTTGTTCAGATATTCGTTCTGGGACGTGTTGATCACTCTGCTGACCACGCTGGCCGTCGGATTCCCCTCCTTCATCATCGGCATGGTGCTGCAGAAGTTCTTCGTGGTGGACCTCCAGTGGTTCCCATTGATCTCCGACGGCTCCTTCAACTCCCTGATCCTGCCCGCCTTCACACTGGCGATCCTCGACGCGGCACTGGTGGCGAGACTCATGCGCGGCACCATGCTCGAGGTGCTGCGGGCCGACTACGTCAAGACGGCCGTCGCCAAGGGTCTGCCCCGGCGGACGGTGCTCGTCAAGCATGTGATGCGCAACTCGATCATCCCGGTCGTCACCTACCTGGGCATCTCCTTCGGCGGCCTGCTCGGTGGTGCGCTCATCACCGAGGCGATCTTCAACTGGGACGGCATCGGGCTGGCGCTGGTCCAGGCGGTTCAGCAGCAGAACAACCCGATCATCATCGGCGTGGTGACCTTCGGTGTCGCCGTGTTCGTTCTGCTCAACCTGATCGTCGACCTCTTGTACGCGGTCCTCGACCCGCGCATCCGTCTCGCCTGATCCCAGGCAGCCCGTTCTAGGAGTCACACCCATGACTGAGCTCACCAAGAGCACAGCGGAGGCGGGGACCGCTCAGAAGGCGGCCGCTCCGGCCGAGGCCGAGCCGGCGATCGCTCGCGTCACCCAGTGGGGCGAGATCCGCCACCGCTTCCTGGCCAACAAGCTGGCCGTGGTCGGCCTGGTGCTGGTCGGCCTGCTGTTCCTGACCGCCGCGTTCGCACCGCTGCTCGCGCCGTTCGACCCGCTGGCGCAGGACCTCAACAACACCCTGCAGTCGCCGGGCAACGGGCACCTGCTCGGTACCGACGCGCTCGGCCGCGACCAGCTGTCGCGCATCATCTACGGCGCCCGCATCGCCGTGGTGATCGGTCTCGCCTCGATTTTCCTGGCGTGCCTGATCGGCATGATCGTCGGCTCCCTCGCCGGGTACTTCGGCAAGGCCACCGACTCGGTGCTGATGCGCATCGCGGACGTCTTCTTCGCCTTCCCGCTGCTGATCGGCGCCATCGTCATCATCATCGCGATGGGCCGCGGCGTCGCCCCGGTGATCATCTCGCTGGGAATCTTCACCTGGCCGACGGTCTCCCGACTGCTGCGCAGCTCGATCCTGTCGGTCCGCGAGGCCGACTTCGTGCTCGCCGCCCGCGCTCTGGGCGCCAGCACCTCGCGGATCATCATCCGGCACATCATTCCCAACTCCATCGCCGCGGTGATGGCGTACGCCGCCTTCAGTGTCGGCAGCGCGATCGTGGCGGAGGCGGCGCTGTCCTTCCTGGGCGTCGGTGTCAGTCCCGAAGTCGCCGAGTGGGGCAACATGCTGGCCTCGGCCCGCGATTTCCTCGGGGTCAAGGACTACCTGTGGGTCTACCCGTCGATCGCCGTGGTCCTCACGGTCCTTGGTTTCGTTTTCGTCGGCGACGGGCTGCGTGACGCCCTTGACCCGAAGCTGCGCTGAGAGGGCGGCACCACTATGACTACTTCACACGTCACCGCGGAAGTGCCGAACCAGCGCTCCGGCGACACCGAGACCCCTGTGCTCGAAGTGCGCGACCTGCACGTCGAGTTCAAGACCCGCGAGGGCATCGTCAAGGCCGTCAACGGCGTCAACTACGATGTCCGGGCCGGTGAGACGCTCGCCGTGCTCGGCGAGTCCGGCTCCGGCAAGTCCGTGACCGCGCAGGCGATCATGGGCATCCTCGACTCGCCCCCCGGGCGGGTCGCCAAGGGCGAGATCCTCTTCAAGGGGCAGGACATCCTCCAGCTCCCGGAGAGCGAGCGGCGCAAGCTGCGCGGCCCGAAGATGGCGATGATCTTCCAGGACGCGCTCTCCGCGCTGAACCCGGTCTACTCGGTCGGCAACCAGCTGAGCGAGATGTTCCGGGTCCACCAGGGCATGTCCAAGAAGGACGCCAAGGCCAAGGCCATCGAGCTGATGGACCGGGTGAAGATCCCGGCCGCCAGGAGCCGGGTCAACGACTACCCGCACCAGTTCTCCGGCGGTATGCGCCAGCGCATCATGATCGCCATGGCGCTGGCCCTGGAGCCCGACCTGATCATCGCGGACGAGCCCACCACGGCGCTCGACGTGACGGTCCAGGCGCAGGTCATGGAACTGCTGGCGGACCTTCAGCGCGAGTACAACATGGGCCTGATTCTGATCACCCACGACCTCGGCGTCGTCGCCGACGTCGCGGACAAGATCGCGGTCATGTACGCGGGCCGGATCGTCGAGCAGTCCCCGATCCACGAGCTGTACAAGCGCCCCGCGCACCCGTACACCCGCGGCCTGCTCGACTCGATCCCGCGGCTCGACCAGAAGGGCCACGAGCTCTACGCGATCAAGGGCCTGCCGCCCAACCTGTTGAAGACGCCCTCCGGTTGCGCCTTCAACCCGCGCTGCCCCAAGGCGCAGGACATCTGCCGCACCGACGTCCCGGCCCTGCTGCCGGTGACCGAGCCGGACGGCACCGAGCTGGTCGGCCGCGGCAGCGCCTGCCACTTCTGGAAGGAGCAGATCCATGGCTGAGCCCAGCAAGAAGGACGCCGCCGTGGACGACGCCCTCCCCAACGTCACCGAGGTGGAGACGGTCGACGCCGCCACGGAGGCGGAGGCCGTGGCCGCCCTCGAAGCGAAGGTGGACCGCGGGGAGCCGATCCTGCAGGTGCGCAACCTGGTCAAGCACTTCCCGCTGACCCAGGGCATCCTGTTCAAGAAGCAGATCGGCGCGGTCAAGGCCGTCGACGGGATCTCCTTCGACCTGTACCAGGGCGAGACGCTCGGCATCGTGGGTGAGTCCGGCTGTGGCAAGTCCACGGTCGCCAAGCTCCTGATGCTCCTGGAGACCGCCACCTCCGGCGAGGTCTTCTACAAGGGCCAGGACATCACCAAGCTGTCCGGCAAGGCCCTCAAGGCCGTCCGCCGCAACATCCAGATGGTGTTCCAGGACCCGTACACCTCCCTCAACCCCCGTATGACGGTGGGCGACATCATCGGGGAGCCGTACGAGATCCACCCGGAGGTGGCGCCGAAGGGCGACCGGCGCCGCAGGGTCCAGGAGCTGCTGGACGTCGTCGGGCTCAACCCGGAGTACATCAACCGGTACCCGCACCAGTTCTCCGGCGGCCAGCGCCAGCGCATCGGCATCGCCCGCGGCCTCGCGCTCAACCCGGAGATCATCATCTGCGACGAGCCGGTCTCCGCGCTCGACGTGTCGGTGCAGGCGCAGGTCATCAACCTGATGGAGAAGCTCCAGGACGAGTTCAACCTGTCCTACCTCTTTATCGCGCACGACCTGTCGATCGTCCGGCACATCTCCGACCGGGTCGGTGTCATGTACCTCGGCAAGATGGCCGAGATCGGTACGGACACGGAGATCTACGACCACCCGACGCACCCCTACACCCAGGCGCTGCTGTCGGCGGTCCCGGTCCCCGACCCGGAGGCCCGCGAGGGCCGCGAGCGGATCATCCTCACCGGTGAGGTCCCCTCGCCGGCGAACCCGCCCTCGGGCTGCCGCTTCCGCACGCGCTGCTGGAAGGCCGAGGACAAGTGCGCCACGGAGATGCCGCTGCTGGCGGTCCCTGAGCGCTTCAGGAGCTCGGACACACCGGCCGCGCACGAGTCGGCATGCCACTTCGCCGAGGAGAAGGACATCGTCGGCGCGGCTTCGTAGGACGTCACGTGTGACACGGAAGGCCCGGAACCTGTCAAGGTTCCGGGCCTTTTGCCGTCCCGGGCGGGCGCGGCCGGGGGCCGCTGTCTCGCGCACCTATGACGGTACGTCGGTGTCCGCTCGCGACGGGCTACTTGTACTGGACGGCCCACCGGCTGCTGTTTTGTATGTCAAGTCCATGTCAGCTCTCGCGACGCGCCCGAATAGGTGGAGTAAATGTGCGTAATTTCAGCTATGGGGTGATATTTGACTCCAAGTGAGACGGAGAACTACGAGGAGGCACTCCATGCGCGGAGCCACACAGGCCAAGTGGGCCGCATGCGCGGTGGCCGTCGCCCTGGCGGCGACGGCATGTGGCGGCGGGGGCGGCAGCGGCGGTGGTGGCGGTGGCGGTGGGGCCAACGGAATCGTGAGTTCCTCCTGGGGCGACCCGCAGAACCCGCTGGAGCCCGCGAACACCAACGAGGTGCAGGGCGGCAAGGTCCTCGACATGATCTTCCGGGGGCTCAAGAGGTACGACCCGAAGACCGGCGCGGCCACGAACATGCTCGCCGAGAAGATCGACACCAAGGACAACCAGAACTTCACGGTCACCGTGAAGGACGGCTGGACCTTCAGCAACGGCGAGAAGATCACCGCGAAGTCGTTCGTGGACGCCTGGAATTACGGCGCCCTGCTGAAGAACAATCAGAAGAACGCGTACTTCTTCGGTTACATCGACGGATACGACAAGGTCCACCCGGCCACCGGCAGCGCTTCCGCGAACACGCTCGCCGGCCTCAAGCTCGTCAACGACAAGACCTTCATGGTCAAGCTGGCGCAGAAGTTCTCGCTGTGGCCCGACACCCTCGGCTACCCGGCCTTCGCCCCGCTGCCCAAGGCCTTCTTCACCGACCACGCCGCCTGGCTGTCCAAGCCGATCGGCAACGGTCCGTACGCCATCGACACGTACACCAAGGGCTCGTCGATGAACCTGCGCAAGTGGGACGAGTACCCCGGGGACGACAAGGCGCAGAACGGTGGCATCGACCTCAAGGTCTACACCGACAACAACACCGCCTACACCGATCTGACGGCCGGCAACCTCGACCTCGTCGACGACGTACCCGCCTCGCAGCTGAAGAACGTCAAGGCGGATCTCGGCGACCGGTACATCAACACCCCGGCCGGCATCATCCAGACCATCGCCTTCCCCTTCTACGAGAAGAAGTGGGACACCCCCGGCGGCATCAAGGTCCGCCAGGGCCTGTCGATGGCGATCAACCGCGAACAGATCACCAGCCAGATCTTCCGGAAGACCCGCACCCCTGCCTCCGACTGGACCTCCCCGGTCCTCGGCGCGGAGGGCGGCTTCAAGAAGGGGCTGTGCGGCGCGCCCTGCGAGTACAACGCGGCGAACGCCAAGAAGCTGATCCAGGAGGGCGGCGGCATCCCCGGGAGCCAGCTCAAGATCTCGTACAACGCGGACACCGGCTCCCACAAGGAGTGGGTCGACGCCGTCTGCAACAGCATCAACAAGGTGATGGGCAACAACAAGGCGTGCGTCGGCGGCCCGGTCGGCACCTTCGCCGACTTCCGCAGCCAGGTCTCCCATCAGAAGCTGACCGGCGCCTGGCGGGCCGGCTGGCAGATGGACTACCCGCTGATCCAGAACTTCCTGCAGCCGGTGTACTACACCGACGCCTCGTCCAACGACGGCAAGTGGAGCAGCAAGAAGTTCGACGGCCTCGTCAACAAGGCCAACGCCGAGTCCGACAAGGCCAAGGCCGTCTCGACCTTCCAGGACGCGGAGAAGGTCCTGGTCGAGCAGATGCCCGTCATCCCGCTCTGGTACCAGAACGGCAGCGCCGGGTACTCGGACCGGGTCACCAAGGTGTCGCTGAACCAGTTCAGCGTCCCGGTGTACGAGCGGATCAAGGTCAAGTGACCCGTTGAGGCCGGGTGGCCGGTGCCGGGAACGAACGCACCGGCCACCCGGCTTCCTCGTCCCCTCGACGCGTCACTCCCCAGCCCGAGCCTCCGCCCCCACGACCCCCGGAGCCCTTCATGGGACGTTATGTGATCCGGCGGCTGCTGCAGATGATCCCGGTCTTCTTCGGCGCCACGCTGTTGATCTTCCTCATGGTGAACGTGATGGGCGACCCCATCGCGGGCCTCTGCGGCGAACGCCAGTGCGATCCGGCGACCGCAGCCCGACTCCGCTCGGAATTCGGCCTCGACAAGCCGGTCTGGCAGCAATACGCCACCTACATGGGCAACGTCTTCACCGGCGACTTCGGCACCGCGTTCAACGGGCAGAAGGTCACCGAGCTGATGGCCGGCGCCTTCCCCGTCACCATCCGGCTCACCGTCGTCGCGATCGTCTTCGAAGTCGTCATCGGCATCAGCTTCGGCGTCGTCACCGGTCTGCGCCGGGGCCGCCCCGTCGACACCACCGTGCTCATCCTCACCCTGGTCGTCATCTCCGTCCCGACCTTCGTCACCGGTCTGCTGCTCCAGCTCCTCCTCGGAGTGGAGTGGGGCGTCATCAAGCCGTCCGTCTCCCCGGAGGCGCCCTTCAACGAACTCCTCGTCCCGGGACTCGTCCTCGCCTCGGTCTCCCTGGCGTACGTCACCCGCCTCACCCGGACCTCGATCGCCGAGAACGCCCGCGCCGACTACGTCCGTACCGCCGTCGCCAAGGGACTGCCCAGGCGCCGCGTCGTCATCCGGCATCTGCTGCGCAACTCGCTGATCCCCGTCGTCACCTTCATCGGTACGGACGTGGGCGCCCTGATGGGCGGAGCGATCGTCACGGAGCGGATCTTCAACATCCATGGCGTCGGCTACCAGCTCTACCAGGGCATCCTGCGTCAGAACTCCCAGACCGTCGTCGGGTTCGTCACCATTCTGGTCCTCGTGTTCCTGGCGGCGAACCTGATCGTCGACCTGCTGTACGCCGTACTCGACCCGAGGATCCGCTATGCCTGAGCAGACACCGGACGAGGCGATCTCACCGGCCGGCGCGGGAGGCGTCATGGACCTTGCCCTGGAGAAGGGCGCGACCCTCGAGAAGACGCCGGGCGGCCCCGAGGGCACCGGCCCCGCCGAGAAGCCGCGCAGTCTGTGGTCCGACGCCTGGCGGGACCTGCGCCGCAACCCGGTCTTCATCATCTCCGCCCTGATCATCCTCTTCCTGGTGATCATCTCGATCTGGCCGTCGCTGATCGCCGACCAGGACCCCCTGAACTGCAACCTGGGCAAGGCCCAGGAGGGCTCCCAGCCCGGCCACCCCTTCGGCTTCGACGGACAGGGCTGCGACGTCTACACCCGTACCGTCTACGGCGCCAGGAACTCCGTCACCGTCGGCGTCTGCGCCACCCTGGGCGTCACCCTGCTCGGCGGCTTCCTCGGCGGCCTGGCCGGATTCTTCGGCGGCTGGTGGGACTCCGTGCTCTCCCGCCTCACCGATGTCTTCTTCGGCATCCCCGTCGTCCTCGGCGGCCTGGTCTTCCTCTCCGTCGTCACCAGCTCCACCGTCTGGCCGGTGATCGGCTTCATCGTGCTGCTGGGCTGGCCGCAGATCGCCCGCATCGCCCGGGGCTCCGTGATCACCACCAAACAGAACGACTACGTACAGGCGGCACGCGCGCTCGGCGCCTCCCACACGCGGATGCTGCTGCGCCACATCACCCCGAACGCCGTCGCGCCGGTGATCGTCGTCGCGACCATCGCGCTCGGTACGTACATCTCGCTGGAGGCGACCCTCTCGTTCCTCGGCGTCGGCCTGAAACCGCCGGCCGTCTCCTGGGGCATCGACATCTCCGCCGCGTCCCAGTACATCCGCAACGCCCCGCACATGCTGCTCTGGCCCGCCGGAGCGCTGGCGATCACCGTGCTCGCGTTCATCATGCTCGGCGACGCGGTGCGCGACGCCCTCGATCCCAAGCTGCGCTGAGGAGCCCGCTGCGATGTTGCTCGAAGTGCGCGATCTGCACGTGGAGTTCCATACCCGCGACGGGGTGGCCAAAGCCGTCAACGGGGTCGACTGCTCGGTGGCCGAGGGCGAGACGCTGGCCGTCCTCGGCGAATCCGGCTCCGGCAAGTCGGTCACCGCACAGGCCGTCATGGGCATCCTCGACATGCCCCCCGGGAAGATCAGCGGCGGCGAGATCCTCTTCAAGGACCGCGATCTGCTGAAGATGAAGAAGGACGAGCGCCGGAAGATCCGCGGCCAGGAGATGGCCATGATCTTCCAGGACGCCCTCTCCTCCCTCAACCCCGTGCTCAGCGTGGGGGAGCAGCTCGGCGAGATGTTCGTCGTGCACCGCGGAATGTCCCACAAGGACGCCAAGCGGAAGGCCGTCGAACTGATGGACCGGGTCCGCATCCCGGCCGCGAAGGAACGCGTCGGGAACTATCCGCACCAGTTCTCCGGCGGCATGCGCCAGCGCATCATGATCGCGATGGCGATGGCGCTGGAACCCTCGCTGATCATCGCCGACGAACCCACCACGGCCCTCGACGTGACCGTCCAGGCCCAGGTGATGGACCTGCTCGCCGAGCTCCAGCGCGAACTGAACATGGGCCTGATCCTGATCACCCACGACCTCGGCGTGGTCGCGGACGTCGCCGACTACATCGCCGTGATGTACGCGGGCCGGATCGTCGAGACCGCCCCTGTCCACGAGATCTACCGGGCACCCGCCCACCCGTACACCAAGGGCCTGCTCCAGTCGATCCCGCGCCTGGACCAGAAGGGCCAGGAGCTGTACGCGATCAAGGGCCTGCCGCCCAACCTGCTGCACATCCCGCCCGGCTGCGCCTTCCATCCGCGCTGCCCGATGGCCCAGGAGATCTGCCGGGGTGAGGTACCGCCGCTGTTCGAGGTGGCCGAAAACCGCGAGAGCGCCTGCTATTTCTGGAAGGAGACGCTCGATGCACGCTGAACCGGGGAGCACCCGCGCGGGCGGCGAACCCATTCTGGAGGTCCGCGATCTCGTCAAGTACTACCCGCTGACCCAGGGCATCCTGATCAAGAAGCAGATCGGCGCCGTCAAGGCGGTCGACGGGGTCTCCTTCGACCTGGCGGCGGGCGAGACGCTCGGCATCGTGGGGGAGTCGGGCTGCGGCAAGTCGACCGTGGCCAGGATGCTGGTCCATCTGGAGCAGCCGACGGCCGGTGCGATCAAGTACAAGGGCGAGGACATCACCAAGCTGTCGGGGCGCGCGCTGAAGGCCGTGCGCCGCAACATCCAGATGGTGTTCCAGGACCCGTACACCTCGCTCAACCCGCGGATGACCGTCGGCGACATCATCGGGGAGCCGTACGAGATCCACTCCGAGGTGGCCCCGAAGGGCGACCGGCGCCGCAGGGTCCAGGACCTGCTGGACGTCGTCGGGCTCAACCCGGAGTACATCAACCGCTATCCGCACCAGTTCTCCGGCGGCCAGCGCCAGCGCATCGGCATCGCCCGCGGTCTGGCCCTGAACCCCGAGATCATCGTCGCCGACGAACCCGTCTCCGCCCTCGACGTCTCCGTGCAGGCGCAGGTCGTCAACCTGCTGGACCGGCTCCAGGCCGAGTTCGGACTGAGTTATGTCTTCATCGCGCACGACCTGTCGATCGTCCGGCACATCTCCGACCGGGTCGGCGTGATGTACCTGGGCCGGATCGTCGAGATCGGCACCGACGAGCAGATCTACGACCACCCCACGCATCCGTACACCCAGGCGCTGCTGTCCGCCGTCCCGGTGCCGGACCCGATGGCGCGCGAGCACCGGGAGCGGATCATCCTGTACGGCGACGTCCCCTCTCCCGCCAACCCGCCCTCTGGGTGCCGTTTCCGCACCCGCTGCTGGAAGGCGCAGGAGCGGTGCGAACTGGAGGTGCCGCTGCTGGCGGTTCCGGCGGTCTTCCGGCTGACGGACACCCCGGCCAAGCACGACTCGGCGTGCCACTTCGCGGAGGAGAAGCAGGTGGTGCCGCCGGAGGGGCTGCCGGAGGCGCCGGGGGAGCTGCCGGGAGAGTCGCCGGAGGAACTGCCGGGGGAGGCCGACGCGGCGGAGAAGGAGGGCGAGGCGGGCTCCTCGGGCGCCGTGGGGCAGGAGGACGGGCCTTCGCCGTCCGGGAGCAGCCGGGCCGTCTGACCGCGGACGCGTTGACGCGTGGGCAACTCGGCCGTCCCACCTCCGACACACGAACGCGCCACGATGGTCGTCGTACGGCCGTGCGGGTGCCGTGAACCGGCCGGGGGGCCGTCAAGTCCCCCCGGCCGGTTGCCCGTTCAGGCACCGTCCGGGCGACCCTCTTGTCCGGCGGGCGGCGGCCGGGGGAGTATCGCTCGTGTGATACTCACGCGCGGAGCAAGGATCACCGGCGCCGTCCTCTGTGCCCTGCTCGCGGTGGTCGTCGCGGGCTGGCTCGTACGGGATCTCCAGGCCGTCGACGATCCGGGGCGGTTGTGGAAGTACTGGGCGGGCTACTACGAGATGCGGCCGACCGTGCCGCCCACCACCTCGGCCGACGACGTGATGCTGCTCGTGGCGTATGTGGTCGCCGCCGTCGTGGCCCTGCGGTCCTCGGTGGCCGGAACCGTGCTGGTCGCCACCGGAGTGGTCACCCTCGCCATGCGGCTCCCCGGACTCTGGAACATCGGTGAGTCCCGGACGGCCGCCGCGTACTCCGACGACCTCCGCACCCGCGCCCTCGTCTGTGCCTTCGTGGCCCTCGCGGCGGGCATCGCGCTGATCATCACCGCGGGGGCCGGGCGCAGACCGCCGCGCGACTTCTCCGAGGCCACCCCGGGCCGTCCGGGCCAGGGCGCCGGGGTGACCGCCTTTCTGCTGCTGGGAGCCGCCGGAGCGGTCGTGATCGCCTGGGAGATCCGCCAGGCCGTGCGGTTCCCCGAGATCTACCCCGACTGGTACCTGGGCGGGAACCGGGCGATGCAGGCGCTGACCGACCCTCCGCCGGGCTGGAGCAGTGCGCTCGTCGCGCTGCTCTGTCTGTACGCGGGGACGAGCGCGCTCTGCCGGGCCGTGCACGCGCGGCCGTTCGGCATGATCGCGGCCGGTGCGCTGCTGTCCGCCGGCGTGCTGGGACTGGCCCGCGCCGTGCACTACGACTTCCTCGATCACTTCGGCGATCTGCCGGCCGAGGAGCAACTCACCGTACTGACCTGGTTCTTCGAAGTCGTCGCCGGAGCGGTGGTGCTCATCGTGCTGGCCCGGCGGGGCACCGCGGACGCCCCCGCCCAGCCCCACCAGGGCTATGGGCAGGGGTACGGCTATCCGCGGCCCGGCGTCTTCGGCCCGCCGCCCCCGTCCCAGCCGCCGCCGGGCTGGTGACGGATGCGGCAGTCGGTCCATCGACTGCCGCCCGCCGGCCGACGCCTGCCGGGGCGTCCTGATCAGATCACTTGTACAGTCCCAACGACCGCTTCAGGAAGTCCACTTGGAGCAGCAGCAGATTCTCGGCCACCTGCTCCTGCGGCGTCATGTGCGTCACCCCGCTGAGCGGCAGCACCTCGTGCGGGCGCCCCGCCGAGAGCAGCGCCGACGACAGCTTGAGCGAGTGCGCGACCACCACGTTGTCGTCCGCCAGACCATGGATGATCAACATCGGCCGGACCTGGTCCGCGGCCCCGGAGAGCCCCTCGTCCGTCAGCACCGAGTTGCGCGCGTACACCTCCGGCTGCTTCGCCGGGTCGCCGAGGTAGCGCTCGGTGTAGTGGGTGTCGTACAGCCGCTGGTCGGTCACCGGAGCGCCCACCACCGCCGCGTGGAAGACATCCGGCCGCCGCAGCACGGCCAGCGCCGCCAGATATCCGCCGAACGACCAGCCGCGGATCGCCACCTTGCCGAGATCCAGCGGGAACCGCCCGGCCAGCGCGTGCAGCGCCTCGATCTGGTCGTCCACGGTGAGGACGAGATCGTCCTTGACGGCCTTCTCCCAGCCCGGTGAACGCCCCGGCGTGCCACGGCCGTCCGCGACGACCACCGCGAAACCCTGATCGGCGAACCACTGTGACGTCAGATGCGGATTGTGGGCGGCGAGCACCCGCCGGCCGTGCGGTCCGCCGTACGGATCCATGAGGACCGGAAGCGGACCGTCCGATTCCTTGTACCCGTCGGGGAGCAGCACGGCGCACGGAATTCGCCGTGCGCCCCCTTCGGTGAGGAGCACTCGTGCCGACAGGACCGGCTCCTCCGCGAAGCTCGCCACGGTGGCGATCCGCTTGCCGCCCCGGAGCACCTCGGCGCGGGCCCCCGGCCGTTCCAGGGACTGGGAGACCAGCACCGTCACCCCACCCGCGCGGACCGCCGAATGCACCCCCGCCCCTGCGGAGATCCGCTCGATGCCCAGTTCGTTGACCCGGTAGACATGGCTCTCGCCGATCTCCGGCTCCGCGGCCTCCTCGCCCGCCGACGCCGACACGAGGACATCCGAATCACCGATGTCCAGGACCGCCTGGAGCTGCAACTGCGCCCCGGTCAGCAGCCGGTCGCCGACCGCGAGCACCCGCGCCCCGCCCTCGTCCGCGATCCGCACGAGCCGCCCGTCCGGCGCCCAGGCGGGCACGCCGGGGAAGATTTCCAGCCAGACCGGGTCCTCGTCGACATGCACCGTCCGCGTCGTACCGGTCTCCGTGTCCACCGCGAGGAACAGCTGGCTCTGCTGGTCACGGGCCTGTACGAGGAGCAGCGGAGCGCCTTCCGACGACCAGTGCACCTGGGCCAGATACGGATGGCGCGCCCGGTCCCAGACCACTTCGGTCCGGCTGCCGTCCAGGCCCGTCACGAAGAGCCGCACCTCGGCGTTGGGCGTCCCCGCCGCCGGGTAGGCGACCTCGGCGGGCCTGCGGTCCGGGTGCGCGGGATCCGCGATCCACCACCGCTGTACGGGGCTGTCGTCGACCCGGGCGACCAGCATCCGGTCCGACTCCGGCGACCACCAGAAGCCCCGCGAGCGCTGCATCTCCTCGGCCGCGATGAACTCCGCCAGACCGTACGAGACGTTCTCCCCCTCCGGCTCCGCGAGCGCCCGGTCCCCGTCGCCGTCGGCGCCCACGACGCGCAGCGCGCCCTTGGACACGTACGCGATGTGCCGCCCGTCCGGCGAGGGCCGCGGGTCGATCACCGGACCGGGCACCGGCAGCGCCCGCGCCGTACCCGCCCGCAACTCCGCGACGTACACCTTCCCGGAGAGCGCGAACGCGGCCAACTCGGCCGCCGCGTCCACCGCGTAGCCGACGATCCCCGAGGAGCCCTCACGGCTGCGCTCGCGCCGGGCCCGCTCCTGCGCCGACAGCCGCTCCGCCGAACCGCCCAGCAGCGTCCCGGGATCGGCGACGACACGCTCCTTCGGTGCCCCGCCCGCCGGCAGGTCCAGCACCCACAGCCGGCCCGCCCGGTCCGTGCCCGAGCCCGACCGAAGGAAGATCACCCGTTCACCGTCGGGTGAAACGGTGAACGCACGGGGAGCGCCGAGGGTGAATCGCATGGTCCTGGCGTGCTGGCGGGGAAACGAGATCTTCTGCGAAGTCATGGGCTCGAACCTAGTCCCCGACCGCCCGGTCGTGCGCCCCTCGTGCTGCTGTGCCCCGATCAATGCGGTGCCACGGATAGTTATGATCCGTAGCGCTTGGTGGGTATGAACCTGCTGGCTCCATGTGTGCTGCCCGTCCCGACCGTACTGATGGAGGTGAACCGCCGTGGCACTCTCGATTTCGGCGGTGGTGCTGCTGGCGATCGTCGTCTTCCTGCTGATCCGGAAATCCGGACTGAAGGGCGGACATGCGGTGGTCTGCGCGCTGCTCGGTTTCTATCTGGCCAGCTCGTCCATTGCGCCCAGCATCTCGAACCTGACCACGAATGTGGCCGGCATGATCGGCAGCCTCAAGTTCTGAGCCCCGGTTACGCGTCCCGGTTCGTCGTCGGCCGGTGTGCGGTCAGGGTCTGAGGCGCCCGGCTCGTAGGGTGGTCCCTATGACGGACCATCCCGCCCGGCGTCTGCTTCTGGTGCACGCGCACCCCGACGACGAGTCGATCAACAACGGCGCCACCATGGCCAAGTACGCGGCCGAGGGTGCCCAGGTGACCCTGGTGACCTGCACACTCGGCGAGGAGGGCGAGATCATCCCGCCCGCCCTCGCCCCTCTCGCGGCGGACCGGGAGGACACCCTGGGCCCCTACCGCCGGGGTGAACTCGCCGCGGCGATGAAGGAGCTCGGGGTCACCGACCACCGCCTCCTCGGCGGCCCCGGCCGCTTCCGCGACTCCGGAATGATGGGCGCCGAGCAGAACCACCGCCCCGGCGCCTTCTGGGACGCGGACGTGGACGACGCCGCCGGGTACCTCGTGGAGGTGATCCGTTCGGTCCGCCCGCAGGTCCTCGTGACGTACGACACCGACGGCGGCTACGGGCACCCCGACCACATCCAGGCGCACCGCGTCGCGATGCGGGCGGCGGAGCTGGCCGCCGACCCGGCGTACCGCCCCGGACCGGACGCCCCGCACACCATCGCCAAGATCTACTGGAACCGGGTGCCGCGCTCGGTCGCCGAAGAGGGCTTCGCGCGCCTGCGGGCGACGGCGCCGGACGCCTTCCCGGGGATCGCCGCCCTCGACGACGTACCGGGTGTGGTCGACGACACGAGGATCACCGCGGGGATCGACGGCTCGGCCCACGCGGCCGCCAAGAGCGCCGCGATGCGGGCCCATGCCACCCAGATCGTCGTGGACGGGCCCTTCTTCGCTCTCTCCAACGACCTCGGCCAGCCCGTCTTCACCACCGAGTACTACGAGTTGGTACGCGGCGCCTCCGGGGCCCCTCAAGGGGCCCGCGAGGACGACCTGTTCGCCGGACTGCCGGAAGCAGACGTACCGGGAGCAGACGTACTGGAAGCGGATGCGCCGGGAGCAGATGTACCGGAAGCGGACGTACCAGAAGTGGATGTAGCAGGAGCAGATGTACTGAAAGCGGATGTACCGGAAGCAGGCGTAGCAGGAGCCGACGTACCGGAAGCGGACGTGCCGGGAGCCGGCGTATCGGGAGCTGGGCGATGAGCGACGGCAAGCAGCGCGCACCGCGCACCGGCCCGCCCGCCAGGAACACCGCGGCCACCGGCCTCGCCGCGCCCCTCAATCCCGGGCGGATCGCCGCCTATGTGGGCCTCGCCGTCCTCGGCGCGCTCGTCGGGATCGCCGGGGCACTGGTCCAAGCAGCCTGGTTCCCCGCCGGATTGCTGCTCGCGCTGGCCGCGTGCGCCGGACTGTTCTACGGCGGACGCTGCGTCTTCGGCACCCAGCTCGGCGCCCTGGCCCCGGCCGCGGGCTGGCTGATTTCGGTCATTGTGCTGCTCGGCGGACGACCGGAAGGTGACTATGTCTTCGGCGATGAACTGGGCCTCACCCTCTTCATGCTGGGCGGGATGGCCGTTGCTGTGATCTGTGCCACGATGTCGCGGTCGCCGCGAACGGACGCCGACAGCGGCCGACCTGGCAAGTAATGTGCCACGTCCGATCCCGTAATGCCCCTTGTCCGTCCGGCGGTCGCGCAGTCGTTTCCCCCGGTCGCGGAATGTCTGTCGGCGGCGGCCAGTAAGGTGGTTCGCGCGCCGAGCCGTCCCCTGGCCTGCGGCATGGGGGAAGTACGGGCGGCGGAGCCAATCGGGAGAACCTGCTTTGAGTCGTGAAACTGACAGTTCGTCCTCCGGGCCTCAGAGGCGTGGAGGAGCCGCGTACCCCTCGGGGACGCCGCCGTACGGATCCCGCCAGTATCCGTCGCTGCACCCTTCGCAGGACGCCCCGGAGGGGGCCCCGGAGCCTGCGGATCCGCCTCGGTCCGAAGAACCGAGGACCGAGACGACGCTGACGACGCGCATCCGGATCAACATCCCGGGCTCGCGTCCCATCCCGCCCGTCGTCATGCGTACGCCCATGGCCGACGCCGACGCCACCGAAGCCGAGCGCACGAGCAGCATCCCGCGCCCCGCCTCGCCCGGGCCGAGCGGCGCGTCGGACGCGGCCGACACCGCACCGGCCGCCGAGGCACGGCCCGGCTCGGCGAGGGCGGAACCGGCTGCCGAGAAGCCGGCCAGGGAGAAGAACGGCGGCGACTGGTTCGCCCCGCGCAAAGCCCCCACGAACACCTCGGTCGTCGGCTCCGGCGCGCCCGGTGGCGCCGACGGCCCCAAGGGCGCCGCGCCCACCCCGCCCCGCGCCGACCTGCCGTACTTCTCGGACGGTCCGCAGCGCACCGGCGAGCAGGACCCGCCCCGCCCCGGCAGCGCCCTCGACGAGCTCAGCCCCCGCGCATCCGGCGGCCCGCGCCCCACGCCCAACCTCGGCGTGCGTACGCCCGGACCCTCCGGACCGACCACGGGCGTCACCGGTACGTCGTCCCTGACCCCGAACCTCGACGGGGCGGTCGGCTTCGACACGGCGGGCCCCGGGGGTTCCGCGGGCCCGCAGGGTCAGGGTCCCGGCGCCCCCGGTGGCGTGCCTCCGCGGATGTCCGACGACACTGCGGTGCTGACGCCCCAGTCGCCGGGCCCGGCCTCCGCCGGCCGGGGCGGCAACGTCTCGGGTGACACGCTCACCAGCGGCATCCCCGTCGTCCCGCCGGAGCACCGCTCGCCGTTCCCGCCCCCGTCCCCGTTCGTGGGCGCGGGCGGCCCCGGCGGTGGACGTCCCGACCTGACGCCCGGTCTCGCGGACGACGCGATGGGCACCGGTCCGGCCGGGCCCGGCGGTCCCGCCACCCCGTCGCCCGCCCCCGCCGCGCGCCCCGCCCCGGCGGCCCCGCCCGCGAAGAAGAAGGGCCGCTCCAAGCTGGTCCTCCTCTGCGCCGGTGTCGTCGGTCTGCTCGGTGTCGCGTACGGCGCCGGGCTGCTGATGAACCACTCCGACGTTCCCAAGGGCACCACGGTCCTCGGTGTCGACATCGGCGGCGGCACGAAGGAGGAGGGCGTCGCGAAGCTGGACACCGCCCTCGGCAAGCGCGCCGAGGCCCCCCTCCAGCTGTCCGTGGACGGCAGGAAGACCGAGCTCGCACCGGACAAGGCGGGGCTCGGCCTGGACAGCCAGGAGACCGTGCGCTCGGCCGCGGGCAGCGACTACAACCCGCTCTCCGTCATCGGCTCCCTCTTCGGCAGCAAGCGCGTCGTCGACCCGGTGATCCCGGTGGACGAGGAGAAGCTCGGGGTCGCGCTGACGGATCTGGCGGGCGTCTCCGGCTCGGCCAACGACGGCACGATCCGCTTCGAACCGGGCAAGGCCGTCGCCGTACCCGGCAAGGCGGGCAAGGCGCTGGACGTCAACCAGTCGCTGATCTCGGTGCGTGACGCGTACCGGGCCCAGGTGGAGACCGGCCGGACGGCCACCGTCCAACTGCCCGTCACCAGCCGCGAACCCACCATCAGCCAGGCCGAACTGGACCGGGCGATGAAGGAATTCGCGCAGCCCGCGATGTCCGGCCTGATCACCATCAAGGCCGGTCCCAAGCAGATCCAGTTCGGCCCGGCCAAGTCGCTGCCGAAGATCCTGACGATGGTGCCGGTCAAGGGCCGGCTGGTCGAGCACTACGACAAGAAGGCCATCGACACCCTCTGTGAAGGCGTCTTCGACGGCGTCATGATCACCAAGGGTGATGGCAAGAAGCACCAGCTCAGTGCGGACGACGTGGCGGCCGCCATGCAGACCGCACTGGTCGGCAGGACCCCCGTCGAGCGGACCGTCACGATCGACCTCGGCGGCAACGGATAACCGCACCCGCACACCCGTACACCGCCCCGCCCCCGTCCGGACCCCCGGCCGGGGGCGGCGCCGTGTCCGGGCCGGCGTACGGCCCACAGGGACTTCGGACGCCGGCCCGCCCCGCCCGCCACACCCACCGGCGTCCGGCGTCACGCGCTCCGCATGACATCTGTCATTCCGTTTCCACGACCCGCGGCCCTGCCGGGCCCACCCCCCGCTCCGCCACGCTGGACGCATGACAACGACAGCCCCCGAGACCACCGGAGCCAAGACCGCCGTGGTCCGCTTCGACCGGGTCAGCAAGGCGTACGGAGCGGTGCGCGCCGTCGACGGACTCACCCTCGATCTGCACCCCGGCGAGACCGTGGCGCTCCTCGGCCCCAACGGTGCCGGAAAGTCCTCCACCCTGGATCTGCTGCTCGGCCTGCGCACCGCGGACTCCGGTTCGGTCCGGGTCTTCGGCACCACCCCGCAGGGCGCCATCGCCGCGGGCCGCGTCGGAGCGATGCTGCAGAGCGGCGGCCTGATGGAGGACGTCACGGTCGGGGAACTCGTCCGCCTCGCCTGCGATCTGCACCCCAGGCCCTACCCGGTGGGCGAGGTGCTGTCCCGCGCCGGTATCGCGCAGATCGCCGACCGCATGGTCAACAAGCTCTCCGGCGGCCAGGAGCAGCGCGTACGGTTCGCGCTCGCCACCGCCGGGGCCAACGACCTGATCGTCCTCGACGAGCCGACCACCGGCATGGACGTCACGGCCCGCCAGGCCTTCTGGGCCACGATGCGCGAGCAGGCCGAGCAGGGCCGCACCGTCCTGTTCGCCACCCACTACCTCGAAGAGGCCGACGCGATCGCCGACCGCGTCCTCGTCCTCCACAAGGGCCGGCTGCTGGCCGACGGCACCGCCGCCGAGATCAAGGCGAAGGCCGGGGCCCGCCGGATCTCCTTCGAGGTGGAGGGCCCGGTCGACGAGGCGGCCCTGCGCGGACTGCCGTTCCTCGCCACGCTCGACATCACCGGCAACCGGGTCCGTATCCAGTCGCACAACGCCGACGCGACCGTCCACGCGGTCTACGGGCTCGGCCTCTACCCGCGCGAACTCGAAGTCGCGGGACTCGGCCTGGAGCAGGCCTTCGTCGCCATCACCGAGGCCGAGGAGGCCAGGACCCAGTGAACACTCTCATCAGGCTCGAAGTGACCCGCACCCTGCGGAACAAGAAGTTCATGTTCTTCTCGGTCATCTACCCGTCGGTGATCTACCTACTGATCTCCGGCACCCGGAACACCACGGACAAGGTCCCGGACAGCGACCTCACCTTCCAGGCCTTCTTCATGGTCTCGATGGCCTCCTTCGGCGCGCTGACCGCCGTCCTCATGGGCAACAGCGAACGCATCGCCAAGGAGCGCGAGAAGGGCTGGGTCCGCCAGCTCCGGCTCACCGCACTGCCCAGCCGCGGCTACGTCCTGGCGAAGATCGCCGGCGCGGCGATGGTCACCCTGCCCTGCATCGTGGTCGTGTTCCTGGTCGCCGCCACCGTCAAGCACGTACGGCTGGACACCTGGCAGTGGTTCGCGCTGGCCGGGGTCATCTGGGCCGGTTCGCTGGTCTTCGCCGCGCTCGGGGTCGCCATCGGCTACGTCGCCAGCGGTGACGCGGTCCGCCCGATCACGATGATCATCTACTTCGGGCTCTCCATCCTCGGCGGTCTGTGGATGCCCAGCGTGACCTTCCCGCAGTGGCTCCAGAACATTTCCGAATGGCTGCCCACACACGCGTACGCTTCTCTCGGCCAGGCGATCGAAATGGGCGGGTCGCCGCACGGCAAGGACGTTGCCATCCTCTGCGTCTACTTCCTGGTCTTCGCGGGCGGAGCGGCCTGGCTCTACCGGAAGGACACCCTGAAGGCGTGAACGACGAGGAGGAGTACGTGGGGGTCGGGCGCCCGCCGACGGGCCGCCGGCAGGTCTGGATCAAGCTGCTCTGGATCGGTATCTGGCTCGCGTTCATGAGCGCCCCGGTCAAGGACCTGGCCGACGGCCACCACACCCCGTGGGGCACCGCGCTGGGCGTACTCGGTCTGCTGGTCTTCGTCGGCACCTATCTGGTGCTGCTCTTCCGCCATACGTCGAAGGCCCTCGACCGGCGCGTCGTCCAGTCCTCGATCGCCTTCCTCGGCGCCCTCGCCATCACTCTCTTCCTGACGCTCGGCACCGCGTGGCTGGTCCTCTTCGTGTACGTGGCGGTCTCCGTCGGCGCCACGCTGCCGCTGCGGACCGCCCGCTGGCTGATCCCCGCGGTCGTCGCCGTCCTGGTCCTCCTCGGCCTCACCGACGACCACCCCCGCGAGATCATCACCGCCCTGGTCTTCCCCGCGCTCCTCGGCGGCTTCGCGATGACCGGCGTACGGCAGATGATCCGTACGACGATCCAGCTCCGCGAGGCCCGCGCGACCGTCGCCCAGCTCGCCGCCAACGAGGAGCGGCTGCGGCTCGCCCGCGACCTGCACGACCTGCTCGGCCACTCGCTCTCGCTCATCACGCTCAAGAGCGAACTGGCCGGGCGGATGCTCCCCGACCACCCGGAGCAGGCCGCCGCGCAGGTCGCGGACATCGAACGGGTCAGCCGCCAGGCCCTGGTCGACGTACGCAGCGCCGTCACCGGCTACCGCCGTCCGACCCTCCCCGGCGAACTGGCCGGCGCCCGTACCGCACTCGCCGCCGCGGGCATCACCGCCGACGTCCCCGCCGAGGCTCCCGAGGACGTCCCCGAGAAGCCGGAGGAGGTGCTCGCCTGGGCACTGCGTGAAGCCGTCACCAATGTCGTACGCCACAGCGGCGCCCGGCACTGCACCGTCACCCTCATCCCGCGCCAGACCCTCGACGGCCGGGTCCTCGAACTCACCGTCGCGGACGACGGCGTCGGCGCTTCGGGCACGGAACCGGGCAACGGCCTCACCGGCATCACCGAACGCCTCGCCACGGTCGACGGCACGCTGATCGCCCCGGCCGGCAGCTCCCGCTCCGGGTCCGGGTCCGGTAAAGGCTTCACCCTCACCCTGACCGTTCCCCTCGGATCCGGCCTAGGATCCACGGAATGAGCATGATCAGACTCCTCCTCGCCGAGGACCAGTCCATGGTGCGCGAGGCCCTCGCGGCACTCCTCGGCCTGGAACCCGACATCGAGGTGGTGGCCCAGGTCGCCCGCGGGGACGAGGTGCTCGCCGCGGCCCACGAGCACCGCATCGACGTGGCGCTCCTGGACATCGAGATGCCGGGCATGACGGGCATCGACGCGGCAGCGGCCCTGCGGCGCGAACTCCCGGCCGTGAAGGTCGTCGTCGTCACCACCTTCGGCCGCCCCGGCTACCTGCGCCGCGCCATGGAGTCGGGCGCCGACGCCTTCCTGGTGAAGGACGCCCCGGCCGCCCAACTGGCCTCGGCGGTACGGAAGGTGCTCGCCGGGGAGCGCGTCATCGACCCCACCCTCGCGGCCGCCGCGCTCGCCGACGGGGCGAACCCCCTCACCGACCGCGAACGCGATGTGCTGCGCACGGCGGCGGACGGCTCCACGAACGCGGAGATAGCGGCCGCGCTCCACCTCTCACAGGGCACGGTCCGCAACTACCTCTCGATGGCGATCCAGAAACTGGCGGTCCGCAACCGCGCGGAGGCGGTCCGCATCGCCCGAGAGAAGGGCTGGCTGTAACGCCGCGGCGGGGCCCGGGTGCCGCGCAGGCCGGTGCGTGCGGACCTCCGCCCGAAGCACCCATGACCGCGAACCGCGCGAGGTGCCGGCCTGCGACTCCGAGCAACGGGTCGTGGCCAGCGGTTCGCCGCCGATGCGGCGGCGGGCTTCCGTCCGTCATTCGTCCTGCCCGGCCGGCACCGCGCCGACCGGGCGGGGAACCTCAGCCGACTACCGGGCTACGGCACTTTTTCGGCGTGCCCGGGTACCGGAGCCGACTGCATCCGGTGCGAATACGCAACCGAGTTAAGATCACCTCCGTGCCCGGCCCCGACGGCATGCTCCACGCGGCGGCCTGCGTCATCACCGTCGATGGGAAGAAGGTCGCGGACAACCAGGGTGGCAAATCCGACAAGATGTGTCAGTACAAGGTGAAGTGAGGCTCCCCGGACGGGCTTGACGCCACCGGCCGGCCGGTCCGGACCAGGCCGAACACGACGTGACGCCACGAGTAGCCCCCGGCCATCGCTTCGCCGCACGCGCCGCTTCTCGCAGGGGACGGTCCGCGACTGCCGCGCCATGGCACCCCAGAAGACGGCGGCCCGCAATCGGGCGGAGGCGGTCCGGTTCGCCCGCGAGAAGGGCCGGCTCCAGGGCCTGTCCGTTCAGCGGCGTGGGCGGGCGAGCCGGCCGGGCATCCCCGCACGCACGGCTGCCGCACTGCGCAGGGTGGCCGCAGCCGTCGATTCCCGCTGAGGTGCCGCGCTCTGGCACGAACCGCACAACTCCTCGTCTCCCACCGGGGTGAAGAGCAGCGGCTGTACGTGAGGCCCGGCGCATTCCCGCATGTGGGACAGGCGGGACGGCGGGGCGGGCGGCGTCGGCGGGGTGGGTGGCGTCACGGGCCTCGGCTCGCGGAGCACGTAGCGCAGGAGGCCGCCGGGCCGGTGGATGGCCTGCCCCTGCCCAGGCAGGCTGCGCCGGACGTCCGCGCGTACGTCATCGGCGGTGTGCCCGAGGGTCAGCCACTCGGAGGCGAGCGCGACGAGCTGCGGGACCATGCCGCGCGGCACGGTCAGGCGGGGATCCAGGGCGATGAGACTGTCGGTCAACTCCCGTGCCGCACAGCCCGGTTCGGGCCCCGGTTCGGACGCCGGCACCGGCTCGGGGGCCGGGCACGGGGGAGGGTTGGAGGTGTTCCCTTCGGGGGTGTTTTCGGGATGACGACCGGCGACCCGAACCCTCGGCCGGCCGGCGGCCGGACAGGCGGCCGTCGGACGCCCCGCGCGCACGGCGAGGGCCTCCTCGGCGGTCAGCGGTACGGACGACACGAGCTGCACGGTGTTCCAGAGGCCGCGCAGCCCTTGTTGCCGCCACTCGTGTACGTACCCTTCCTCCTTGAGCTGCGCCTTGGCGCGGTTGAAGGCGCCCTTCTTGATTCCGGCACGGGCTGCGGTACGGGAGAGGGACTCGTCGGCGTCCTGGGGGAGGGAGAGCTGCCAGGTGAGGATACGGACCGCGTCGGACGACAGCCGGGGATGTCGGAGGATCTCGTTGGGCACCTGGGAAAAGAAACGAACGGGGGCGATAACATGCCGAAGCATTGTTGGTGCTCCTTGTGGAGGGTAGGCACTGACGGTGTAGGCCCTTGTCGCCGGGTGCAACCAGCGATAGGGGCCGTTTTATTGGTCACCGTACAGCAACGTGCGTACACGCACGGTCACTTCGCGAAGTCTCACCACTCGCCGCCGTAGCGCTCCTGCTTCCGCTTGAGCCAGGCCTGGATGACATGGGTCTCCTCGGGTGAGGCGTCGCGCAGATCGCCCGCGCTGATGGTCGCCACGAAGTGGACGAACCGTACGCGCCGATGGTCCCCGTCGACCTCGATGACCTTGCCGGGGCCATAGACGTCGGTGCCGGTGTGGGCGACGAAGGCGTCCTGCCCGAAGGGCGTCGTCATTACTCTGCCTCTCACTCTGTGTTGGTGATTCACGCCATAGAGTGAGGTACTTGCGGATACGCTCGCCAGAGGGTTCAGAGTGACGACGCGCTTCGCACGCAAGGGAGTTGCCGATGGCGATCGAGGACAATCCCGAATCCCGGGTCTCGTACGGCGAGGAGTTGCGCAGCCGCCGGGAGACGGCCGGGCTCACGCAGGAACAGCTGAGCCGACGTGCGATCCTCTCGCGCACACACCTGGCGCACATGGAGGCGGGGCGCCGGAGGCCCTCGGTGGAGGACGCCGAGAGGCTGGACCAGGTGCTGGAGACGGGCGGCTTCTTCGTGCGGTTTCTGCCTACGTTGGACGGGCGGAAGGTTGCCGAACACTTCGAGGCTGCGGCGGAGTTGGAACGCCAGGCGTCGGTGATCCGCCAGTACGCCTGCACCCTGGTGCCAGGGCTTCTCCAGACGGAGGCGTATGCGCGGCAGGTGCTCAGCTCGGGCTATCCGGCCAAGAGTGACGAGGAGCGTGACGGGCTGCTTGTCACGCGACTCGAGCGAACCCGAATCCTTGAGAACTTTCACTCGCCGGTGGTGTGGGCGGTGCTTGATGAGGCCGCAATCAGACGTTGCGTTGGCGGTCCGGCTGTCATGGCCGAACAACTGTGGCACATCGTGGAGTTGGGGGAACGACGTCGTGTCCGTATCCACGTACTCCCGTTCGGTGCGGGTTACCACTCCTTGCTCGAAGGTGCCGTCAAGCTCATGTGGTTCGAGGAACTACCGCCCGTCGCTTACATGGAAGGCCTCAAGTCGGGCAAGGTCTGGGAGATTCCGGGTGTAGTGCGTGACTGCCAGGCCGCATACGATCACGCACTGGGGGATGCGCTCTCACACAAAGCGTCCCTGGCCCTCATCAGGTCGGTCGCGGAGGATTACGAGCATGAAGCGCAGTGAGCACATCGTCCCGGACGCCTCGGCCCTGCCCGCGTGGCGCAAGTCCTCGTACAGCGGCGACAGCGGCGGCGATTGCCTCGAAGTGAACGACGGCTGCACCGCCTGCGTCCCCGTCCGTGACAGCAAGGACCCGCACGGACCGGCCGTCGTCTTCGCGGCCTCGGCCTGGACGTCGTTCGTCACGGTGGTCAAGGGTGACGGTCTGCGGCGCTGAGGAAGAAGCGGGTACGGGGCGGTGCGGACTCGGGGTCCGCACCGCCCCGTACGGTTCGCGGTCCGGCGGATGGTTGTATCCCGGCGTCGATCGCCGACCGGCCGTCAGCCATTCTTGGAGGATTCGAGGTGGGCGAAGGCCACCACGTTGTCCTCGTAGTGCTTGGCCTTCCTGTTGTACGGGCCGCCGCAGGTGATCAGGCGCAGCTGCGCGGACGGGGTGTCCGAGTAGACGCGCTTGTTCGGGAACTTCGCCTTGCTGAACGTCTCGACGGCGTCGACCTTGAATGTGGCGACCGAGCCGTCGGCGCGGGTGATGTCGACCGTGGAACCCGGCTTGAGGAACTGGAGCTGCAGGAACACGGCCGGACCGGTCGTCGTGTCGACATGGCCCGCCACGATCGCGGCACCACGCTCGCCAGGGGTGACACCGCCCTTGAACCAGCCCACCAAGTTGCTGTCGTTCGGGGGCGGCGGGTTCAGTTGACCGTCGGCGCCGATGGACAGGTCGGTGAACGGTGCCTTGACGGCGAGGGACGGAATCTGCAGCCGCGTCGGGACGGAACGCGACATCGCCGGGCCGACGGCGGGCGCCGACGGGGTGACGGGTCGGGGCGCGGCATGGGAGCCGAGGACCTCGGGTACGGCCGCGGGCGCGATGGCGGCGGGTCGGGCCGACGGCTTGTCGTCGACCGAGGTTTCGATCGAGTTGTAGATCAGGAGCATGCCGACCCCGGCTGCCACGGCGGGCCACATCAAGGCGCGGCCCAGTGTGGTTCCGGGGGCAGTCCGGGTTGGGATGGAGCCGGGAGACTGCGGGGCGGCCATGGGAACGTGCCTTTCGGTTGTGCGGTGTTGGAGAGGGGAGAGGGGAGAGGGGGGTGCGGGGGTGGGGGCGGTGGTGCAATCGAAGCCGCCGCGGCCGCCGCCCCGAGGGACGACGGCCGCGACAAACGAAACGACCGGTCAGCCGTTGGGCCCGGTCAGGCGATCGCACCGCCCGACGACTGGCGACGGCGCAGCTTGTATGCACCGAAGCCGATGCCACCGATCAGCAGCGCCGAGCCGGCAGCCAGGTTGCTGCTGGTCGTAGCCATCCCGCCGCCACCGGCGTTGACGCCACCGCTGGGCTTGCCCTCGTTACGGCCGCCGCGGCCACCTTCGTCGCCGCCGCGGCCACCTTCGTCGCCGCCGCGGCCACCTTCGTCGCCGCCGCGGCCACCTTCGTCGCCGCCGCGACCGCCCTTCTCACCGCCGCGACCGCCTTCGTCGCCGCCACGGCCGCCCTCGTCGGCGCCGCCGCGGCCACCTTCGTCGCCGCCGCGACCGCCTTCGTCGTCGGTGACGACCCGGGCCATGAAGCCGCCGCCGGCCTGAACGCCACCGCTGGGCTTGCCCTTGTCGCCGCCGCGGCCGCCTTCGTCGCCGCCGCGGCCGCCTTCGTCGCCGCCGCGGCCACCCTCGTCGTCGCCGCGACCGCCCTTGTCGCCGCCGCGGCCACCCTCGTCGTCGCCGCGACCGCCCTTGTCGCCGCCGCGGCCACCCTCGTCGTCGCCGCGACCACCTTCGTCGCCGGTGACGACCCGGGCCATGAAGCCGCCGCCGGCCTGAACGCCGCCGCTGGGCTTGCCCTTGTCGCCGCCGCGGCCGCCCTCGTCGCCGCCGCGGCCGCCCTCATCGCCGCCACGACCACCCTCGTCGCCGCCGCGGCCGCCTTCGTCGCCGCCGCGGCCGCCTTCGTCGCCGCCGCGGCCGCCCTCATCGCCGCCACGACCGCCCTCGTCGCCGCCGCGGCCGCCCTCGTCGCCGCCGCGGCCGCCTTCGTCAGAGTCGGACCTTCCGTTCTTGTCGCTGTGCGAGGACGAGGATCCCTTGTGGTGTCCCGAATCCGCGGCCGTGGCCATGGCGTAGGCGGAGGGACCGGTAATGGCAAGGACCGCGGTGACAGCGGCCGAAGCGAACAGTGTGCGGGCAGAGCGCATCTGAACACATTCCTTCCGCCGCAACTGCGGAGAGTGACAGGGGGTCGACTCAGTGTGGCGCAGTGGCGACATGATCTACCGTCAGTCCGAATGTCACTTCGCGCCAGCGCAAAATGCCGCATTGGGGCCATGTCGTGGGCCCTTCGGGTGGCGAAAAGCCAATAATCACCCGTTGGACTGCACGCAGCGCCACGTGAGGTTTGGGCGACGACCGTCCACTCGTTTGCCGACGCTTCGGCGCGGCGGCCCAATCGCCGCCCGGCTCGGCAATGACCCCCGATGGGCTTGAACAGCCCGTTGGGGAAATGGAGTTGAGAAGACTTGCTCTCCTTGTCCGGCGAGACGTGCGCGCGCGGTGCCCGGCGGGACTCCGCCCGGAGTCATACTTTGAATTTGCATAACGGCGTACGCGGCCCGCCGATGCGTAGACACTGATCTGCTTGTCCTCGGCTGCCGGGTATGAAAGCGCAGGAGGCGGGCACGCAGGTTCCGGCAGGCATCCCCGGCTCAGTGAATGCCCGGCTGGTAAATCGGTTGCAGTGCGGGGTGGCCGCCTGCTGTACTCCCCGTCCAACACTCGATCGACCGAGGAGAAGATCATGCGCGGAACTCTCATGTTCATTCAGACGGAAATTGTCACCGATCTTGAAGACATGGAGTTTCGTGCACACGCTGAATCTGGGAATTCTGGCGCATGTCGACGCCGGTAAGACGAGCCTGACCGAGCGGCTGCTCCACACCGCCGGTGTCATCGACGAGATCGGCAGCGTCGACGACGGGAACACCCAGACCGATTCCCTGGCGCTGGAACGGCAACGCGGCATCACGATCAAGTCCGCCGTCGTCTCGTTTCCCATCGACGACATCACGGTCAATCTGATCGACACACCCGGCCACCCGGATTTCATCGCCGAGGTGGAACGGGTACTCAACGTGCTCGACGGCGCCGTGCTGGTGATCTCTGCGGTGGAGGGCGTACAGGCGCAGACCCGTGTTCTGATGCGGACGTTGCGACGCCTGCGCATTCCGACGCTTATTTTCGTGAACAAGGTCGATCGTGGCGGCGCGCAGGAGGAATCCCTTCTGCGGAGCATTTCGGAGAAACTCACCCCGGCCGTGATCGCCATGGGATCGGTCGAGGGGCGGGGCTGCCGGGACGCCCGCTGTACGCCGTACACCGGGGCCGACCCGGGCTTCACGGACCGGCTGGCCGAGCTTCTCACCGACCACGACGACGCGCTGCTGGCCGCGTACGTCGAGCACGCGGCGCCGCTCCCGTACCGCAGGCTGCGCGAAGAGCTGGCGGTACAGACCGGGCAGGCGCTGGTGCATCCGGTGTTCTTCGGATCGGCGATCACCGGAGTGGGCGTGGACGCCCTGATCAGCGGGGTCAGGGAGCTGCTGCCCGCGAGCGCGGGCGATGCCGACGGGCCGGTGTCGGGCACCGTCTTCAAGGTCGAGCGGGGGCCGGGCGGCGAGAAGATCGCGTACGTCCGGATGTTCTCGGGCACGGTACGGGTCCGCGACCGGCTGCCGTTCGGCCGGAGCGACGGACACGTGGGCGGCGGCGGAGACGGGCGCGGCGGGGGCGGGCGCGGTGAGGGGAGAGTGACCGCGATCAGTGTCTTCGACCGCGGTTCGGCCCTGCGCGGGGCGGCGGTCGGAGCCGGCCGGATCGCCAGGCTCCGGGGGCTCGGCGGCATCCGGGTCGGCGACACGGTCGGCGAACCGGACACGACCGGGCGGCGGGATTGGTTTGCCCCGCCGACACTGGAATCGGTCGTGGTCCCCAGTGCTCCGGTGAACAGGGGCGCGCTGCATTTCGCTCTCGCGCAACTCGCCGAACAGGACCCATTGATCAATCTGCGTCAGGACGGCGTCCGGAAAGAAGTGTCCGTCTCGCTCTACGGCGAGGTGCAGAAGGAAGTGATCCAGGCGACGCTCGCCGATGAATTCGGAATCGATGTCACCTTCCGCGAGACCACGACCATTTGCCTGGAACGGCCGAACGGTAGCGGTGCGGCGTACGAGATTATCGGCCAGGACCCCAATCCCTTTCTGGCGACCGTCGGCCTTCGGGTCGATCCGGCGCCGATCGGCAGCGGCATCGAATACCGGCTGGAGGTGGAACTCGGATCGATGCCGTACTCGCTGATGAGAGCGGTGGAGGAGACCGTCGGGGAGACCCTGCGGCAAGGAATTCACGGCTGGCAGGTCACCGATTGCGTCGTCACCATGACGCATTCCGGCTACTGGCCCCGGCAGAGTCATTCCCATGGTGTCTTCGACAAGAGCATGTCGAGTACCGCCGGGGATTTCCGCAATCTGACCCCCCTGGTCCTGATGAGCGCACTGAAGCAGGCCGGCACCACCGTCCACGAACCGATGCACCGCTTCCGCCTGGAACTCCCCACGGACCTGCTCGGCCCGGTCCTGCCCGTACTCGCACATCTGGGTGCCGTCCCCGGGACACCGGCCCCGAACGGTGCCGTATGCGTGCTGGAGGGAGAAGTTCCGGCGGCCCGGGTCCACGGACTGCAACAGCGGCTCCCGGCCCTGACGCGCGGCGAAGGGGTCCTGGAATCCGAATTCGACTCCTATCGGGCGGTCAGAGGTGCGCCCCCGGCCCGGCCGCGCACCGACCGCGATCCCCTCACCCGCAAGGAGTACCTGCTGCACACGGTGCGCAGGATCGCCGGACAGGGGGACTTCCGGTAGCAGGCTCGTCCCCACGGGGCATCCCATGCGCGAGTCTGCCCGGAAGCGACTGTGGAACGGTGAGCCGGACGAGTCACGCGGCGCCGCCGATGGCGTGAGGGTAAGGCGCAAGGCGGGCAGGTCACCCCCGCGCCTACTGGCTTTAATTTCCTCATATGTTCCCATGAGCCGCGCACTCCATGAACGGAAAGTGACGGGCCGTCACTTTCCGAATGCGGTGGTGCATGCTCTGCGGTCTTCCGCTCCAGCGGCCGCGGTGGCTCAGGTGCATCTTCGTGGCCTGGACACACTGACTACGGGTCGGCAGCCGCACTTCCTCAGGAAAGAGAAAGGTCACCTTCCATGGCTGTGGCTGCCATCCCGTCCGCTCCTCGTCCAGACGGTCGTACGCCCACTCGGTGCAGACGCATCTGGCTCAGGGCGACCTTCGCCGTGTTGTCCGGCGTGACCGTGCTGAGCGCCAATACGTTGTGGGCTTCCGCTGCCTACGGGGCGGAAGCTCCGGTGGCGCTGGGAACCGACACCAGCTACGCGGTGCCGGCCGGTCAGACCGTCACCAACACCGGCCCCAGCGTCATCAATGGAGACCTGGGGCTCAGCCCGGGGTCCTCGGTGACGGGATTTCCGCCCGGCATCGTCAACGGCTCTCAGAACGTGGGAAACGCCGCGGCTCTCCAGGCCCAGTCCGACCTGACCATCGCCTACAACGACGCGGCCGGTCGGGCTCCGACCGCCAGTGTGGCGGGGGATCTCGCCGGAGTGACGCTGACGCCCGGCGTCTACAACTCCACCGGGCCGCTGGCGAACAGCGGTACCGTCACCCTCGATGCGGAGGGGGACCCCAGTGCTGTCTTCATCTTCCAGATTGCCAGCACTTTGATCACGGGGTCGGCAAGCAATGTCAGCCTCATCAATGGGGCTCAGGCGTGCAATGTGTTCTGGCAGGTGGGCAGTTCGGCCACCATTGGGACCAACTCCTTCCATGCACAGACCGGCACGGCGATCGAGGGCCGGGCCCTGGCGCGCAATGGTGAGGTCACCCCGGACGACAACACCATCACCAGGGCGGCCTGCACTGTCGGGCCTGCCGGGCCCACGGGCCCGACCGGACCGACGGGTGCGACCGGTCCCAATGGTGCGGCGGGTCCGAACGGTGCGACGGGTGCGACGGGTCCGAACGGTGCGACGGGTGCGACGGATGCGACCGGTCCCAATGGTGCGACGGGTCCGAACGGTGCGACGGGTGCGACCGGTCTCAATGGTGCGACGGGCGCTACCGGACCCGCCGGTCCGGACGGACCTACTGGACCTACTGGACCTACCGGAGCGGGCGGTGGCCACGGCGGTGACCACGGTGGCGGTTACCAAGGTGGTGGGAAGGAGGGTCACGGCGGCGGTGGCGGTTACCAAGGTGGTGGGAAGGAGGGTCACGGCGGCGGTGGCGGTTACCAAGGTGGTGGCAAGGAGGGCCACGGCGGCGGTGGCCATGGTGGTGGCAAGGAGTGCCACGGTGGCGGTGGCCAA